>CAZROW010000001.1:0-14673 GCA_964601805.1 uncultured Enterobacteriaceae bacterium
TGGAAAGGAAATATTAACGGACGATAAAAGGATAAAAGGATAAAAGGATAAAAGGCATGCGGTTCAACATGGACTCGAAAGTTTAAGCCCTTTTATCCTTTTATCGAGCGATTGAAGTCATTGAAAGAGCAGCAGGCCTGCTATGTGGAAGAGGTTAAAGAAAGAGAATTCAGAAATTTAGGCAAGCGATTTATCCCTTTATCGAGCGACAAAGAAGTTATTGAAAGAATTAATTCACTATTAGCCCAACGAAATAGTAGAAAGAGATTACCCAAATGAAAGTAAGCGTCTACCGCTACAACCCCGAAACGGACCTCAAGCCCTCCATGCAGGATTTCGAGGTCGAAATTCCTGGTGGCAAGGACATCATGGTGCTGGATGTGATGCACCTGGTGAAAGAGCAGGATGAAAGCGTGGCTTATCGCCGCTCCTGCCGGGAAGGTGTGTGTGGTTCCGATGGGGTCAACATGAACGGGGTGAACGGACTGGCCTGTATCACCCATATTTCCGAGGTGGTGAAAAACGACACGCTGGTCATTCGTCCGCTGCCGGGCTTGCCGGTCATTCGTGACCTGGTGGTGGATATGTCTGCTTTCTATAAACAGTACGAGCGCATCAAGCCTTACCTGCAAAACGATGAACCTGCACCGGCAATTGAGCGCCTGCAGTCACCGGAGGATCGTGCCAAGCTTGATGGCCTTTACGAATGTATTCTTTGCGCATGCTGCTCCACCAACTGCCCGTCATTCTGGTGGAACCCGGACAAGTTTGTTGGTCCGGCAGGCCTGCTGCAAGCCTACCGTTTCCTTGCTGACAGCAGGGATACCCACACCGAGGAACGTCTTGCCGACCTGGAAGATCCGTTCAGTGTTTTCCGTTGTCGCGGCATCATGAACTGTGTTGCCGTGTGCCCGAAAGGATTGAACCCGACACGTGCCATCGGTCATATCAGATCCATGCTCATGGAAAGGGGCACCTGACCCGTTATAGCATAGCGTTGTAATCACACTTTGCATGGTTGAAACCTGCCGTGCGTCGAAACTGGGGAAGACAGATACCATCATGATGGATAATTTTCGCGAACTGATGCTCGATAGCGGCCATATTTCCGGGGGCAACCTGGATTATGTGGAGGGCTTGTATGAATCCTGGCTGGCCGATTCGGAATCGGTGCCGGCAGAATGGCAAAACTATTTTTCTTCATTGCCCCAGGTAGAAGGCGGCAATGGCCATGATGTCTCCCATGACGCCATCGTGAAACAGTTTCGTGGTTTGCCCAAACGTGGCACGACTACCGTACAGGTCACCAATGGCGCCAGACCCGGCAGCATTGACCACGAAGCCAAGCAGGTCAGTGTCGAGCAATTGATCGGAGCTTATCGCGCCCGCGGTCACCAGCATGCCAACCTTGACCCCCTGGCCATCAAGGCGCGCAATCCGGTTCCCGATCTTGATCCGGCATACCATAACCTGAGCAGCGCCGATCTGAATAATGAATTCCTGACTGAATCCCTGTACATGGAACAGCCCCAGGCAACCCTGTCTGAAATTACCAATGTCCTGGAAAGTATCTATTGCTCCTCCATTGGCTACGAGTACATGGGCATCATCAACATGGAAGAGCGTCAGTGGATTCAGCAACGCATTGAACCCAATCGGGGCAAACCGAATTTCAGCAAGGAGCAGCGCCTGCATATTCTTGAGCGCCTGAGTGCTGCTGAAGGCCTGGAAAAACACCTGGATGGCAAGTACCCCGGCACCAAGCGTTTCGGCCTGGAAGGCGGGGAAAGCATGATCCATGCGCTGGACGATATTATCCAGCGTGCCGGTGAAAACGGCGTCAAGGAAATTGTCATGGGCATGGCCCATCGCGGCCGGCTCAATGTCCTGGTCAACACCATGGGCAAGAACCCCGAAGAACTGTTTGCGGAATTTGAAGGCAAGAAGGTTTACAAGACTTCCGGTGACGTGAAATACCATTCCGGCTTCTCGTCCAACATCATGACAGCAGGGGGCGAAGTCCACTGCAGCCTGGCATTCAACCCCTCGCACCTGGAAATCGTATCGCCGGTAGTGGAAGGCTCGGTACGTGCACGCCAGGATCGTCGCCAGGACCCGAACGGGGAAACGGTATTGCCAATCATCGTCCATGGTGATGCGGCCTTTGCCGGGCAGGGCGTGGTCATGGAAACGTTCCAGATGTCACAGACACGTGCCTACAAGACCGGTGGTACCGTACACATTATCCTGAACAACCAGGTCGGCTTTACCACCTCGCGCCAGAACGATGCCCGTTCCACCGAGTACTGTACCGATATCGCCAAGATGATCCAGGCACCGATTTTCCACGTCAACGGTGATGACCCGGAAGCGGTATTGTTTGTCGCCCAGTTGGCGCTGGATTATCGCAACAAGTTTCACAAGGATGTCGTTGTTGACCTGGTGTGCTATCGCCGTCGTGGTCACAACGAAACCGATGAGCCAAGCACCACGCAGCCCATGATGTACAAGAAAATCCGTTCGCATCCAACGACCCGGACCCTGTACGCGGAAAAACTCATTGCCGAAGGCCTGATAACAAAAGAGGCCGCCGACGAAATCAACGCCAACTATCGCAAATCACTGGATGAAGGCACCCACGTGGTCAAATCCCTGGTCAACGTGCCCAACACGGCGTTGTTTGTCGACTGGCGTCCCTACATCGGTCACTCCTGGGATATGCCCTGTGAGACCAATATTCACATCACGCACCTGAAAGCGCTTGCGGACCGGCTGGTCACTGTGCCGGATGACTTCAAGCTGAACCGACAGGTTCAGAAACTGATGGAAGACCGTACCCAGATGGCGAAAGGCGACAAACCCATCGACTGGGGTTTTGCCGAGTGCCTGGCCTATGCCAGCCTGGTGGCCAATAACTACAAGGTGCGTATTACCGGCCAGGATGTCTGTCGCGGTACCTTTTCTCATCGTCACGCCATGTTGCGAGACCAGAACAACGGTCGCAGCTATGTGCCGCTGAGTCATATTTCACCGTCACAACGCAAGTTTGTCATTTTTGATTCACTGCTTTCCGAGGAAGCCGTGCTGGCCTTTGAGTTTGGCTACGCCAGCACCCGGCCCGATGCCCTGGTCATCTGGGAAGCCCAGTTCGGCGATTTTGCCAACGGTGCCCAGGTGGTCATTGACCAGTTCGTTACCAGTTGTGAGTACAAGTGGGGCAGGCTGTGCGGCCTGACCATGTTGTTGCCCCATGGTTATGAAGGACAGGGACCGGAGCATTCTTCAGCCCGCCTGGAACGCTTCCTGCAGCTTTGTGCTGAACACAATATCCAGGTTTGTGTACCGACAACACCTGCGCAGGTTTTTCACATGCTGCGTCGGCAGGTGATCCGTCCACTGCGCAAGCCCCTGATCGTGATGACACCGAAGAGCCTGTTACGTCATCCGGAAGCAGTCTCCTCCCTGTCTGATTTGTCAGAAGGCAGTTTCCAGCTGGTGATTCCTGAAACCGATGACGATATTGATCCCCTGAAGGTCAAGCGCGTCGTGCTTTGTAGCGGCAAGGTCTACTACGAACTGCGCAAGAAGCGCCGTGAAGAGGGTATCAAGGACGTCGCCATTATACGCCTGGAGCAGCTGTACCCGTTCCCGGAGGACATCCTTTACGACGTACTCAAGCCCTACAAGAATTTTGAAAAGGTTGTGTGGTGCCAGGAAGAACCCCAGAACATGGGCGCCTGGTATCCCAGCCAGCATCACATCAAGAATGTTATTCGTCGCGATCGCCCGAGCTTCCAGCTGGATTATGCGGGTCGCCCGGGCTCGGCAGCGCCGGCCGGTGGTTACATGGCCCTGCACAACAGGCGCCAGGAGTTGCTGGTCAAACAGGCCCTTGGTATCGCCGAACAGGAATAACCCGACAAAGCATTAGCACAGCAAGACATGCCCGGCCAAATAACGGGGAAAAGGAAAAAACATGGCTATAGAGATCAAAGCGCCCACATTACCTGAGTCGGTACCGGACGGTACCATTGCCACGTGGTACAAGAAGCCTGGCGAAAGTGCCGCTCGTGATGAACTGCTGGTGGATATTGAAACGGACAAGGTAGTCCTGGAAGTCGTGGCACCCGCAGACGGTGTGCTTCAGGACATCAGGAAAGGAGAGGGCGACACCATCGTCAGCAACGAAGTGCTGGCCGTATTCAATGAAGGTGAGATAGACAAGTCGTCAGCAGAAAGTGAACCGGCACAGGTCAGTGAAGCAGCCCCGGCCCCGGCAGAACCTGAAGAGGAAGATGTCGACAAGAGTTCGGAAGAAGTGCTGATGAGCCCTGCCGCACGCAAGCTGGTGGAAGAAAACGGCCTTGATGCCAACAGTATCCCCAGTACCGGCAAGGACGGACGAATCACCAAGGAAGATGTGGTCAATTTCATGAAGGCACCTGCTGCAAAGGCGGAAGCTCCCGCGGCATCCGCACCGGCGCCGGCAGCAGCCAAACCCGCCGCACCGGCACCAAGGCCGGCTCCTGCAGTAAACGGCAATGGCCGCACGGAAGAACGGGTACCCATGACCCGCCTTCGTGCCAAGGTGGCCGAGCGCTTGCTGCAGGCAACACAGACAACGGCCATGCTGACCACCTTCAACGAGGTCAACATGATGGCTGTCATGGAACTGCGCAACAAGTACAAGGACGCCTTCGAGAAACAGCATGACGGCACACGCCTGGGTTTCATGTCCTTTTTTGTACGGGCCAGTGTTGAGGCTCTGAAACGTTTTCCGGCCGTCAATGCTTCGATGGACGGTAACGATATTATCTACCATGGTTACCAGGATATTGGCGTGGCGGTGTCTTCAGATCGCGGCCTGGTGGTCCCGGTACTGCGTGATGCCGATGCCATGAGCCTGGCCGACATTGAACAGTCCATTCGTGATTACGGCCTCAAGGCCCGTGACGGCAAACTTGGCATCGAAGAGATGACAGGTGGCACCTTTACCATTTCCAACGGCGGAGTGTTTGGCTCGTTGTTGTCAACACCGATCCTGAATCCGCCGCAAACTGCCATCCTGGGTATGCATAAAATCCAGGAACGGCCAATGGCGGTCAACGGCGAAGTAAAAATACTGCCTATGATGTACCTGGCATTGTCCTATGATCACCGCATGATTGACGGCAAAGAGGCTGTCCAGTTCCTGGTGACCATCAAGGACTTGCTGGAAGACCCGGCGCGTATTTTCCTCGAGGTCTAGCAAGGACCCGGGTAGCGACGCCTGGTGCGTCACATTGCATTCAACTTTAGACAATTACAGTCAACTACAGTCAACTACAGACAAGCAGTAACAGGACATTACCATGGCAGATTATGACGTGATCATTATCGGGGCAGGACCGGGAGGCTACGTAGCCGCCATTCGTGCCGCTCAATTGGGCCTCAAGACAGCCTGCGTGGAAAAGTGGATCGATGCCGACAACAAGCCCGTCTATGGCGGTACCTGTCTGAATATCGGCTGTATTCCTTCCAAGGCACTGCTGGATTCTTCCCACAAGTTTGCCGAGGCTAGCCATGATTTCGATGTGCATGGCATCAAGGTCAGCAAGGTGGGCCTGGATGTGCCGGCCATGATTGAACGCAAGGAAAAAGTGGTGAAACAGCTTACCGGTGGTATTACCGGCTTGTTCCGTGCCAACAAGGTCACGGGTATTTCGGGTACCGGCAAACTCCTGAAAGACAAGAAGGTGGAAGTCACCGACAAGGACGGCAAGACCCAGACCCTGTCCGCTGACAACATCATTCTGGCTGCCGGCTCGGTTCCCATAGAAATTCCGCCCACCCCCCTGGATGGTGATGTCATTGTGGATTCCACCGGTGCCCTGGAATTCCAGTCTGTGCCCAAGCGGCTTGGCATCATCGGGGCCGGTGTGATTGGCCTGGAACTGGGTTCTGTCTGGTCACGCCTGGGCGCCGAAGTGGTGATTCTCGAAGCCGTGGATACTTTCCTGCCCATGATAGACCAGCAGATTGCCAAGGAAGCGAAAAAGATTCTGACCAAGCAGGGGCTGGATATACGCCTGGGCGCCAAGGTCACCGGCAGCGAACTGAAGAAAGGCAAGGCCAAGGGCGTCAAGGTGACCTATGAAGACAAGGAAGGCGAAAAAACCGAGAGTTTTGACAAGCTCATCGTCTGCGTCGGCCGTCGTCCGCTCACTGAAAACCTGTTGTCGGATGATTGCGGTGTCGAACGTGACCAGCGTGGTTTCATCCAGGTGGACGATCACTGTGCCACGAATGTTCCGGGAGTGTATGCAGTCGGCGATATCGTGCGCGGCCCGATGCTGGCACACAAGAGTTCCGAGGAAGGTGTCATGGTGGCTGAAAATATTGCCGGCCAGAAAGCGTCAATGAACTACGACCTGATTCCTTCTGTCATTTATACCCATCCCGAGATAGCAGCAGTCGGCAAGACTGAAGAGCAGTTGAAGGAAGAGGGCATTGAATACAACACCGGCGTCTTCCCCTTTGCCGCTTCCGGGCGCGCCCTGGCGGCCAATGATTCCGACGGTATGGTGAAATTACTGGCAGATGCCAAGACTGACCGGGTCCTGGGCTGTCACATAATAGGCCCCTCTGCCGCAGACCTGGCCCAGACCGTTGTAGTCGCGATGGAGTTCAGTACCAGTGCAGAAGACCTGGGAATGACCGTGTTCTCGCACCCGGCATTGTGTGAAGCGGTACATGAAGCGGCCCTGGCAGTTAACGGCCACGCCATCCATATCGCCAACCGTAAAAAGCGATAATCACCTAAAAGCAGAGTGAAATAACCGATATGAATTTACACGAATACCAGGCCAAGAAAATATTTGCCGATTTCGGGCTGCCCGTTTCCAGGGGTTATGCCTGCGGCAGTGCACAGGAGGCCGTGGAGGCTGCCGGCAAAATCGGCGGTGATCGCTGGGTAGTCAAGGCACAGGTACATGCCGGTGGCCGTGGCAAGGCCGGTGGCGTCAAGCTGGTGTCCAATAAAGATGAAATCGAGGCCTTTGCCAAGCAGTGGCTGGGACAGCGCCTGGTCACTTACCAGACTGACAAGGACGGCCAGCCCGTCTACAAGATTCTTGTCGAGGAATGTACCGATATCGACAAGGAGTTATACCTGGGCGCCGTAGTCGACAGGGGTTCACGTCGTATCGTGTTCATGGCGTCAACGGAAGGTGGTGTGGAAATTGAAAAGGTGGCCCACGAGACTCCGGAAAAGATCCTGCGCGCCACCATTGACCCCCTGGTTGGCCCCCAACCGTTCCAGGGCAGGGAAATGGCATTCAAACTGGGCCTGAGCGGTGACCAGGTCAAACAGTTCACGAAAATCTTCCTGGGCCTGGCCAAGATGTTTGTCGACTGTGACCTGGCCTTGCTGGAAATCAACCCGCTGGTGATAACCACAGAAGGCAACCTGCATTGCCTGGATGCCAAGCTGAATATCGATGGTAATGCGCTTTACCGCCAGCCCGAGCTGAAGGAAATGCACGATCCCACCCAGGATGATGAGCGTGAAGTTCATGCCGCCAACTGGGACCTAAACTATGTCGCCCTGGACGGCAATATCGGTTGCATGGTCAATGGCGCGGGCCTGGCCATGGGGACCATGGACATCGTCAAACTGCATGGTGGTGAACCGGCCAACTTTCTTGATGTTGGTGGCGGGGCGACCAAGGAGCGGGTATCCGAGGCCTTCAAGATCATTTTGTCCGACGAAAAGGTCAAGGCAGTACTGGTCAATATTTTCGGCGGTATTGTCCGTTGTGACCTGATTGCTGAAGGTGTCGTGGGTGCTGTCGAGGAAGTCGGCGTCAAAGTCCCTGTGGTGGTAAGACTGGAAGGCAACAATGCCGACCTGGGCAGCAAGGTACTCAAGGAAAGCGGATTGAACATTATTGCGGCCAACAGCCTGACCGAAGCCGCCCAGGAAGCTGTAAAAGCCGCTGGAGGTGCCAAATGAGCATTTTATTGAACAAGGACACACGGGTTATCTGCCAGGGCTTCACAGGCTCACAGGGCACCTACCATTCCGAACAGGCCATTGAATACGGCACGCGCATGGTAGGGGGCGTAACTCCAGGCAAAGGCGGGCAGGTGCACCTGGATTTGCCGGTATTCAATACCGTGAGTGAAGCCGTTGAGCAGACCGGTGCCGAAGCCTCGGTCATCTATGTTCCTGCGCCATTTTGCAAGGATTCGATCCTGGAGGCAGCTTTTGCCGGCATCAAGCTCATTGTCTGTATTACAGAAGGCATTCCCACCCTGGACATGCTGGAAGTGAAGGTCAAATGTGATGAGCTGGGGGCTCGCGTGATTGGACCGAACTGCCCCGGAGTCATTACCCCGGGAGAATCCAAGATCGGCATTATGCCTGGGCATATTCACCTGCCGGGTAAAGTCGGCATTGTCTCCCGTTCCGGCACACTGACCTATGAAGCCGTCAAACAGACGACTGACCATGGTTTTGGCCAGTCCACCTGTGTAGGTATCGGGGGAGACCCTATCCCGGGCTCAAGTTTCATCGATATCCTGGGCCTGCTGCAGGAAGACGACCAGACCGAGGCAATAGTGATGATTGGCGAGATTGGCGGTACGGCTGAGGAAGAGGCCGCCCAGTTCATCAAGGCCAATGTCACCAAGCCGGTGGTTTCCTATATTGCGGGTGTCACAGCCCCTGCCGGCAAACGTATGGGTCATGCCGGCGCCATCATTTCAGGCGGTAAAGGTACCGCTGAAGAGAAGTTTGCGGCCCTCAATGATGCCGGTGTGACGACTGTCAGGAGCCTGGCCGAGATCGGCGAAGGCCTGAAGAAAGCGGCTGGCTGGTAACTGACCAGAGAGTCATTTTTTATTTCCCGCAAAGGTTGAATTACTGCTCCGTTTCGGGGCAGTTCGACCTCTTTTACCCCCCCCTGCAATACTTCGGAAAACCCCTCAAAGACACTGAGAAATCCTTTGATTTTTTAAGGATTAAAGTGTTCAATCTGATACGAGTATTTGATATGCTCACCTGCCTTAGGGATTAGGGCTGTATTCAGGGAAGAGCCATTAATCGTTAAATAAAGAATATTATGGTGTCGCAGCTTTCGTACTGCGAGACCATGTTTTTTAGGGGATTTACCTTTCGATTAGACTTTTGCAAGCTTTCTTGCGTCCAACGAAGTATGAATCACAAGATGTGATTTTAGCTGGATACAGGATGAGTTAACGGGAGTCTTCTCATCTTTATAGATTTACTTAAATTAAGTGGGACTACACATGATCTACCATCGTTTCAAGCAAAGGATTCTTTTTCCTTTATTAATGTTACCGGTCATGCTGGGTATCGGTTCAGTGTCCGCCCAGGACACTGTTGTTGACACCAGCATCATCGATAGAGCAAATGCCCTGGCCGGTGAGGCCATTGCGGCGGCTGCAGAAGCCCAGCGCCAGATTAACCAGCTTTCAGACGAAGCTGATGAACTGATCCAGGAATACAGCGAAGTGGCTAAAATTGTTGATGGCCTTGAAGTGTATAACGCAGGTTATCGCAAAACTATTGCCGAGCAGGAAAGAAGGATTGCGGAGTACAACCAGTCCATCGAAGATGCGGCTGCTCTGCAACGTCAGGTTCCGCCTCTGATGGAAAGAATGATGGTAGCCCTTGAGCAGTTTGTTGATCTCGACCTGCCATTCCTGCTTGATGAAAGACAGGCCCGTCTCAGTCTCATTCGTGACACCTTCAGTGATTCCAGCGTTAACGTGGCTGAAAAATTCCGCCTGGTTCTTGCTGCCTATCAGCAGGAAATCAACTACGGCAGGGTAATGCAGCATTACACTGACACCCTGGACATCGGCGGTGTTGAGCGTGACGTGGACATTCTGCGTGTTGGCCGTATCGCACTGCTTTACCAGACCAGCGACCAGACTGAAACCGGTGTGTGGGACAAGAACTCCAACCAGTGGGTAACCCTTGAAGACAGTTATCGTCGCCCGGTAGCCAATGCCATTCGTATGGCACAGGACCTGGCCACCACAGAAATTCTTGAATTGCCAATTCATGCGCCGGAGTAAGTAACAATGAAATTCAACAAGATTTTTACAAAGACAGTCTCTGTAACCCTGTTGTGTGTTACTGCTACTTTTTCCTATGGCCAGCAGCAGGCTGCCAACCTCGACAACCTGCTTGACCTGGTAGAAGAGCGCAGACTGAACGAAACCGCAGAAAGCCGCGAGCGTATGGATCGCTTTCAGGCTAATGTTAACCAGCGCCAGGCGCTGCTCAATGAAATGATTGAGCGCAGGGAAACTGAAGAACGCATTTCCGTAGACCTGGAAAACACCTATAACGAAAACGAAATCATCAAGGCGCAGCTGTTTGAAACATTGCAGGAACGCCTGGGTGACCTCGACGAGCTGTTCGGTACCATTGCCGGTGTAGTCGGTGATACCCGCAGTCAGTTTGAAGCCTCCCTGATTTCTGCCCAGTACCCTGGTCGTGACGAATTCATGACTGAACTGGCAGGCGTTATGGCCAGTGAGTCCCAGCTGCCCAGCATTGAGCAACTGGAAAGGCTGTGGTTCTTCCTGCTGCAGGAAATGACCGAGTCTGCCAACGTCACCAAGTTCACTACTGCCGTGGCACAGCCTGACGGTACACAGTCTGACCAGGAAGTGGTTCGTATCGGTTCCTACAACATCGTCTCCAATGGTCAGTACCTGGAATATGATCCCAATACCCGTCGTTTGAGCGTATTGCCCAGCCAGCCAGCCAATTACACTGAAACTGCAGCGGCTATCCAGCAGGCTAGCGGTGGCTTTACCCGTGTAGGTATTGACCCGACTGGTGCCTTTGGTGGCTCTTACCTGGCAGCCCTGATTAGCTCACCGTCTTTCCGTGAAAGATACTGGGAGCAGGGTCGTACCATTGGTCAGATCATTATCTTCGTTGGCCTGTTTGCAACCTTGCTTGCGGTTGAAAGGATGATCACCCTGACTATCGTCAATGCCAAGGTTAAGCGTCAGCTGAAAAACCCGGATCGTCCAAACAAGAACAACCCGCTTGGTCGTGTCCTCATGGTGTATGAAGCCGACAAGAGCATGGATATCGAAACCCTTGAGTTGAAGCTTGGTGAGGCTATCCTGCTGGAGACACCGTCTCTGGAAAGGTTCCTGACATTGCTCAAGATTATTGCCACGGTAGCGCCTCTCGGCGGTCTGCTGGGTACTGTGACCGGTATGATTACCGTGTTCCAGGCTATCACCCTGTTCGGTACCGGTGATCCGCAAATTATGGCGGGTGGTATTTCAGGCGCCCTGGTAACTACAGTACTTGGTATTGTCGTAGCGATTCCGACTATTCTGTTCCACACGATCGTGAAATCACGCAGTGACAATGTGATTCACATCCTCGAAGAACAGGCGACCGGAATTATCGCCAGAAGGGCGGAAGCCGCTCACGCATCATAAGCTAAAGTCAATTTGAAGCTAAAGTAGCTGGAGAGTAGCTTATGTTAGAACAATTGAGTATGAGCCTGGAGGCCATCGACGCTTTTATGGAGCGCGGTGGCCCCGTCCTGAATTTCATTGCGATATTACTGTTTGTGAAATGGAGCCTGATGATTGAACGCTTCTGGTTCCTCAAGACAGTACACAAAAAGAATGTCGTCAAGGCTTTGTCCGAATGGGAATCCCGCAAGGACAAGAAATCCTGGAATGCACATGCCATTCGCACCGAGTTGATTTCAAGGGTCACGCTTGACCTGAGATCCACTTTACCGGTTATCGAAGTGCTGGTCGTTATCTGTCCCCTGTTTGGATTATTGGGAACAGTGACAGGCATGATTGAGGTGTTCTACGTCATGGCCGTAACCGGTGGTGGCGATGCCAAGCAGATGTCAGGTGGTGTTGCCCGTGCAACCATCCCGACTATGGCAGGCATGGTTGGCGCATTGTCCGGTATTTTTGCCAGCAATATCCTGAAAGTCAGAACCAACAGGGAATTGCAATTGCTGGAAGACCATCTTGAAATCCAGCATGCGTCCTAAACCGGCGTCATTCATGAATACGCTCATGACGTCATTAGTACAGGATTAAATATGAAAGGTTTTGCCAAAGGTAAAGAAGAGGAACAAGCAGGTGAAATCGACCTGACTCCCATGTTGGATGTCGTTTTCATTCTTCTTATCTTTTTTATCGTGACTTCTGTTTTTGTAAAAGAGGCCGGTTACGAAATTCTGTATCCGGAAGCCTCTACCGTTGAACCCACCTCGGGGGAGCCCATCCTGATGGCTGTTTCCCCGTTGGGTGAAATCTGGATGGATGGCGACATTATCCCTCCCCGTAACCTGAGGCTCAGAATCGAGCAAAGGCTTGCTGAATCTCCGAATGCCTGTGTAGTCATTCAGGCGGATCAGGACGCAGCGAATGAATTCGTGCTCATGATCATGAATGCCGCGAGAGAAGCCGATTCGGGTTGTACACAAATAGCTGCAGAGGAATAAATCATGGTCAGATTATTCAATATTGGATTTGCGATTGTTTTTGCTTCAGCAGTAACGTTTTCACTTTTCTTCCTGATGCAATTCCTGATCTCCATGGACCAGTCGGAACCGGAGAAGGGCGAAGCCCGCAAGATTGCGGATATCACCATGCCCGATATCGAACTGGAAGTTCAGCGTCAGGAACCCAAGCCGGAAGAACCGGATGTACCGGAAGAGATTCCCGACCTGCCGGAACCGGATCTGTCCCTGGATGCACCAAGTGGTGAAGGTTTGCAGTTGTCTCGTGTTGAAGTGGACATGGGTGGCCTGGACAACAATGCCTCCATCTCCGCCAGCGACTCTGAAATGCTGCCAATCGTAACGATCCAGCCCCAGTATCCACAACGCGCTGCGTCACGTGGAATCGAAGGTTGGTGTCTCGTGGAATTTACGGTGACTGCACAGGGTACGGTCAATGAAGACAGTATCCAGGTGATTGATGCCGATCCTCAGAACATTTTTGACTCTGCTTCACGCCGTGCAGTGTCCCGATTCAAATTCAATGCCAGGGTTCAGGACGGACAACCCGTAGCAGTACCTGGCGTCAGGTACCTGTTCCGCTATAACCTGGCTGATGAATGATGAATAAAGAGAGCATACTGATGAAACAGATTAAATTTCAGAAACTCCTGCCGGAGTTGGGCAAGTTCCTGTTTCTGGCAGCGGCACTGACTGTGTTGCCGGTAGCTGACATTCCCGTTATCGGTTCCAGCCAGGTCCTGGCACAGGACGAAGATGACGATGGTCGCAGGGCACCACCGGAAGCCCGTTCTTCCCAGACCCTCGGACGTCGTGTATTTACCCGCATTAACGAGGTCATGGAACTGCGAGATATGGAGCAGTTCGCCGAGGCCCTGGAAGTACTGGGTGAAATCAAGGAAGACTTTGACAGGGATCGCCTCAATGACCGTGAAAAGTTCGTCATGTGGCAGTTCTACGCCAATATCTACCAGATCCAGGAACAGTACGACGAAGCCATTGAGGCTTATGAGCAGATTCTCCTGTTGGAAAACCTGACCCAGGAACAGTTGGAACAAACCCTGTTTTACGTGGGATCCCTGTACTATGTCCAGGAACAGTTCCGCCAGGCGATCGACCAGTTCAATGAGTATAACCAGATTGCCCTGGAACCAAACGAGGACGTATTCTTCCGGATTGGGACAGCCCATTACCAGTTGGAAGAATTTCCGGAAGCCATTCCATTCATCCTGCGCAATATGGAAATCCTGCGCTCCAAGGGAGAAGATATTCCCAAGAATACCTATGACCTGCTGCGTGCCCTCTACTTCAATGTAGAAGACTACGAATCAGCCTACCAGGTATTACGTGAATCCATCGTGCTCTTCAACGATCCGGATGACTGGGTGCTGTTGCCGGCTGTTCTGGGGCAGATTGAACGCTTCCAGGAACAGGCACAATCCTATTACGTTACCGATTCCCTGGGATACCTGGACAGCGACTCACAGCTCGTGAACCTGGCGGCCCAGCTCTACAACAATGATTATCCCTATGGTTGCGCCCGCATCATGGAGCGCGGCATGGCAGACGGTATTATCGAAGAAGATGAAGGCAACCTGTCTTTCCTGTCTACCTGCTACCAGATAGCCCGTGAAGACGAAAAAGCCGCACCGCCGCTGGAAAGAGCCGCGGCCATGTCCGATGATGGTGAGAATTACGCACGCCTGGGCCGTATTTATGCCACCATGACCGAATGGGAAAAATCCATTGATGCCTTCAATACAGCCCTTGAAAAAGGTGGGATTGATCGCCCTGACCAGGTTTATCTGTCGATGGCACGCTCCTACATGGAGCTGAATCGCTACGATGAAGGTATCGAGGCAGCCCGCAACGCGATGCGTGATGAGCGTAGTGAAGATACCGGCCAAACCTGGGTCACTGTGTTGACACGGGAAAAGGAGCGTTATGAAACGCTGCAACGCCAGCGTCGTGACCTCGCAGAATTTTTCAGGTAAGCCAGCCAGTTAATAACAAAAACTATAAAGCAGTAAATAGTTGGAAAACGCATCTCTGGATGCGTTTTTTTTTGCCTTGAATTTATCAAATTTGACCCAATTTAGGCGTAGTACTGAACACATTACAGGGGATATTCCAATGGGAG
>CAZROW010000001.1:14773-38731 GCA_964601805.1 uncultured Enterobacteriaceae bacterium
TTGACCCAATTTAGGCGTAGTACTGAACACATTACAGGGGATATTCCAATGGGAGTTGAAGCCAAAAAAGAAACGCTGGGTTTCCAGACTGAAGCCAAGCAGTTACTACACTTGATGATTCATTCCTTGTACAGCAACAAGGAAATCTTCTTGCGTGAACTTATTTCCAATGCCTCTGATGCGGCCGATAAATTACGTTTTGCGGCCCTGGGGAATGGAGACCTTTACGAAGATGATCCAGAGCTGAAAATTACAGTTGATTATGACAGTAAGAAAAAGACGATAACCATTTCCGACAATGGTATCGGCATGACCCGGGATGAAGTCATCGATAATCTGGGCACTATTGCCAAATCCGGTACCGCCCAATTCCTGCAATCCCTGACCGGAGACGAGAAGAAGGACTCCCAGTTGATTGGCCAGTTCGGCGTGGGCTTCTACTCGGCATTTATCGTTGCAGACAAGGTTGAGGTCTATACACGAAAAGCAGGAGAGCCTGCTGACCAGGGTGTGAAATGGGAGTCGGCCGGTGAGTCAGACTTTAATGTAGAGCCTTATACCAAGGATGACCGTGGTACACGCATTGTCCTGCACCTGAAAAAAGACGAAAAAGAGTTTGCAGAAAGTTATCGCCTGCGCAGTATTGTCAGGAAGTACGCTGACCATATTTCAATTCCCGTCATGATGGTCAAGGAAGAGGCTCCTGCTGATGAGGATGACAAGGACAAAAAAGACAGCAAGGATAAGCAGCCTGAATATGAGGCGGTCAATACAGCCAAGGCACTCTGGACCCGTCCACGCCAGGAACTCAATGATGAGGAATACAAGGAGTTCTACAAGCACATCAGTCATGACTTCCAGGATCCCCTGGACTGGAGTCATAACAAGGTAGAAGGCAAGCTGGAGTACACCAGCCTGTTGTACCTGCCTGCCAAGGCTCCCTTTGACATGTGGAACCGGGATGCTGCCCGGGGCCTGAAGCTTTATGTACAGCGCGTCTTCATCATGGACGATGCCGAGCAGTTTTTGCCTCTCTACCTGCGATTCATTCGCGGGGTGGTCGATTCCAATGACATCTCCCTGAATGTCAGCCGCGAAATCCTGCAAAAAGACCCTGCAGTAGACTCCATGAAGAGCGCGATAACCAAGCGCATTCTGGACATGCTGGGCAAACTGAAAAAGAAGAAACCGGAGGATTACCAGAAATTCTGGGATGAATTCGGGCAGGTACTCAAGGAAGGGCCGGCCGAAGATTATGCCAACCGCGAGAAGATCGCCAAATTACTGCTGTTTTCGACCACCCATACGGATTCGCCAGTCCAGGATCAGTCGCTGGAGGATTATATCTCCCGTATGCAGGAGGGTCAGGACAAGATTTACTACATCGCTGCAGAGTCACATAACACGGCGAAGAACAGCCCCCATCTCGAAGTGCTGCGCAAGAAGGGTATTGAAGTCTTGTTGCTTTCTGATCGTGTTGATGAGTGGTTTATCAGTCACCTGATGGAATTCGACGGCAAGCAGTTCCAGGATGTCACACGGGGTGAACTGGACCTGGGTAAGCTGGACACTGAAGAGGACAAGAAGGCACAGGAAGAAAAGGACAAGCAGGCCGAGCCCCTGTTGAATCGCCTGAAGGAAAGCCTGGGTGAGCGAGTTGCAGAAGTGCGTACCACCCATCGCCTGACCGATTCGCCGGCATGCCTGTCGATTGCTGAACATGACATGGGTGCACAAATGCGCAAGATCATGGAAGCTGCTGGTCAGGCCATGCCCGAGTTCAAGCCGATCTTTGAGATCAACCCTGAACATCCGCTGATCGACAAACTCGACAAGGAAGCCGATGAAGAGCGCTTTAATGACCTGGCGGCAATCCTGTTTGACCAGGCCAGCCTGGCAGAAGGTGGACACCTGGATGACCCGGCCAGCTACATCAGGCGCCTGAACAGCCTGTTGCTCGACCTGAGCAAGTAATCACGCTTCGGCGACATTTGCCAACTTTATCCCCTGGAGCTTAGAATCAGCTCCAGGGGATTTTTTATTTATCGCAAGGATAATTGCCATGGTCACACTACAACGTTCACTGCTTCTTGTTTCTTCACTGACAGCCTGCCTGGTTTCATTTCAGTTGGCAGCACAATCCTATAGTGTGCCAGACAATACACCGGCACACATTCGCAGAGGGGTGGAATCGGATGCGCGGACTGCCGAACAGGTAGCCCGGGACGCCGGTCGCAAACCTGCCGAGGTGCTGACCCTGGCTGATCTGAACGAAGGGGATCATGTCGCTGAAATCACGACTTTTGGGCAGTATTACACGCCCATGCTGGTGGCAGCCGTGGGGCCAACCGGCAAGGTAGAGATGTATGACCTGCCAGGGCTGGCAGCTTTCCAGGAAGGTGCTGTGGGCGAGGCTGGCCAGGCTTTTGCCGATGCCAATGGTAATGCTGAATACCATGTTGTTGATTATAACGAGATCGATTTGCCGCAAGGACTGGACGCCATTTTCAACATCCTGTTTTACCATGACCACCAGGGCATGGGCGTGGATTCAGCCAGCCTGAATGCCAGCGCCTTTGATGCGCTCAAACCTGGCGGTAAATACGTCATTGTTGACCACCTGGCGGCAGCAGGGGCAGGTACCAGCCAGACAGGGACCATTCATCGTATTGAAAAAAGCGTCATTATCAATGAAGTCACTGCTGCCGGATTCGACCTGATCGTCGACAGCGATATCCTGGCCAACCCGGATGATGACCATACAGCCGGCGTGTTCAGCATGCGGGGTGAAACTGACCGGGCTTTGCTGGTCTTCCAGAAACCACTTTAACCGACTGATTGACTGAATTAAGTGTAGCGTCAGGGTTGGCAGTTTTTCTGCCAACCCTGCATGCTTTCTGAAATGCTGGAATCCCTAGAGGGTGATCGCTGCCAGGGCAGCATTGAGAATGGCGCTTGGACGCATGGCGTTTGTACATAATTGGGGATCGGGCTTGTAATAGCCACCGATTTCTACTGGTTGTCCCTGTACACCATTGAGCTCTGTCAGGATGGCGTTTTCCTGCTCTGTCAGCACCCTTGCCAGTTCGGCAAAATCACTACTTAATTCATGATTGTCGTGTTGTTCGGCAAGTGCCTGTGCCCAGTACTGGGCCAGGTAAAAATGACTGCCACGGTTATCCAGTTCGCCCACTTTGCGCTGCGGGCCCTTGTTTTCCATTAACAGTTTGCCGGTAGCCGCATCCAGGGTGTTTGCCAGGATGA
Source organism: uncultured Enterobacteriaceae bacterium (assembly GCA_964601805.1). Classification (GTDB taxonomy): domain Bacteria; phylum Pseudomonadota; class Gammaproteobacteria; order Pseudomonadales; family Pseudohongiellaceae; genus Eutrophocola. The sequence continues at coordinate 18,038 of CAZROW010000001.1, forward strand.
CGGCTTTTTCATTACGGTTGCTTTGCCCCAAATGCTCGAGTGAGGCCGCCAGGGCCAGGAATTCACCCAGGGAGTCCCAGCGCAGGTGGTTTTCTTCCACGAACTGCTGAACGTGCTTGGGAGCAGAACCACCGGCACCGGTTTCAAACATGCTGCCACCGTTCATCAACGGAACAATGGAAAGCATCTTGGCGCTGGTGCCCAGTTCTAGTATGGGAAACAGGTCTGTCAGGTAATCCCTGAGGACATTACCGGTGACAGAAATGGTGTCCTGGCCATCTTTCATGCGTTGCAGTGAGAAGCGGGTGGCCTCCACTGGTGACATGATGCGAATATCCAGGCCACTAGTATCGTGTTCAGGTAGATAGGCATTTACTTTCCTGATCAGTTCGGCATCGTGGGCACGCTCGGGGTTTAACCAGAAAACGGCGGGAATACCGGAGGCACGGGCACGGGTCACGGCGAGCTTGACCCAGTCCTGGATGGCGGGATCCTTAACCTGGCACATACGCCAGATATCACCCGTCTCCACATCATGTGAAAGCAGGGTTTCACCGGCGCTGTTGACCACGCGCACAGTTCCGGACTCGCTCATTTCAAACGTCTTGTCATGGGATCCGTATTCTTCGGCTTTTTGCGCCATCAGGCCCACATTGGGTACAGAGCCCATGGTGCGTGGATCAAAGGCACCGTTTTCCTTACAGAAGTTGATGGTCTCCTGGTAAACGTCGGCATAACAACGATCCGGAATGATCGCGACGGTGTCATGCAACTCACCGTCAGGGCCCCACATCTTGCCTGAGGAGCGCATGGCGGCGGGCATGGAGGCATCAATAATGACGTCACTGGGCACATGCAGATTGGTAATGCCCTTGTCGGAGTTCACCATGGCCAGTGCGGGTCTGTTGTCATAGCAGGCCTGGATATCGGCTTCAATTTCTGCCTTCTTGTCGACGGGCAGAGTATCGATCAGGGCCAGGACTGCACCAAAGCCGTTGTTGGGATTGACGCCAAGTTCAGCGAAGGTGTCAGCGTGCTTTTCAAAGACATCCTTGAAGAATACGGAAACCGCGTGACCAAACAGGATCGGATCCGATACTTTCATCATGGTGGCTTTCAGGTGCAGGGAGAGCAGCACTCCTTTGTCCTTGGCTTCCTGGATGGCTGACTCAAGGAAATCGCGCAGTGCGCTGGCGCTCATTACGCAGGCGTCGATAACTTCCCGGGCCTGCAATGGCGCATCGTCTTTCAGTGTCGTGGTTGATCCATCGGCACTGACGAACTCAATACGGAAGGTGTCATCATTGTCCAGGGTCAGTGATTTTTCACTGCCAAAGAAATCGCCTGATTCCATGTGGGCAACGGTGGTTTTGGAGTCGCTGGACCATTCTCCCATGGAGTGTGGATTCTTGCGGGCGTATTGCTTGACGGCCCCTGGAGCACGACGGTCTGAATTACCTTCACGCAGAACCGGGTTCACGGCACTGCCCTTGACCCGGTCATAACGGGCCTTGATGTCTTTTTCTTCGTCGGTTTTCGGGTTTTCCGGATAGTCCGGCAAGGTATAGCCCTTGGCCTGCAGTTCCTTGATAGTCGCCGTCATCTGGGGCAATGAGGCACTGATATTCGGCAGCTTGATGATATTGGCTTCCGGCTTCAGGGCCAGCTGGCCCAGGTAGGCCAGGTCATCGGATTGCTGCTTGTCTTCGGGAAGGTAGTCCGGAAACACTGAAATAATGCGTCCTGCCAGGGAAATATCGCGGGTTTCCACGTTGATGCCGGCTGAGGCAGAAAAGGCCTGGACCACGGGCAGCAAGGAATAGGTAGCCAGTGCAGGGGCTTCATCAGTGAGTGTATAGATTATGGTTGGTTTGTCGGACATGCTGATCCCAGTTATTTAGAAGAGCGTTGAAAAAATGGTAATAAAAGCGGGAATGACGGGCCTGAAACCTCGCCATGACGCGGCGCGCATTATAACAACATGGGGGCGGGGGGGATAGATTAGGCGCTTTAGACGTGTCCAGGGAGTGCATCAGGAAAGGCGATACAGGGCAGATGCTCGATAAAACGATAAAAACGATAAAACGATAAAGAGAGAAGCGAATACGATCATGTCATCCTTTGGCCCCACTATTTGATAAAGTGAAAATAGTAAAACCTATCTGCAGCAAACCTGAATCGTCCTTTTATCGCTTTATCCCTTTATCGTTTTATCGGTATTCCTTACATTTTTTCCAGCGTCTCAATCCCCAGCAATGCCAGTCCCTGTTTGATGGTGCGGGCGGTGAGTTCACACAGTCCCAGTCGGGAATTACGTATGGCGGGTTCTGCCTTGAGGACAGGGCAGGCCTCGTAGAAGCGCATGTAGGTGCCGGCCAGCTCGTACAGATACAGGCACAGCTGGTTGGGGAAACAATCGTCGGCGACCTGCGAGATGGTTTCCGAGAATTGCAGCAGCTTGAGTGCCAGTCGTTTTTCTTCCGGTGTTTCTACGGCAATGGTAAATGAGTCTTCACCGGCAGCTTCTTCACGGCGAAAGATACTGCGGATTCGGGCATAGGCATACAGCAGGTATGGGGCGGTGTTGCCGTCAAAGGACAGCATGGTGTTCCAGTCAAAAATATAATCGCTGTTGCGGTTCTTGCTCAGCTCAAAGTACTTGATGGCGGCGATACCAACCACATCGGCAATGGCACGGCGTTCTGCTTCGCCCAAGTCCGGGTTTTTATCGGACACCAGGTCATAGGCTCGCGAGACACCCTCGGCCATCAGGTCCATCAGTTTTACCGTGCCGCCTGAACGGGTTTTGAAGGGTTTGCCGTCACTGCCCATCATGGTGCCATAGGAGAGATGCTCCAGTGAACAATGCGGCGTTTTCAGCCCCGCCAGTTCTGCTACCCTGAACACCTGCTGGAAATGCAGGCTCTGGCGTGCATCAACGACATACAGTACACGATCGGCATGGAGAGTCTGGCTGCGATACTGGATGGCCGCCAGGTCAGTGGTGGCATAGAGAAAACCACCGTCAGATTTTTGCACGATGACCGGCAGGGGACAGCCGTCCTTGGTCTTGAATTCATCAAGGAAAACACATTGGGCACCCTCCGAAGTGGAGAGCAGTCCGGCCTGGTCAAGCTGCTCAAGAATGGGTTGCAGCTTGTCGTTGTAAAAACTTTCGGCGCGCATATCACCAGGGACCAGTGTGATCCCCAATTTTTCGTAGAGCTCCTGGCAGTGTGCCACTGATACGTCGATAAACTTTTGCCACAGCGCCAGGCACTCGGGATCGCCTTTCTGCAATTTCACGACATTGTCCCGGCTGGTTTTTGCAAACTCGGGATCACTGTCAAACTTCTCTTTGGCATGGCGATAAAAAACTTCGAGGTCGGCCAGTTCTTCCTGAAGGTCTGACTTGCTGTCGATAGCCTGCATCCAGGTGATCAGCATGCCAAACTGGGTACCCCAGTCGCCAAAATGGTTCTGGCGAATGACCTGGTGACCCAGGTAGTCAAAAATACGTGCCAGGGCATCACCGATGATCGTGCCTCGCAGGTGACCCACGTGCATTTCCTTGGCCAGGTTGGGCGAGGAATAATCCACTACAACAGTCTCTGCGGACGTGGTTTTCTCAACCAGCCGATCTTTTTGTAGCAGGGCATTGAGCTGGTCAGCCAGGTATTCCCTGGAGAGAAAGATATTGATGAAGCCCGGACCAGCCAGTTCCACCTTCTCGGCCATGGCGCCCAGGTCCAGGGTTTTGATCACCGCCTCACCCAGTTCCCTGGGGTTTTGTTTCTGTTTCTTGGCGATACCCATGACGCCATTGGCCTGGTAATCACCAAACTTTTCTTCACGGGCGTAATTGATCAGGGCGCTGCAGTCCTGTTGGCCGGAGACTTTACTCAGGCTCGCGGAAATGATGGCATCGAGTTCTTGCTTCAGGTTCATGACTGTGTCGGGGCTGGCTGCCGATGGAAAACGGGGCATTTTACACGAAAGCCCCTGGCGGTGTCAGAACAGAGTGCATGGGGCGGGAAGGGAGCAAATTGCCGTTACGAAATACCCGGTGGTATTCTATGAGGTCTTTTTCAAGGGGAATGAAATGAAATATCAAAACACTTTATTGATCAGCGTTATCTGTATGGCCGCTTTGTTGGCAGGTTGTGGCGGCAATGAAGAGCCAGCCAGCGTGCCAGCAGAAACAGCAATGACGGCCCCGGCAGAAAACCCGGCAACACCCGAACCTGCCATGGACGAGGTCTGTGCGAGCACGCCGGGTGCTGACTATCTTTGCGGTGTCATCAATGGCGAAGATATCCTGCGCCTGGGCAATTCTCCCTGGTTGCTGGTCTCAGGCCTGGATGGCAGCCTGTCCGGTGAAGATATTCGCGGCAGGATCCACCTGGTCAATGCCAGTGAGCGGACCGTGGAAATACTCTTTCCCGGCAGCAATCCCATGTTTCGCCAGGATAGCGAGCGGTTTCCCGGTTGTCCCGGGCCGATGGATACACTCAACCTGTCTTCTCACGGGCTTGCATTGCAGGCTTCTGACAAGGGACCGGATATTTACAACCTGTACATGACAAGCCATGGTGCGCGCGAGGCTATCGAGGTCTTTGAAATCGAGGCCTTCCTGAAACCAACCATCACCTGGGTTGGTTGTATCCCCATGCCCGCATCATCCTGGACCAACAGTGTGGCCATTCTTGATGATGGCGGTTTTGTTGCCACGCAATTCTTCAATCCTGCCGAACATACCATCGACAATGTATTGGCCGGGGAAATCACGGGTCATGTCTTCGAATGGCACCCGGGCGAAAGTGTCGGGACTATCCCCGGGACAGAGGCAGCCGGTCCCAATGGTATTGTCGTGTCTGCCGATGAGCGCCATGTTTTTGTTGCGGCATTTGGCACTTCTGAACTGCTGAAGTTTGATCGAACGGTTGCACCTGTAACACGGGAAAGCGTGCGCCTGGATATCGTTCCGGACAATGTCCGCTGGACAGCCGGGGGCAAACTCCTGGTGGCTGGCAACAATACGCCGGATTACTGTGGGCAGCAAAACTGTGAGCCTGGCTGGTCTGTCATCGAGGTGGATCCGGAGACTCTTGAAGCGCAGCGTATTGCCGGGCTGGGAGAAGACAGCGCCTTGCATGATGCCAGTTCTGCGTTACTGGTTGATGGTGAAATCTGGGTAGGGACCTACAGTGGTGACAGGCTGGCTATTTTGCCGCGCGAATAAATGTTCAGGAAAAAGCAGGCATAAAAAAGGCGCCTTCTGGCGCCTTTTTTAATTACTTTTGCTTACCCTGGATAAAAAGGCTTACTCACCGGTTGCAAAGCAATAGAAAAAGCCATTGCCACCGGAAGCTTGCAATTGCTCCTGGCTGCAGCCGCGAGACGGGTGTGCAGCATTCCAGGACTCTGCCATGGCGCCACCGCCAACCCGGTCAAAATGACCCACGGTTGCGCGGGACTGATCGGTATTGCTCGTCCAGTTGTTACAGGTCATATCAGAAGCAGTACCGTCCGGATTGGTACCGGTCAGGATATCGTGCATGTTGGGCTGGTCGCCGACACCGTTAATGGTATTGCCATTTTCATCCACTGAACGCTGTTTGTTCAGGTTGGCATTGCTGTAATGGATATCCATGACGCTGCGTCCTACCAGTTCGCCATTGGCGTTGTACCAGGGACCGCTGCCAATTCTGTCACGAGCGTAGACGCCATTGGCACCCGTGGTGCTGAGATAGGCACGCCAGGTCTTGCCGGTGACGCCTGCCTCTTCAGCAAGCAAGGCACAGTGGGCATCTGCACCGGCCAGCCCGCCAAGATTGGCACCATCACCTGGGCCACGGCTGGTGATAAAGAAACTCATGCTCGTGTCCTGGTCACCCTGGCCAGGTTGGGCCAGGAGCGGAAAGCTCTGGCTGGCGAGTATTGCTGCTGCGATTACCAGTTTACTTGTTTTCATACTGTCTCCCTGGAAGCTTCTGCAATGAAGCAGGTTTTTCTGTTTATTGTTGAGTGTTCAATGGCGAATGGACCCGCCAATTCACCATTAGTACCAGTGAACTGTGCAAGGATCGTGAATCCCTGGTTTGCAGGCTGGAAAAAGAGGCGTTCACAGGTAAATATGGCACCCGGAGCCCTGATTACGGGGAGTTGCCGCCGGTATTGTGGCTGGACTCACTGTGTAGCATAGGGCATGATAAGTCTTAAAAAAAGATTGATAAGTTTTTCCTTGAGGGGCTTTCCAATGATTAATCGTCGCCATTTTCTTGCCTGTTCAGCCGGTGCTGCAGGTTCTGTCCTGTTGCCAAATGGCCTGCTGGCCCAGTCCGGAATCCGGCTGGAAAAGCTCAACTATTTCGAAGTACGCGTTTCCGATCCGGCACGCAGCATCGACTTTTACCAGGCCGTTTTCGGCATGCCGGTACAGTCCCGTGTCGGCAACCGCACCTTCCTGAAAATAGGGGAAAACAACCAGTATCTTGCCGTGCGCCAGGTACAAGAAGGCGAAACCCCGGCGATCACCCAGCTGGGATACTCGGTCAGTAACTACGACCCTGAGGCGACCCAGGCTGCATTGATAGCCGGTGGCTTCGAGGAAATCGATCCCCCTGATCCGACATTGCCGGGCATTGAAAACCCGATGACTACCTGGGTACGTATGCGGGGTGAGACCCCCACTCTGTATTTCTCCGATGCGCGTGGCGTGATTGTGCAACTGACCGATCCCTCCTGGTGTGGTGGCAGTGGACCTCTTGGTAGTGCCTGCGGCGAACCGGAGGCGGTGGAAGATGGCAGCATTGCGCTCAGTGAGATCAATCATTTCACCTGTTTTGTCGGCGACGGCGCTGCAGCCAATGTGTTTTACCAGGATTTCTTCGATCTGCAGATCCAGGCTTTCCAGGGGCCCGGTGGTCCGGTGACAGGCATTGGTGATGGCTACCAGTTTGTCATGTATGCCGGTGGCGGAGGCGGTACCACCCCGGCCAATATCCACCATGTCAGTTTCAACATGGACAACTTCGTCGTTGATGAGGTGCTGGCGCGCCTGGAAGACCACGGCATCACTGACAGGGGAGATCGCAGAACAGGGCCAATGATGCATTACATCAGTTTCCGCATGCCTGCCCGCGGTGGTGTGGAAGGTGGTACGCCGGAAGTCTACTTTACCGATCCTGATGGCATCCTGATGCAGATCCAGGACACCTCCTACTGTGGTGGCGGGGGTTACCTTGGCAGTGAATGCCTGAAGTAATGATATAAAGCTTGCTCAAAAAAGCCCGCGATAAGCGGGCTTTTTAGTGTTTGTTAATTGACCTTTTTAAAAAGCGTCAGGAGGCAGGAAACAAAGCATCTCTTTCATCAGGCTTCCTCTCCGGCAGAGCTGAGCACGGAAGCCAGGGTGTCGGGACAGGACAGGAAAGGACTGTGGTCTGCATCCAGCTGGATCATTTCATCACAGCCCTGGCGGGTAAGCATGCTGCGCTGGTGTCTGATCGGAATCACCTGGTCATCCAGGCAGCAGATATAGGTTTTCGGGACCTGGCCAAAACGTTTTGCATCCAGGGTGACTTTACCAGTCAGCGGCAAGGTTGCCTGCGCCGGTAATTCAGCAGGGATGCTGGAGGCCAGCTGATCAGGACAGCGGTTGTAAAACAGGGGCCGAATGTCCCCGGGACTGATGGTGCAGGTGCGTTTATTGGCCGACATTTGCATGGCTGATTCAACCGGTGCCGCTGTGCCTTGTTCGCGGTTGGCTGCTATCACATCAAACAGGCTCTGGTTGTTGCAGGGCAGATAGGCGCACAAATACACCAGGCGCCTGATTTTATCCGGCAACATCTCGGCAACCTGTGAAATTACCATGCCGCTCATGCTGTGCCCGACCAGGATCACTTGCCCATCAATACCCTCAATGATATCGGCAATGGCGTCGCAGTAAGTGTTCAGGGTGATTCGGCTATTGCCTGGTTGTTGTTCGCCATGGCCGGGCAGGTCAGGACGCAGAACCGTGTGACCCCTGGCTTCCAGGCAGGGAACCAGGTGCTGCCAGCATGTTGCATCATGCCAGGCGCCGTGAACCAGGACGAAGCAATGCTTGCCCAGGGTCAGTCCTTGTCCTTGAGATAGTGATCCATCTCAAGCGCCGGCTGCTCGGTGCGGGGACGACCGGCAAGTTTTGCCGGTACACCGACTACTGTCGTATGGGCTTCGACATCTTCAAGAACCACGGCTCCGGAACCGACCCAGGCGCCTTCACCGACAACCACGTTGCCCAGTACATGGGCGCCGGCCCCGATCAGCACGCCGGTACGAATCTTGGGATGCCTGTCGCCGTCTTCCTTGCCGGTACCGCCCAGGGTCACCCCCTGGAGAATGGAAATATTGTCATCAAGGACGCTGGTTTCACCGATAACGATGCCGGTTCCGTGGTCCAGCAGAATGCCGGTACCGATGCGGGCAGCAGGGTGGATATCGACAGCGAAGACCTCGGAGACGCGGCTTTGCAGGAACAGGGACATACCTTTCCTGTCCTGGTTCCAGAGCCAGTGGAAGACCCGGTAGGCCTGCAGCGCCTGAAAACCCTTGAAATAGAGCAGGGCAGTGGAGTAGCACTTGACCGCCGGGTCACGCTGGCGAACAGCCAGCAGATCCTTGGTGGTGGCCTCGATGATGGCCGGATCGGAGCGCAATGCTTCATCAAACACCGTTTTCAGCGCGGATACGGGCATTTCCTCGATGGCCAGCTTGACGGAAAGCAGTTCACTGAGTGCAGAAGTGAGGTCTGAATGTGCCAGGATACGGCGGCTCAGGTAATTGCCAAGATCAGGCTCCCGCAGCAGCTGGTCGCTGATTTCGTCCCGGATTGTGCCCCAAAGGTCGTTGTCCATGTCAGGCTGCCCTTGCCAGTATCTGAAGGGGTAGCGATTCTATAGTAAGTGCAGGTACTCCTACAACACGATAATCCCTGGCCCAAGCTGGTTTATACCGGGTATCCCTGTTATCTTTCCGCGCACATAACGGCCCGGGTATTTTTTGACCCGGTGACCCGGCAGTAATCAGAGAAAGACCATTATGTCAGTAAAAAATGTAGCGGTTCTCGGTGGTGGCAGTTTTGGCACCGTTATCGCCAACATCATTGCCCATAACGGGCATAAAACCCTGCTGTGGATGCGTGACATCGAGCAGGTGAACTCGCTCAACAAGCTTCACGAAAATGTCACCTACCTGCCTGGCTACAAGGTACACGAGGACGTGGTTGCCACTTCTGACCTGGAAGAGGCTGTCAAAGGTGTCGATCTTATTTTCGTGGCAGTACCCAGCAGCAGTTTTCGCGAAGTCGTCAGACAGATGAAACCGCTGGTGAATGAAGACGTGATTCTTGTCAGTCTGACCAAGGGGATCGAGGCCAGGACCTTTGCCCTGATGAGCCAGATACTGGAAGAAGAAACCAACAATCCCCGCATTGCGGTGCTCAGTGGCCCCAACCTGGCGAAGGAAATTACCGCGAGTAGCCCGACCGGCGCCGTCGTGGCCAGTGCAGATCCGGCTGTCGTCAATGAAGTGCAGAATGTGCTGCGTTCAGACAGTTTTCGCGTGTACGCGAATTCCGACATGCTGGGCGTGGAGCTTGGGGGCTCCCTGAAAAATATTTACGCCATCATTGCCGGCCTGGCAGAGGCTGTCGGCATGGGGCATAACACCAATGCCATGCTGGTGACCCGCAGTCTCACCGAAATGGCCCGCTTTGGCGTGGCTTTTGGCGCCGACCCCATGACTTTCCTGGGACTGTCCGGTGTCGGCGACCTGATAGCCACCTGTTCTTCGCCCCTGTCCCGCAATTTCCGGATAGGTAAGGCGCTGGGTGAAGGCAAGGATATTGATCTTGTGATCAGCGAAATGGACCAGGTGGCCGAAGGGGTGAATACCCTGAAACAGGTCAAGGACAAGGCCGATGCCCTGGGCGTACAGATGCCCCTGGTGAACGGCTTGTACGAAATAGTCTACAACAATCAAACGGTTGACCATATAATAAGGTCACTAATGCTGGAGGAGCAGGGACTGGATGTCGAGTTTGCGGCCGATCGGCCACAGGCCTGACGTTGCACGAATAAACGTGCCAGGCAGTGTCAGACACTGCCAATGATAATTGCCCGGAGAAATATCATGAGTGATGACAAGGCAGAAGAAATCAAACGCAATATCCTTTCCCCCGCACAATGGATTCGCATCCTGTACATGGCGTTCTACGCCGTTGCCTGCTGGGTACTGTTGTTCGTCTTACCCGTAATCATTGTTTGCCAGATTATCATCAGCCTGATCACAGGTATTGATAACCGTAACCTGAGGGATTTTGGCAAGGCATTGTCCGACTATTTCCACCAGGCCATGGATTTCCTGGTCTATGCCTCGGATGACAGACCCTGGCCGTTTACAGACGGCGAAGACCTGGGTGATGCCGGTTTCGATGCTGATAAAGATGATGACGACGATGACGATGACGACGATGACGATGATGAAAGTGATGATGATAAAGGTGGCAGCAGTAGCAGTACGCCTGACGTCGGCGCTTCCACAATGGACGATACCCGGGAATCAGCGACCGGTACGTCAGTTGATAATGACACAGCGGACGACACTGACACTGAAACCAAAGATCGTGGCGACGATGTCTTCTCTGACATCAGCTTTACCGGGGACCAAGGCAGTGATGCCGGAAAAGCGTCTGGTGGGGATAATGCTGACGATGATGACAATAAAAAAGATCCCGCCTGAGAACTCTCCAATTTGTGAATAATCCTGAATGAATTTGTTGTTACTGCGCCACGGTGAAGCAGAGTCTGTCGCTTCCACTGATCATGGCCGTCAATTGACTGAAGCCGGCTTTGACGAAATCGAAAACGTGGCCAGGCAGTTTGCCACCCGCCACCTGCAGATAGACCGTTGTTTTGTCAGTCCCGCCTTGCGTGCAAGGCAAACCGCTGACACGTTCCTGGCCCAGATATTCAATGCGCCCGAGGCAGAAATCCTCGAGGCCCTGGATCCCGGCCAGCGTGCTGCCCAGGTAATGAGTGCACTGGGAAGCCTGGAGGGGGGCAATATCCTGCTGGTAGGTCACAATCCCTTGCTCTCGGAATTGCTCGTGCTATTAACTGACGGCAATATCGATAACCTGCATATCCTGGAAACGGGCAACCTGGCCTGTGTTTCCCTCGACATCCTCGGACTTGGCATGGGTGACTGTGCTTTTGTCCTTGAACCAGACATGGCCAGGGCCGCGTCCAGCTAGGTTGCTGCATGAACCATGAAGACCTCTGAACGTGTCATCCAGGCAGGTGACCTGCCACTTGCCATCAAAACCTGGGGTGATCCCAAAAACCAACCCGTGCTGGCATTGCATGGCTGGCAGGATAATGCCGCCACCTTTGACCGCCTGATACCGCTTTTCCCTGACTATTACTGGATCGTGCCGGATTTGCCCGGTCATGGTCAGTCGCAGCACAGGGGGCACGCTGCTGATTATTCCATCTGGCACTACTGTGTCGAAGTGATGGCACTGGCTGATGCACTGGGCCTGGAAAAGTTCATCCTCGTGGGGCATTCCATGGGCGGTGGTATTGCCAGCCTGCTTGCCGGCAGTTGCCCGGAACGGATTGAGAAACTGGTCCTGCTGGATGTGATAGGCACGATTACCACGCCTGCTGCGAACAGTCCGGCACAGTTGCGCGAGAGTATTGAAAAGCGCACCAGGCGGCCTTTGCGAAAGGCTGGTCTGTATCCTGACCGCACAGCTGCTGAAGCTGCCCGGGCGAAGGTCGGCGTTACACCGGAAGCTGCCGCCCTGCTGGGTGAACGCGGTATAGAGGCTGGTGAAGAAGGCTATTACTGGCGCCATGACCAGCGCCTGACTCTCAGGAGCTTAATGAGCCTGGGAGAGGAGCAAATGGCGGCTTTTCTGGCTGCAATTACCTGCGAGGTCCTGCTGGTTGTCTCAAAAGAGGCTGTTCAGCGTGAAGAGGTGATCAGGGAACGCGCTGCCCTGGTCAAGCGCATCAGGACAGTGCATTTCGACGGTGGTCATCACCAGCATCTTGATGGTGATGTGGCCGCCATTGCCGCCTGTATGCGCGATTTTCTCGAGGGTTCGGGTACCTAGCTCAGTCTATCAGTGAGAGGAATTCCGTGCGCGTGCTTTGCTTGTCGCGGAAGGCGCCGAGCATGCACGAGGTGGTCATGCTTGAATTCTGCTTTTCCACACCTCGCATCATCATGCACATATGCTGGGATTCGACAATCACACCAACGCCCCTGGCATCGGTAATTTCCAGCAGGGTCTCGGCGATCTGCTGTGTCAGGTGTTCCTGGATTTGCAGGCGGCGGGCAAAGACATCGACAATGCGAGCGACCTTGGACAGGCCAATGACGGTTTCAGAAGGCAGGTAGGCCACATGACATTTGCCGATGAAAGGCAGCAGGTGATGTTCGCACAGGGAATACAACTCGATATTCTTGACGATGACCATCTCGTTGGAGGTGGTGGGGAAGAGGGCATCATTGACCACTTCCTTGATGTCCTGGGTGTAACCCTGGGTGAGGAAGCGCATGGCTTCAGCGGCACGTGCCGGTGTCCCTTTCAGGCCATGCCTGTCCAGGTCTTCACCAACACCCTCTATAATTTTGGCATATGCCTCTTCTAAGGTATTGTCCTGCATGGAATTTTCAGTCTTTTTTTATCTCGTTATAGCCCTTTCAAAAGGGCCCAATATCAGTAAACTGCGCACCCTACGCGAATCTTTCTGCGGGGTAAAGAAAATCTGTGAAAAATGAAGTACCTGAAACCGTCGGTCATTGCATCGCATTGCTGGGCAGGGAATTCGCCGAATCCGACCTGTTTTTCGGTCACGGCACCGAACATCCCGATGCTGAAGCCCAGTGGCTGGTTTGCAGTGTTCTTACGCAGCAAACTGTCGAAGAGATTACAGCGCAAACACCGGTTTCCCCGCAGCAGTGGCAAGCGATGGCAGCGCTTGCCCAACGCCGTATTGCTGAAAAAATCCCGCTGGCCTACCTGCTCAGGGAGGCCTGGTTTTATGGTCACTGTTTTTACGTGGATGAAAGAGTGCTGGTGCCCCGGTCACCCATTGCCGAGCTCATAGACAATGGCTTCGAACCCCTGCTGGATCACAAGCCGGCAACCATTCTGGACTTGTGCTGCGGCGGCGGTTGTATCGGCATCGCCTGCGCACTGGCCTTTCCTGGCAGCCAGGTGATCCTGGCTGACCTGTCGGCAGACGCCCTGGCGGTAGCCAGGATCAATATCGAGCGTTTTGGCCTGGCAGACCGGGTACAGACGCGACAGTCAGACCTGTTTGATGACATTAGCGGGCAGTTTGACCTGGTAGTGAGCAATCCCCCTTATGTACCGGCAGCGGAATACAGGGAACTGCCGGCCGAATACCGGCATGAGCCGGAAATGGGGCTGGTCAGTGACCAGGAGGGGCTGGCTATTCCATCACGCATCCTGGCGCAGGCTGATGTCCATCTGGCAGAAGATGGCTTGCTGGTACTGGAAACAGGCTATACCTGGCCCGCCCTGGATGCCGCTTTTCCGAATCTGCCTTTCCTGTGGCTGGACTTCGAACATGGCGGGGAAGGGGTGTGCGCCCTGACCAGGGAACAGCTGGTGTCGGGTAAGCGCTAAGGCACCGGATTAGCTAGATTTTCCAGTAACATTAGGCGGGGCTATGCGTTATAATGCGCGCCTTTTTTACTCAGCCATCTTGCGCTTACAAACTCCCGGGTTCTGGACATGTCAGGCAATTCTATCGGCAAGCTTTTTACAGTGACTTCCTTTGGTGAAAGTCACGGGCCTGCGCTTGGCTGCATCGTCGATGGCTGTCCGCCAGGATTGGCCCTGTCAGAAGAAGATTTGCAGGCTGACCTGGACAGGCGTAAGCCCGGCACCAGTCGTTATACGACCCAGAGAAAGGAAGGCGATCAGGTCAAAATACTGTCCGGTGTTTTCGAGGGCCATACGACCGGTACGCCAATTGGCATGCTGATCGAGAACCAGGACCAGAAAAGCAAGGATTACAGCAAGATCAAGGACCTGTTCCGGCCCGCCCATGCCGATTACACCTACCAGCAAAAGTACGGCGTGCGCGATTACCGTGGCGGTGGACGTTCATCGGCCCGTGAAACCGCGATGCGTGTGGCTGCTGGTGCCATTGCCAAGAAATACCTGCAGGAAAGCGAAGGTATCGTCATTCGTGGCTACCTGTCGCAACTGGGGCCGATCTGCGCCGAACTGGTGGATTGGGACGAAGTAGACAACAACCCGTTCTTCTGCCCGGATCCGGCCAAAGTGGCGGAAATGGAAGAATACATGGCCGCGCTAGGCAAGGAAGGTAACTCCGTGGGGGCCCGCATCAGCGTGGTCGCCGAAGGGGTACCACCGGGCCTGGGCGAACCGGTCTTTGACCGCCTGGATGCTGACCTGGCCCATGCCCTGATGAGCATCAATGCCGTGAAAGGGGTCGAAATCGGGGCCGGCTTTGCCTCGGTAGGCCAGAAAGGCAGCGATCACCGTGATTTGATCAGCCCGGACGGCTTTCACAGCAATAACGCCGGCGGTGTCCTTGGTGGCATCAGTTCAGGCCAGGACATCATTGCCCATATTGCCCTGAAACCCACGTCCAGTATCAGGATTCCCGGTGAAACCGTTGATATTGACGGGAATCCGGCCGAAGTGGTGACAACCGGTCGTCATGATCCCTGTGTCGGGATTCGCGCCACACCGATTGCCGAGGCCATGATGGCGATTATCCTGATGGATCACCTGCTCAGGCAGCGCGGGCAAAACGGCAAGGTGGTGTCACGGACGCCACGTATACCGGCCAGCAAGTAAAAGCACTTTAAGAAACCTTAATAACTATCTGTTTTATAAGAGAAATATTATGTCTGGAATGACTTTGTACGATAAATTGTGGAACAGCCACCTGGTGAAGGATCTGGATGACGGGACCTCCCTCATCTATATCGACCTGCACTTCCTGCACGAAGTGACCTCGCCACAGGCCTTTGAGGGGCTACGCCTGGCCGGGCGCAAACCCTGGCGTGCCGATGCCAACATGGCTACGCCGGACCACAATGTGCCCACGACCACGGATGAACGCTCGCGCGGCGTGGAAGGCATTATCGACCCGGTCTCCAAGATCCAGGTGAAGTCACTGGACAGCAACTGCGATGAATTCGGCATCAGCGAGTTCCATATCGATGATCCCCGGCACGGTATTGTCCACGTGATCGGACCGGAGCAGGGCAGAACCCTGCCGGGCATGACCATTGTCTGCGGTGATTCCCATACGTCCACCCACGGTGCCCTGGGTGCCCTGGCCCACGGTATCGGGACTTCCGAGGTGGAACATGTGCTGGCTACCCAGTGCCTGGTCCAGAAAAAGGCCAAGAATATGCTGATCCAGGTCAATGGCCAGCTGAGCCCGCATGTCACGGCCAAGGACGTCGTGCTGGCCATCATCGGGCATATCGGCACCGCAGGTGGTACCGGTTACACCATCGAATTTGGCGGAGAAGCCATCCGCTCGCTGTCCGTGGAAGGCCGCATGACCGTCTGCAACATGGCCATTGAGGCAGGTGCCCGTGCCGGCATCGTGGCGGTGGACGAGAAAACCATTGAATACGTCAAGGGACGCCCGTTTGCGCCTACCGGTGAACTCTGGGAGCAGGCCGCAGCGGCCTGGCAGGACCTGGTCAGTGATGAGGATGCTGTTTTTGACAAGGTTGTGGAACTGGAAGCCGCCGATATCGTGCCCCAGGTCAGTTGGGGAACTTCTCCCGAGATGGTGGCCCCGGTCACCGGCAATGTGCCCGATCCAGCCAATGCCGCCAATGAAAGCAAGCGCAACAACTACCTGCAGGCCCTGAAATACATGGGCCTGGAAGCCGGCACCCCGATCCAGTCAATCATGCTGGACCGTGTCTTCATCGGTTCCTGCACCAATTCCCGGATTGAGGATTTACGTGCTGCTGCGGCAGTTGTCAAAGGCCGCAAGGTAGCGGCCAATATCAAGGAAGCCCTGGTTGTTCCGGGTTCCGGACTGGTCAAGGTCCAGGCTGAACAGGAAGGACTGGACCGGATATTTACCGAAGCCGGTCTGCAATGGCGTGAGCCGGGCTGCTCCATGTGCCTGGCCATGAATGCCGACCAATTGGGCGAAGGGGAGCACTGCGCTTCCACCTCGAACCGCAATTTCGAAGGCCGGCAGGGTTTTGGCGGACGCACCCACCTGGTGAGCCCGGCCATGGCGGCAGCAGCGGCGGTGCACGGTCATTTCGTTGATATCCGCGACCTTGAATTACACTAATATCATATAAAACAGTACGTTAGAGAAAAGACATGAAAAAGTTTACAGAATTGGACGGCCTGGTAATGCCCCTCGATCGGGCCAATGTGGATACCGATTACATCATTCCCAAGCAGTTCCTGAAGTCCATCAAGCGCACAGGCTTTGGCAAGAACCTGTTTGACGAGGCACGTTACCTGGACAAGGGCCTGCCTGATGCGGATTGCTCACAGCGGCCACTGAACCCGGACTTCGTCATGAACCAGCCACGTTACCAGGGCGCCAGTATTCTCCTGGCACGGGACAACTTTGGCTGTGGTTCAAGCCGCGAACATGCCCCCTGGGCCCTGGATGACTACGGTTTTCGCTGTGTTATTGCCCCGAGCTTTGCTGATATTTTCTTCAACAATTGCGTTAAGAATGGGATATTACTTATTGTTTTAGAAGAAGATATTGTTAATGAATTGTTCAAGGAAACCTTTGCACAGGAGGGCTATCGTCTGGCGGTGGATCTACCATCCCAGTGCATCACCAAGCCCGATGGCTCAACGATTGCCTTTGATATCGAGGGTTCGCGCAAGAATATTCTTCTCAATGGTCTGGATGACATTTCCCTGACCCTGAAGAACGAGTCCGATATCGTGCAGTTCGAGGCAGACTGGCAAAACAAGGCTCCCTGGCTGTTCAGCCAGAAAAGGGCCTGAACACCCTGATTTTCAAGAATTTTTGCCCCGCAGCGGGGCACTGAAGGACATACCATGAGCAAGAAATACAATGTGGCCGTTGTTGGCGCAACCGGCGCCGTTGGGCGGACCATGCTGAGCATTCTGGAGCAGCGCAAATTCCCTGTGGATAATCTCTACCTGCTGGCCAGTGAGCGCAGCGCCGGAGAAACCATTGCGTTTAACAATAAGCAGTATACTGTTGAAAACCTTGCAGATTTTGATTTCAGCAAGGCGGATATCGGGCTCTTTTCGCCAGGGGCCAGCGTGTCTGCAATCTACGCTCCCAAAGCCGGTGAGGCGGGCTGTGTTGTGATCGACAATACCTCCCAGTTTCGCTACGACGACGATATTCCGCTGATCGTACCGGAAGTTAATGCTCATGCCATTGCGGGCTATACCAAGCGCAATATCATAGCCAACCCCAATTGCTCGACGATCCAGATGCTGGTTGCGCTCAAGCCTATCCAGGATGCCGTCGGAATCGCCCGTATCAACGTGGCTACCTACCAGTCCGTCTCCGGTACCGGCAAGGAAGCCATTGATGAACTGGCTGAGCAGACAGCGAAACTGCTCAATGGCCAGGGTGCAGAGCCCAAGGTCTACCCGAAGCAGATTGCCTTCAATGTCATCCCGCAGATCGATGTTTTCCAGGAAAACGGCTATACCAAGGAAGAAATGAAGATGGTCTGGGAAACCCAGAAAATCATGGAAGACCCGGAAATACTGGTCAATCCGACCTGTGTGCGTGTGCCCGTGTTCTACGCCCATTCCGAGGCTGTGCATATCGAGACCCGCAAACCGCTGTCCGTGGAGGATGCACGGGCAATGCTGAAGAAAGCCCCCGGCATCAAAGTGATGGATGAGCACAAGGATGGCGGTTATCCGACCCCGATTGGCGAGGGCACAGACCGCGATGAGGTGTGGGTAGGGCGCATAAGACGTGATATATCTCACCCTAATGGCCTGAATTTGTGGATTGTGTCAGATAATTTGCGAAAAGGTGCGGCTTTGAACTCAATACAGATTGCTGAAGTATTGATAAAAGACTATTTATAATGAATACTTGCGACGAAATCTTAAAAAGATTTCTGGATATACGTTAAAAGTCGTGTATAGCAACTGACAGGAAGATTTATGCTGGCCAGATGTAAAAAGAAAATCGCCCTGACAGCCCTGGTCGCAGGTTGTTTCCATGCAGGCAATCTACTGGCAGTGGGCCTGGGCGAAATGACCGTGAATTCCAGCTTGAATGAACCGCTGGATGCCACGATACAGGTGGTGGGTCTGGATGGGCTGAACGAAGGTCAGTTGAGCGTCAGCCTGGGCTCCCAGGAAGATTTCGAACGAGCCAATATTCCCCGAGTCGGTCTCATCGATGACATCGAACTGGAAATTGATGTCTTCAACAGTGAAGAGGGCATTCTGCGCCTGACCAGTGATGAACTCGTGCAGGAGCCTTTCCTGAACATGGTCATCAGCATGCGCTGGCCCAATGGTCGGCTCATGCGTGATTACACTGCGTTAATCGACCTGCCGGTATTCATTAGCGATGAACCCACTGCGGCTCCTGTTGATGTCCCCGAAACGCCAGAACCTGAACCTGCCCCTGTTGTTGAAGAGCCTCGTTCCCAGATACTGGTTGATAACGAACAGCCGGCAGCGGTCACACCGGCGCCTTCGACCCCCGATCCTGCTCCTGAAACAACAACAGCGGACGGTGATAATGAGGTTACGGTCGAGGCAGGTGACAACCTGTTCAACATTGCTTCTGAAAACCGCCCGTCGGACAGCGTGTCAGTTGAGCAGACCATGCTGGCCATACAGCGAGCCAACCCTGATTCTTTTATAGACGGCAATATCAATCGCGTGCGCGTTGGTAGCATCCTGCGGATACCGACCCTTCAGGAAGTACAGAGCATTGACCAGAGCCAGGCGGTCAATGAAAATGCCCTACAGAATCAGGCCTCAAGCGCACAACCATTGGCTTTCAACAGCAATACCGGGAGCGGCAATGAGGACACCGGGGATGAGCTGACAATACTCAGCGGTGATGCCGGGGATACCCCCACCGGGGACAGCGACCTGGCCTCTACGATTGCGGCCCTGGAAAACCAGCTGGCCCTGAGCGAAGAAAATCTTGACCGGGCGCGACTGGAAAACCAGGAATTGCGCGCCCGCTTTGCAGAACTGGAAGAACAGATTGAAATTCTGCAGAACATCATAGCGATGCAGGACGTTCGCCTGGCCCAGTTGCAGGCAGATCTTGCCGCTAACCAGGCCGAACCTGAGCCTGAACCTGCACCGGAACAGGCACCCGTTGCAGCCCAGCCTGCGCCGGCCCAGCCTGCACCGCAGGATACCTCCATCATTGGCCAGCTGAGCTCAATGTTTGAAAACACCCTGGTGCTGGTTTCCAGCCTGGTTGCCCTGATTGTGCTGGTGCTGGGCTTCCTGGTCTGGCGCCGTCGTGCTGCCCAGGATGAAATGGACGATTTTGCCCTCGAAGGCGCCAGTGCAGCGCCCGCTTCACAGGCGACCTATACCGAGGATGAACCTGTCGGTGCCTCTGCCGGCTTTATAGCTGCCCTGAAAGCCCGCTTTTCCAGGGACGACGAAGATGACGATGTTGCCATTGCTGCCGACGACAGCCAGGAGACTGATGCTACCGAAGACAGTGATGCCACTGAGCCTGTCGCTGCTGCTGATTCCGTCGAAGACGATGAAGACGAAGGTGGATTCCTGGGCAAGCTGAAGAACCTGTTTTCGCGCTCCGATGACGACGATGATTTCGAGGTTGCCGATGCCGCTGACGATGAGTCCGATGACGAAGATGATGATGCCGATATTGAAGCGACCTCGGCCTTTGCCATGGATGATGACGCGGATGACGACGAAGACGATGAGGACGATGAGGACGAAGACGAAGAGGACGATGACGAGGATTCTGATGAAGGCATCGCCGACGAAGATTCAGATGACAGCTCGGCACAGGCTGAAGAAGAATTCGATTTCGACTTTGATGAAGATGACGACGCTGATGATGATTCAGGCGACGATTCTGATGATGATTCCGGTGAAGACGCTGAAGAGGATGACTTTGATCTCGACAACCTGGGTGACATGAGCCTGGATGACGATGATGATAGCGACGCCAGTGCCGAAGAGACTGCTGTAGAAGATATTGCAGAGACCGAAGCTGATGAAGACGAGGTCCCGGAGACCTTTGATTTCGATCTCGGTGAAACTAACGACAGTGATGATGACACTAAAGAGGTCACAGCTTCTGCAGAGGAGCCTGAGGAAGTAGAGTCCTTTGATTTCTCACTGGATGACACCCCCGCGGCACCCGCCGATGATGAAGCCGCTGCGGCAACTGATGTTGACGATGAAGAGGTAGAAAGCTTCGATTTCAATCTCAGTGATACACCCGAGACTGCTGAGGCTGAAGACTCCACTGCCGAAGAGCCGGAAGACGTGGAAACCTTTGAGTTTGATGTTGGCTCGGTGTCTTCCTTTGAGGAGCCGGAAGCCGATGAGGCTGAAGAGGCTCCCGCTGAAGACGTGGAAACTTTTGATTTTGACCTGGATTCGAG
>CAZROW010000001.1:38831-53719 GCA_964601805.1 uncultured Enterobacteriaceae bacterium
GATGACGGCGACGTTGATCCCCTGGCTGCCGCCCTTGATGAGGTGGATGCCGAGGCTGATGATGGTGCAGGTGCCGACGACGATCTTGATCTTGGTAGCATCGAGATAGACGACAGCATGTTTGATGCTGATGACGACAATGCAGCAGCCGGTGGGGAGCGTGATGAGGCCTCCACCAAGCTTGACCTGGCCGTGGCCTATGAAGCTATGGGCGATATGGATGGTGCGAAGGAAATCCTGGACGAGGTTGTGGCAGAAGGCAATGATGAGCAGGTCGCTGAAGCCAAAAAATTGCTGGAGAAATGGAACCTCTCCTAGGTGTCCGGAACACTGCAGCAAGTAAGCCGCGTTGCCCTTGGCATAGAATATAACGGCACCCATTTTAATGGCTGGCAAAGCCAGAAATCCCCTGATTCGATAACTGTCCAGGAAAGCCTGGAAAAGGTGCTCACCGAGGTCGCTGACCATCCGGTGAGTGTTATCTGTGCTGGCCGGACAGACAGCGGTGTACATGCCACAGGACAGGTGGTTCATTTCGATTGTCATAACGAGCGACCCGAGGATGCCTGGCTGCGCGGGGCCAACGCGATGCTGCCGCCATCCATCGCCATTCGCTGGGCCAGGCAGGCGGCTCCGGATTTTCATGCCCGCTTCAGTGCCACGGCTAGAAGTTACCGTTATGTCATCTACAACCGCCAGGTAAAACCGGCCATCCTCAGTGGCCAGGTAACCCACCACTATCACCGGTTGGACAGTGATGCCATGCACGAAGCCGGGCAACTGCTTCTGGGTGAACGTGACTTTACCTCGTATCGTGGAGCGGCCTGCCAGTCTTCGACGCCGATGCGCCATGTCATGGCGGTCAATGTGAGCCGCCACGGTGACTTCGTCTTGCTGGATATCCAGGCCAATGCGTTTTTATTGCACATGGTGCGTAATATTGCCGGTGTGTTGATGGCAATCGGGGAGGGGGAAAAGCCCGTGGCATGGGCCGGGGAGGTACTGGCAGCGAAGGACAGAACCCTGGCAGGTGTTACTGCCAAGCCTCATGGCCTGTACCTGGTCAGGGTGAGCTACCCGGAAAAATTTGCTATTCCGGTGGCAACACAGGGACCCGATTTCCTCTTTGATACGTAAAAGATAATGCATTCACAGAGCAATCCACGGGCCCTGCCGGATTTAATCCGTAAGCCCATAGTTGTAGGCGAAGGCGGGCTGGTTTGGTAGAATTACGCTTTTGATTTATCCCTTCTGGCTAGATGTTTCTGTCGTTGTCAGTTTCACATGTGATGCCCGAATGATCAGGAGTGCAGACAGGTTGACGCCGAGTGCGCCCTGAGTTGCAGTTTTGTTATGACAAAAAATACCGGCCCCCTGACCAAGATGTGCGGGATGACTCGCGAAGCGGATGCCGAACTGGCAATCAGCCTGGGCGCCGATGCCATCGGCTTGTTGTTCTATGAAAAGAGCCCGCGTTTTGTTGCCACTGACCAGGCTGCCCTGATTGCCGATGCCGTCGCGGACGGGGGGCTCAAGGTGGGCCTGTTCGTGGATGCCGATGCTGACACTGTCAACAGTGTCCTGGCGAAAGTCTCGCTGGATATCCTGCAGTTCCATGGCAATGAAAGCCCGGAATACTGCCAGGGTTTTGGATTACCCTACTGGAAAACCGTCAGGGCCAGGGACGCCAGCCAGCTGTCGACACAGGTAGCAGCCTATCCGCAGGCAAAAGGCATCCTGCTTGATTCGTGGCACCCAACCAAGGCCGGTGGCACTGGCGAGATCTTTGACTGGTCCTTTATCGAGTCACTGGACAGGAAGCAGCCATTGATACTGGCAGGTGGCCTTAATCCAGGTAATGTCCGCAGTGCTGTTGAACGCGTAAAACCCTGGGCAGTGGATGTCTGTTCCGGTATAGAAAGCAGCCCCGGCATCAAGTCCGGGCAACTCATGAAACAATTTATTGAAGAGGTTAGACGTGTCTGAATACCCGTTTCCAAACAATGATATTGATGGTCCTGACGAGCACGGCCATTTTGGCCCCTATGGTGGTATTTTTGTGGGTGAAACCCTCATGCCGGCCCTGGATGAGCTCAATCGCAAATATGCCGAACTGAAACAGGATCCTGCATTCTGGGCAGAGTTTGATTATGATCTCAAGCATTATGTAGGACGGCCGTCACCGCTTTATTACGCGCAGCGCCTGAGTAATGAGCTTGGTGGTGCCCAGGTATACCTGAAACGGGAAGACCTGAACCACACCGGTGCGCACAAGGTAAACAACACCATCGGCCAGGCCCTGTTGGCCAAGGCCATGGGCAAGACCCGCATCATTGCCGAGACCGGTGCAGGGCAGCACGGCGTTGCCTCTGCCACGGTAGCTGCTCGCCTTGGACTTGAGTGCCACGTGTACATGGGGACTGAAGACATACGCCGCCAGTCGGCCAACGTGTACCGAATGAAAATGCTGGGTGCCAACGTCGTTGGCGTGGATTCAGGTTCCTGCACGCTCAAGGATGCCATGAACGAGGCACTGCGTGACTGGGCCACCAACGTGGACAATACCTACTACATCATCGGGACCGTCGCAGGGCCACATCCATACCCCATGCTGGTCAGGGATTTCCAGAGCGTGATAGGCCGCGAAGCGCGGGAGCAGTGCCTGGAAATGACCGGTAACCTGCCGAACACGCTGGTGGCCTGTGTCGGTGGCGGCTCCAATGCCATAGGCCTGTTTTACCCCTTCATTCCGGACAAGGAAGTGGCCATGGTCGGTGTGGAAGCCGGCGGTTACGGCCTGGCAACAGGAAAGCATGCAGCGCCGCTTTGTACCGGCCAGCCAGGTGTCCTGCATGGCAACAGGACCTACCTGATGAATGACGAAAACGGCCAGATTCTCGATACCCACTCCATCTCTGCCGGTCTCGACTATCCCGGTGTCGGCCCTGAACACTCCTGGCTCAAGGATCTCAATCGTGTCAGTTATACCGCTGTCACGGATGAAGAGACGCTGACGGCATTCAAATTCCTGACACGCATGGAGGGTATTATTCCTGCACTGGAATCCAGTCATGCCATTGCCTGGGTCATGCAGGAAGCGCCAAAACTGCCGAAGGACCATGTCATCGTGGTCAACCTGTCAGGCCGTGGCGACAAGGACCTGCACACTGTGGCGGAAGTTGAAGGCATCGAAGTCTAGGCAGGCTGTAAAAATAGTAAAAAGAACAGGACAATGTGCAGCTTTGCACGGGACATGAAGGCAGCAGTATGAGCAGAATCACCGGGTGTTTTGACACTCTCAAGGCAAGTGGCCGCAAGGCGCTTATTCCCTATCTCACGGCAGGAGACCCTGACAAGGGAACCACCCTGGCCCTCATGCATGCGCTGGTGGCAAACGGTGCTGACATTATCGAGCTGGGTTTTCCGTTTACGGATCCGACATCAGATGGTCCCGTCATTCAGCGAGCGGTGGAAAGGGCACTGGCACACAACACCAGCCTCAAAGATGTACTGGGTATCGTGAAACAGTTTCGTGAAACCAACACTGAGACACCTGTTGTCCTGATGGGATACCTGAATCCGGTTGAATGCATGGGCTACCAGGTATTTTGTGATGCGGCTGTCGATGCCGGTGTCGACGGTGTTCTCATCGTTGATATGCCGCCGGAAGAATCCCATGATTTAAAAGTCATTCTGGACGAGACGGTGCTGGACAGCATTTTCCTGGTGGCACCCACCACCTCCGATGAACGTGCCAGGGAGATTTGCGCCCAGAGCAGTGGTTACGTGTACTATGTCTCCCTGAAAGGGGTGACCGGTGCCGGTAACCTGGATATCGACTCGGTAAAACAGAATCTTGCCAGGGTGCGTGCGAACACCGATCTTCCTGTCGGCGTGGGTTTTGGTATCAAGGATGCCAAAAGTGCCAGGCTGATCGCTGAGATTGCGGATGCGGTCGTGGTGGGCAGTGCCCTGATCAACAGGATCGAAGAACTGGAGTCGGGCAAGCAATACAGCCAGGAGGCCCTGCAATCCCATATCGGCCTGATCCGTGAAATGCGTGACGCCATGGATGCCTGAGTCGAGCCAGCACTGCTGGCCATTGGCCGTAAAATGAAACAGTCATCAAGACATACACATTCGCAAGAACTACATACAGACACAGGTAATAACACCAAGACATGAGCTGGATTAACAAGATTCTGCCCTCAGTGGGTCGCTCCGATGATGCCACCCGCAATCGCAGCATTCCGGAAGGATTGTGGAAAAAGTGCCCGCGCTGCGAGGCTGTCCTTTACCGGGACAACCTGGAGGAAAACCTGGACGTGTGTCCCAAGTGTGATCATCACCTGCGCATTTCCGCCCGCCGCCGTATCGATATTTTCCTGGACAAGGAAGGCAGGGAGGAGCTCGGTGCTGACATCGCACCCAATGATGTACTCAAATTCAAGGACCTGAAAAAGTACAAGGATCGCCTGGCCGCAGCGAGCAAGGCAACCGGTGAGAAGGATGCACTGGTCGTGATGAAGGGCAAGGTCAATGGCAAAAAGGTTGTTGTCGCTGCCTTTGAATTTGGTTTTATCGGCGGCTCCATGGGCGCTGTGGTCGGTGAGAAATTTACCCTGGCAGTGAACAACTGCCTGTCCGAGGATTTGCCCCTGGTCTGTTTTGCCACCAGTGGCGGTGCCCGTATGCAGGAAGCCCTGGTGTCATTGATGCAGATGGCAAAAACCTCGGCGGCACTGGAGAAAATGAAACAAAAAGGGCTGTTGTATATCTCGGTGTTGGTGGACCCGGTATACGGTGGTGTCTCTGCCAGCCTGGCCATGCTGGGTGATATCAATATTGCTGAGCCCAATGCCTTCATCGGGTTTGCCGGCCAGGATGTCATCAAGCAGACGGTTCGCGAGAAACTCCCCGAAGGCTTCCAGCGCAGTGAATTCCTGCTGGAACACGGGGCCATCGACATGATCGTGCACCGCCGGTCCATGCGTGATCGCATCAGCGCCCTGATAGGCAAGCTCATGCATCGGTTTGCCGATCGACCCGATCAGCAGGAACTGGTCTGAGCCCGATTGCATTACCAATGGATTACGACGCCGGAGGCCATCCTTGAATCTCCAGCAATGGCTTGAATACCTGGAAAGCTGTCATCCCAGCAATATTGAGCTGGGACTGGAGCGCATCAGCCAGGTTGCCAGCAAGCTTCCCATCGACTTTTCCAATATCAAGGTCATCACGGTAGCCGGCACCAATGGCAAGGGCTCAACCGTGACCATGCTCTCAGCCATTCTGCAGGCTGGCGGCTACCGCACCGCCACCTACACCTCACCCCATATCCTGGCTTACAACGAGCGTGTCATGCTGGGTGATCGCTATGCCACGGATGAAGAGCTGTGCGACTCTTTTGCCGCCGTAGAAGCAGTGCGCGGTGATATCCAGCTGACTTATTTCGAGTTTGGGACGCTGGCCGCCCTGCAACTGTTTTCCGCCAGCAAGCCCGACGTTGTCATCCTGGAGGTAGGGCTTGGTGGCCGTCTTGATGCCGTCAATATCCTGGATCCGGATATCGCCATTGTCACCAACGTGGCCCTGGATCATACCGACTGGCTGGGCGATACCCGGGAAGCTATCGGCACCGAGAAAGCGGGAATATTCCGGCCCGGTAAACCGGCACTGGTCGGGGAAGTTGATATTCCGGCAACGGTGCTTGCTCATGCCCGGGACATTGGTGCCATCCTGTATGCCAATGGTGATGCCTTTACTGCCGCAGAATCCGGTCACGGTACCTGGCGCTGGCAGGGCAGGGATGCGAAAGGCAAGCCTCTGACTCTTGAGCTGCCGCAGAATAACTACCCGCTGGATAATTGTGCAACGGTAGTCCAGGCCATTCAGTTACTGGCTCCTGACATAAACGCACAGGCTATTGCCAGTGGCCTGGCCAATGCCGAGCTGCCCGGACGATTCCAGGTGATTGACAGGGGGTATCCGCTAATTCTGGATGTGGGTCACAACCCCCATGCGGCGCAACGGGTAAAAACCCAGATTGAGACCCGTTACCCGGGATACCGGGTGGTGCTCCTGGTAGGCATGCTGGCTGACAAGGATTACGCCAGTGTAATGAGTGTCTATCGCCAGCTGGTTCCTTGCTGGGTAGTTGCCGGTATCCAGGAAGAGCGGGGCCTGGCAGCGAAAATACTATATAATTACCTCCTCGAATCAGGGGAATCTGACGTGACCAGTTGTGACACCATTGCCGAGGCATTCCAGGTAGCAGAGCAGACCTGTCAGGACATCGCAAAAAACGGTGAACACGTCCTTCTCCTGGTTACCGGTTCATTTTTCACCGTTTCGGGAGTCATGGAACTAGTTTGAAAACCGCAATGAAACAACGGCTGGTAGGCACGGTGGTGATCGGCTGCCTGGCTATTATTTTCATTCCAGCGCTCCTGGACGGGGAAGGCGTGACACCTGCCGCCCTGAATACCACGATCCCTGAAGCACCGCCCATGCCGGATGTGCCGGAAATCACCCCCCAGCGTCCTGAAATCCGCGCAGACACGGTAGCCACCGACACCGACAACACAACACAGACCCAGGCTGAACCAGCCGACGAAAATATCGATCAGCCACCACCGGCGCCTGAAAGACCGCGCCTGGCTGCTACCGGTGTTCCCGAGACCTGGGCAGTTCGCCTGGGCTCCTTCGGTGAACTGGCCAATGCCGAGGCCCTGGTCGAGCGTTTGCGCAACAGTGGTCACAAGGCTTTCAGCAGGCCTTTGCAATCCAGCAGGGGGCCCTTGACGGGGGTTTACGTGGGACCTGTGCTGACTGAGGCCCAGGCTGCCACGCTTCAGCAGGAACTGGCACGCACTTTCGAACTGGAAGGCATTGTTGTCCAGTTCAGTCTTGAAGACCTGGAACCGTAGCGACTGAACCCCGTGGCACTGGTCGATATCATCATTCTTGTCATCGTTGCGGTTTCTGCCTTGCTTGGCGTCTTCAGGGGGCTGGTCAAGGAAGCCCTGTCACTGGCCAGCTGGTTCCTGGCCATTGTTGCCGGTACGCTTTTCAGTAGCGAACTGGCTGATTTGATGGTTAATTTGATTAATAACGCGACCTTACGCAGAATAGCAGCCTTCGCGATACTGTTTATTGTTGTCATCTTTGCCGGCACACTGATCAGCAACCTGATCTCGAAGCTGACACAGGCTGCAGGTCTGAGAGGTGCAGACAGGACACTCGGTGGACTGTTTGGCATACTACGGGGGCTGATTATTGTCCTGATCATTGTTCTGGTAGGCAGCCAGTTTGAGCTTTCACAAAACTGGTTCAGGAACTCGCTCCTGGTTCCCCATGCACTGGCAATGATTGATTATCTGCAGGGACTGTTTGGCGTCGGCCAACCTGCAGTACAGGCGACACCGGATGTACCTGCCTGAACCCGACGTTCATTTGGACGAGCAGGACACCATTCACTACAAAACAGGTTTGAATAATGTGTGGCATTGTTGGCATCGTAGGTAAATCCAATGTCAATCTGTCGATCTACGACAGTCTGACAGTACTACAGCACCGCGGCCAGGATGCGGCAGGCATCGTGACAAGTGACAAGGGCAAGCTGAACCTGCGCAAGGATAACGGCCTGGTCCGTGATGTGTTCAGGACCAGCCATATGCGCCAGCTCACCGGGACCATGGGAATAGGTCA
Source organism: uncultured Enterobacteriaceae bacterium (assembly GCA_964601805.1). Taxonomy (GTDB): domain Bacteria; phylum Pseudomonadota; class Gammaproteobacteria; order Pseudomonadales; family Pseudohongiellaceae; genus Eutrophocola. The sequence goes on from CAZROW010000001.1 coordinate 46,542, forward strand.
TGTCCGTTACCCGACAGCCGGCAGCAGCGGCCCCGCCCAGGCCCAGCCTCTTTACGTCAACTCGCCCTACGGCATCAGTCTTGCCCACAACGGCAATCTCACCAACTCCGAAGACCTCAGCAACGATATTTTCCGCGATGACCTGCGCCACCTGAATACCGATTCGGATTCCGAGGTGCTGTTGAACGTGTTAGCCCACGAGTTGCAGATTCTGAACAAGATCAAGCCGACCGCTGACGATGTGTTTACTGCCGTGGCCGGTGTCCATCGGCGTTGTCGTGGTGCCTATGCCGCCGTGGCCATGCTGGTAGGTTATGGCATTGTCGGATTTCGCGACAAGTACGGTATTCGCCCGCTGGTCTATGGCAAGAAGCGTACTCGCAAGGGTGATGAGTACATGATTGCCTCCGAGAGTGTGGCGCTGGATTCCCAGGGCTTCAAACTGATCCGGGATGTGGCGCCGGGCGAAGCCGTGTATATCGACCAGGATGGCAACCTGGAGACCCGCATCTGCTGCGAGGAAAGCAAGCTGACACCCTGTATTTTCGAACACGTGTATTTTGCCCGTCCGGATTCCATGATCGACGGTATCTCGGTGTACAAATCCCGCTTGCGCATGGGTGAAAAACTGGCCCAGAAAATCAAGGCAGAGCGGCCTGATCACGATATTGATGTGGTCATACCGATTCCGGATACCTCGCGTACGGCCGCGGTAGAGCTGGCCAATTCCCTGGGCGTGAAATACCGTGAGGGCTTTGTCAAAAACCGTTATATCGGCAGGACCTTCATCATGCCCGGCCAGAGTCAGCGCAAGAAGTCGGTCAAGCAAAAGCTCAACGCCACGCCACTGGAATTCCAGGACAAGAATGTGCTGCTGGTGGATGACTCCATCGTGCGCGGCACCACCTGCAAACAGATCATCGAAATGGCCCGGGATGCCGGTGCCCGTAATGTCTATTTCTGCTCCGCTGCACCACCGGTGCGCTACCCGAACGTTTATGGCATAGACATGCCGGCCGTCAGTGAACTGATTGCCCACGGCAAGACTGTTGAAGAAGTTCGTGAGGCTATCGGTGCCGACTGGCTGATTTTCCAGGAACTGGAAGACCTGGTTGCATCCTGCGCAGAGGGTAGCATCCTGCCCCTGGATTTCGAATGCTCGGTGTTCAATGGTGAGTATGTCACCCAGGATGTCAGTGAGGACTACCTGAACATGCTTGAGCAGAAACGCAACGACGCTGCGAAACGTAAACGGACTTCCGCCAAGTCAAGTAACCCTGCCAGTAGCGAGGATGAAGATATTCTCGAACTGCATAACGCCGGCTGATCTTTTCAGCTGATTCCCGAATTTTCCGGAAGCCTCCCATGGAACAGATTGTAAAAAAAGACGACGTGCCTGGTGATAACACCGTCGCCATAGATATCCAGGAAAAAATCGAGGACGCCGTCAGCGAGATCGGCAAGGTCGTCCTGGGCAAGGAAAAGCAGGTGCGACTGGCACTGTGCTGCCTGTTTGCCGGCGGTCACCTGTTGCTTGAAGACAAGCCAGGCATGGGCAAGACCACGCTGTCACAGGCTTTGGCCAAGGTGTTTGGCCTGCAATATTCACGCATACAATTTACCAGTGACCTGCTGCCGGCAGATATCCTGGGGGTCACCATCTATGACCAGAGTACAGGCCAGTTTTCCTTCCACAAGGGGCCGGTTTTTTCCAACCTGGTGTTGGCCGACGAGATCAACCGTACCACGCCGAAAACACAAAGTGCCTTGCTGGAAGCCATGGAAGAAGGGCAGGTTTCCATCGACAACAACACCATGGCACTGCCACACCCCTTTTTCGTCATCGCCACCCAGAACCCGATCAGTTTTGCAGGCACTTATCCCTTACCGGAATCCCAGCTCGATCGTTTCCTGATGCGCCTTCAGATCGGCTATCCTGATCCTTCCGCTGAACGTGAACTGCTCAATAACAGGGACCAGCGAGAAAATATTGCGGAGATGCAGCAAACCCTGACCCCGGAAGATATTACGCATATCAGCGAATGGATTCCCCAGGTGCATGCTACCGACACCTTGCTGGATTACGTACAGCGCCTGGTTGCCTATACGCGCCAGGACAACCTGTTTTCATTCGGTCTGTCGCCACGAGGCGCCATGGCACTGATTCGCAGCGCCAGGACCTGGGCTTTGATGCACAACCGCATGCATGTAATTCCCGAAGATGTACAAATGGTGTTGCCCGCTGTCGTGGACCATCGTCTTCGTTCAATTTCCGATACATCTGGCAGGAGCGGGGAATCCTATTCCCAGCGTCTTCTCAATGAAGTGGATCTTTTTTCAGACTGAGCTTCCAGGTACAAGCTCCTTGATGCACGTACCCGGTAATACATTATGAATACAGGGGTGCAATCCATACCGGCCACTGGCTGGCGCGAGGTTCTTGGCCAGCGCTGGCGCTCACATTTCAACCGCTGGGTAAGGCGTCGTATTCCACCTTCCAGGCACGTCGTTCTCAACCAGCACAATATTTTCATCATTCCCAACAAGCAGGGACTGGGCTTTGTCTCGGTACTGGCCCTGATGTTTGTCGGTGCCATCAATTATGAAATCAGCCTGGCTTTCGCCCTGGTTTTCTGGCTGACGGGTGTTTTCATACTGTCTATTTTCTACACCTTTCGTAACCTGGCCGGACTGCATATTTCAGCAGTGCCCGGGGGTTCCGTTTTTGCCGGTGAGCATGCCGAGATAGAAGTCATTCTCTCCCGTCATGGTGAACGTATTCATGAAGCCATTCAAATGAAGTTTCCGTCTTCCAGGCAGGTTGTCGCCAACCTCATTAACAACACCGAGGAACGTGCCAGTCTCTACCTGGTGGCAGATAAACGTGGCTGGTATTCCCCGGGCAGGCTGACCATTGAAACGATTTTCCCCTTTGGTATCTGCCGTGCCTGGTCGCTGGTGGATCTCGATCTGCGTTGCCTGGTTTATCCCAAGCCGGTGGAATGCGACCTGAACTGGCTCACCTCGCAACAGCAAGAAAGCGGGCATACCAACATCACCCGGGGCAGCGATGACTTCCATAGTCTGCGTGATTACCAGCAGGGGGATTCCCTACGCCATGTGGCCTGGAAAATTGCGGCCCGGGGCAGGGGAATGTATACCAAGGAATATTCGGCCAATGTCGATGACAAGATCTGGCTGCGCTGGGAAATGTTTCCGGACATGGACACCGAGCAGCGCCTGTCACGTCTTTGCTACTGCGTTCTGCAACTGGATGCCGCCGGCTTGGATTACGGCATTGAGCTTCCTGACCAGCGCATAGAGCCTGCCAAGGGCACTGTGCATTATAAAAAGGTCATGCGGGCCCTGGCACTGTTCGGTATCAGCGATAACGGCAAGGAGTCAGGACAATGATTCGTTCCGTGTTGAACTGGTTTGTCAAAAGGCCGGACATCAAGGTCAGGACCGGCGTCGATATTTACCAGTTACCACGTACTGCACTGGTCTGGATTCTGACCTCGCTTTCCCTGATTACCGTGCCCCACGTATTACGAATGCCCTGGTGGTTAACGCTGCTTTGCGCCTTCTGTATCGGTATCAGCATTCTGATCTTCCAGGGCAGGGTTTTCCATCCGGGCTCACGTATCAAGACCGTCATCGTTATGCTGGTGCTCACTGCCATCATCTTCGAGTTCGGGCGCGACGTCTTTTCCACGGACGCCATTGTCGGCGTACTGATTATCGGGATTGCACTGAAATTGCTGGAGATGAAAAAGAAACGCGATGTGCTGATGGTCATCTACCTGTGTTATTTCGCTGTGCTCGCCGAGTTCATCTACTCCCAGTCCATCCCGATTGCCTTTTATATGGCCTTTTGTGTGCTGGTCATAACCTCGGCCCTGATGTCGACCACGCAGACAGAGGAATACCAGCGTCCCATGCGGACAATGAAACTCTCCGGCCAGGTGCTGTTGCAAAGTATTCCGCTGATGGCTTTCCTGTTTGTCATGTTTCCCCGTATCGGCCCCCTGTGGTCTGTGCCCCTGCAAAGTTCCTCCGGTGTTACCGGGCTGTCTGACGAGATGTCACCCGGCGATATTGGCAACCTGACGCGTTCCGGTGAGGTCGCCTTTACGGTGGAATTCGAGTCCGAGGTACCGAACTACAATCAATTGTATTGGCGTGGAGTGACCCTTGATCGTTTTGATGGCTCGCAATGGACACGTGGTGGCAATTCCTTCGGGCAGTTCCTGGGAGAAAACCCGCGCCAGGTCAATCCCTGGTTCGAGGATATCCGTTACGAGGGGCAGCAGGTTTCCTATAACGTCATCATGGAACCTACCCAGCAGACGTGGATCTATACGTTGATGGTTCCCCGCATCCTGGATGATCGCCTGTTCATGCTGCCAGATTACCAGGTGGAGACCCGGCGCCCCATTGTGCAGCGGTATCGCTATGCTGCCGACTCCTTTCTAGAGCATTCAGTGGACCTGGATTTACGCCGGGGCTTTGGCGGCTTTCGGCGCAATACGGACCTGCCCGAGGAGGGTAACGAGCAGGCCAGGGCAATGGCGTTGGCCATGCGGGATGCCGCCGATTCGGATTTTGACTACATCAACGATGTGCTGGACTACATTCGCAATGAAGAGTTTTTCTACACCCTCAGTCCAAGCCTGCTGGGAGAGAACAAGATTGATGATTTTCTCTTCAATACCCGTGAAGGTTTCTGCGAGCATTATGCCAGCGCCTTTACCTACATGATGCGGGCCGTGGGTATACCCGCCCGCGTCGTCCTGGGTTACCAGGGAGGAGAATTCAACAAGTACAACGGCACACTGATCGTGCGACAGTACGACGCCCATGCCTGGTCGGAAGTCTGGCTGGAAGACCAGGGCTGGGTACGGGTGGATCCTACAGCAGCCGTTGCCCCTGGCAGGATTGAATATGGTAGCCAGTTTACCTTCCAGGAAGATGAGAACTTCATGGAAGGCGAAGTCTTTTCCATGATCAAGTACAGGGGCAGCAGTGCACTTATCAATGACCTGGTGTTGCGCCTGGAAATGATCGATTACGCCTGGAACCGCTTTGTCCTGAATTATGACCAGGGCATGCAGTTTGCCCTGTTCAGCAGGCTCTTCAACAGTGTCTCCAAGGAAAAGATCCTGATCAGCCTGATCTCCATCATCTTCCTGTTTGTCGGTGGCACGGCCTTCCTTGTGCTGAGAAAACCCACCAGCAAACCGCAACTGCCGGCCAATGCGCTGTACCTTAAATTCTGCAAGTTCATGGCCGATAACGGCATCAACAGACAACCCGGGGAAACCCCGACGCATTTCAGCAAGCGTGTTGCAGCGGTCCAGCCACAATGGCAGGGCGACGTGGCGGATATCACCGATATCTACATGGACCTGGCGTTTCGGCCCAACAGTGAAGAAAGCGCCGAGGAAAAAGTCAGCCGGCTGAAACACGCTGTGCGCAAGTTCAAGGTCATAAACTGATCCGGTTCAAAGCATGGGCAGTGCCAGGCCATTTCCAATCACTGCACTGGCCAGGATATCTGTCCGAAAATGCATGCCCGGATTACCCGTAACAAGCCAACCATGACTGCCCACAGGTAAAGTGGCACAAACACCGGTCTGGCTTTAAGAATGCATTGAACCTATAAGCGAAACATTATGAAAACATCAATAAAACCAGGTAGATACAGGCACTACAAGGGGCAGGACTACCAGGTCATAGGCACTACGAGGCACAGTGAAAGCGAAGAGGAACTGGTGCTGTATTTTCCCCTGTATGGTGATGAGGCGGAAAGGGAATACTGGGTAAGGCCCCTGACCATGTTCAAGGAAACAGTGGAAGTAGACGGGCAGCACCTGCCACGTTTTGCCTTGCAGCAGGACGATTGAAAAAACAGCAGCAGGACTGGCGCGCTGAACCAGGATATGTAAGCATCCTGTTGCTCAAGTCAATGACACTGTCTACAACGATCTACGGAGAAATGTAATGCCCGGAATGAATAAAGAGGCCTTGCAGGGCGAGATGTTAAGTGCCGCCCGCAGTACCTTCAAGGAACAGTGGCCCTTCATGGAAGCCTTTGCGACCCCGGAATTTGAAAAACTGGCGGTTACGATCCTGGAAATCCAGGCCCTGACTGACAGTGAGCAGGTCGGGGAAAGTGAGGCCCTAGTGCTACTTGATATGCAGAAACAGACTGCACGGGGCGTCATGATGTCACGGGAGGGCACAGGGCTGCTCAAAGTCGACCAGGCAATCAATTCCGGGCTGGGCATGGTCAAGAATACTGTCAATACGGCGCTGGGATTCCCGTTGATCTGACGCGAATCAGCCTATGCAAGTCCAGATACCTCTTTTTATTCTTTGCCTGCTGGTTCATGCAGGGATCTTTCTGACGTCGGCAAAACCGGATCGTCGCCTGCGCTTCATGGCTGGTCTCGCCGTCTTGTTTGCCACCTGGCCAGCCTGGTACAGCGGTGTTATTTTATCAACCTCGGGGTTAACCACAGGGCAGGGTGGTATGGCATGGCTGGCCATCATGCTGGTCAATGCGCCTTACTACCTGCCTTTACTAAGCTTCCTGGTTTACTGGCGCAGACGCTGAAGCCGCCATTATTCCGGAAGCTTCCGATAACACGGAGGAACTGGTAATGAGTATAAAACGCCATGGCCTTTCCATCGGCCTGGAACGGGTGGACGATGACTTCTTTCTCATTCTGAAACCCGTGGGAAAACTGACTCACGCTGATTATGAAATCATCAACCCGATGATTGATGACGCTCTCAAAGGCCTGGACAAGCCACATGTCCGGGCGCTCGTTGATGCCTCTGAATTCGACGGCTGGGAACTGCGTGCCGCCTGGGATGATTTCAGGCTCGGTCTCAAGCATGGCAATGCTTTTGAAAAACTGGCCATAGTCGGTGAGCGCAAATGGCAGGAGAGAATGGCCAGTATTGCCGACTGGTTCATGTGTGCCAAGGTCCAATATTTTGGCGAGGTAGACGCGGCGCTCAGTTGGCTGCACGAATAAAAAATATTTTCCCTGCCCTTGAAATTTTCCGCTTTTCCCCTATCTATACAGGGCGAAGGCTCGATGAGCTTCGCATTAAAATCGGCCGGGTTATCCCAAACAGGCCGACAGATAAATGTGTTAATGATTATT
>CAZROW010000001.1:53819-76497 GCA_964601805.1 uncultured Enterobacteriaceae bacterium
AAAATCGGCCGGGTTATCCCAAACAGGCCGACAGATAAATGTGTTAATGATTATTGCTTAAACAAGAGGATAAGCTCATGACAACTTTTGATTTTTCTCCCCTGTACCGTTCTGCTATCGGCTTTGACCACCTGGCATCTTTGCTCGACAGCATCAATACCAGCGATCGTTCATCTTCCGGATATCCGCCCTATAATATTGAGCTGGTCAAAGATGACAATTACCGAATTACCATGGCAGTGGCCGGGTTTGCCGAAGATGAAATCAATGTCGAGGTGGAGAACAATGCACTGACCGTGTCTTCAGCACGCAAGGAAGATGACAGTGACAGTGGCAAGAACTACTTGCACAGGGGTATTGCAGAGCGCAATTTCAAACGCCAGTTCAAACTGGCTGATCATATTCAGGTGACCGGTGCCAGCATGGAAAACGGACTGCTGCATATAGAGCTGGTTCGTGAAATACCGGAAGCCATGAAGCCGCGCCAGATTGCCATTAACGGCAGCCAGAAACGACTTCTCAAATCTGCCTGAGTTTCATTCCAGGTACAAAAAAGCCCGCTTTATTGCGGGCTTTTTTATTGGAACACGAACAGTAAACAAAAATAACTAAATCACACCGTAAGCCATCATGGCATCGGCCACCTTGATAAAGCCTGCAATATTGGCGCCACGAGAATAGTTCACATAGTCCTTTTCCAGGCCATGGGAAGCGCACTTGTCGTGAATATCCTTCATAATCTGCTTGAGTTGATTCTGCAGTTCCTGTTCGGACCAGCTCATGCGAGCTGAATTCTGGCTCATTTCCAGGCCGGAAACGGCCACACCACCGGCATTGGCTGCCTTGCTGGGAGCAAACAGGATTTTGCCCTCCCTGAACACATCAATGCCTTCCTTGACCGTGGGCATATTGGCGCCTTCGGAAACACCGATACAACCATTTTTAATCAGCGTTTTGGCGTCATCCAGGGTGATTTCATTCTGTGTTGCGCAGGGTATGGCAATATCCGCCTTGATACCCCACGGGGTTTTGCCTTCATGGAATGTGGCATCAAAAACATGGGCATATTCAGAGATCCTGCCCCGACGCTTGATCTTGATGTCCTTGATATAGGCAAGCTTCTCTGCATTGATGCCTTCCTTGTCATGAATGAAGCCGCTTGAATCGGACATGGTGATGACCTTGGCCCCGAGCTGGATGGCTTTTTCTGCCGCGTAAATTGCCACATTCCCGGATCCCGATATCAGCACCTTCATACCCTGAATGTCCTTGTCGACATGCTGGAGCATGTACTCAAGCATGTAGACCGCACCATAACCTGTGGCTTCGTTGCGTATCAGGCTGCCGCCGTATTCAAGTCCCTTGCCGGTAATAATGCCGGTAAATTTGCCCGTCAGGCGTTTGAGCTGGCCGAACATGTAACCGATTTCCCTGGAGCCCACACCAATATCGCCGGCCGGCACATCGGTGTCCGGGCCAATGTAACGATGCAGTTCAGTGACAAAGGACTGGCAGAAACGCATGATTTCACCGTCAGATTTACCTTTGGGATTGAAGTCGGAACCACCCTTGGCACCGCCCATGGGCAGTCCTGTCAGGGAATTCTTGAAGGTTTGTTCGAAGGCCAGGAACTTGAGAATACTGACATTGACGCTGGAGTGAAAACGGATGCCGCCCTTGTAGGGGCCAATAGCATTATTGTTCTGTACGCGGTGGCCGCGATTGGCGCGAATATTACCCTCATCATCAACCCAGCAAACACGGAAACTGATGACCCGGTCAGGTTCTGACAGGCGCTCCAGGATGATGGCATCCTTGTAGCGGGGGTTGCTTTCAATATAGGGAATAATGTCTACAGCCACTTCTTCAACAGCCTGGTGAAATTCGGTTTCACCCGGGTTGCGTCGTTTCAGGCCTTGCAAGAAATCAGTCAGGTAATCACTGTCGGCCATAGGTACCCCCTATCTTGTTTATACGGATGTACATCCCCGGGCTTGCTAGTTTTTATACAGGGGAGGCAGGCTGTAATCCCTGGTTTGCTTGCCCGCTGTCCGTCCTTTTTTATGCAGGCGCTGGACGATGGCTTCCAGGGTCTTGCGGTCTGTTTCAACAGGATCCGAGTTTCCGTACAGGGATTTTTCAAGCAGTTCAATCTGGCTGTCGAGGTCATTGTCGCCACTGTACTGTTGCAGTTGTCCCAGGGTTAACAGGTTTTTATCCTGGTAAAGGGCCTTGCCCCAGGCAATGAGGCAGCGCTTGATTTCCGCTGCCGATCCACTGGCGATAGCCGTGCGCAATACCTTCAGGGCGTTGTCCGCACTGGGTGTCGCAGGCTGACGTGCGGCAGTTTGCTTGCGCGGCATCATGGCAGGTGTGGCTGTGGTCATGAAGGCCAGTTGTCGACGGTTGCGTAACCACATGGTGGTCGAAAACATCCAGGCAACTGCAAATATTGCCGTCGCTGAAATCCAGAACAGGGTCAGGCCCGATGACTGCGGTGAGATGATAATGGGGCTGTTGTCCTGTGTACTGTCTGGCAGGTTGAAATTTCCCGGCACGGGAGGTGCAGGCTGGGAGATACCGGAACCCGGTGACACGGACAGGGTCCTGGCGGGAATAACGGCCCGTTCCAGTGTGTCTGTTGTGGTGTTCCACCAGGGAATCACGACTTCCGGAATCACGAACTCACCGGGTTCGGAAGGCACGATCGCCGTGCCTTCAGTGCGGGAACCGGTGAAGCCCAGGTCACTGGAGGCATCATCCCGGACAGGTTGATCAGGATAAAACTTCAGCCCCGGCATATCTTCATAGGTGATGCCCGGGAGCAGGGAGCTGTTCAGGCCGGTTGCGGTCAGGCGGATATTGCGGGTCACGGAATCGCCGACGGCCAGGTTGTCGACGGGCCCGCTCCAGCTTTCTTCGATGCCGATATCCGCGGCCGGCAACCAGGTTTGCCAGGCAGGGAAGCTGGCCGGTTTGCCGAGAACTTCTATGCTATGAGTTTCGCTGGCCAGGTTGATTTCACGCACACTGGTGCGGTTGTTGAAAAATCGGGTCAGGCCACCACGCCGACCGACCGTTGCGGTGAAATAGACCGGCGGAATGGTCAGCTCGCCACTGCTTTGCGGGTAGATCACGAAGCGGCGCTCGGTGACGTTGTAACGAATCCCGTTGACGATTTCAGAATAGGTTTCATCGCTACCCAGCTGCTGGACGACCGAGTCAGCGACCTGGGGCGAAGTCAGCTGGGCACCCTGGTCAAAGCTGATGGAATAGTAGAGCTTGATCGTATAGAGCAACTGCTCCTGGACATAAATTCTTTCCTTGCTGACATCCGACAGGATGAATATCTCGCTGTCACCATCATTACCCACCTGGTCTGCTTCACCCACGTTAATGGTGATGGGGGCCGTGGCTTCATTGTTGATGCGAAACGACGGAATGGTCAGTGTCCCCGTAGACAGCGGGCGCAACCTGACGATGTAGTCGACAAAGGACTGAACGGTACCATTGATATTGGTATAGGAACTGCGGCTGCCTACCGTGCCGACCTGTTCAAAATCCCGGTTAAGGCCGGTCAGGGAAGGGCGCGAGTTACCCAGGCTGTTATCGACACGAATGGTCAGGGTCAGGATTTCATTGAGCGTAATATCATTCCTGTCGACAAAGGCACTAAGTGCCTGTTGTCCCCCTGTCTGGGCCAGCAGTGGCATGGAGATCCATGTCAACGCCACGCCCACACTGAGTATTGTCAAAAGCCTTTTTAGCATGTTGTTACCATCGTTGTTCGTTTGCCTGTTGCTCCAGCAGGTTGGGATTCTGGATTTCCTCGAAACGCCTGCGGGCAGCCTGGTACTGGAACTTGCGTCTCAACAGTTCACCCGGATCGTCTGGAATTCGGCGCAACCATTGTTGCATGGCCTGTTCTTCCTCTGAATTGGGCTGTTCGCCGTCCTGGGGTTCAGGCATTTCCTGTTCCTGGGGGTCCGATTCACTTTCCTGCTCAGACTCCTGCTGATCCTGGTTTTGCTCTTGCTGGTTCTGTTGTTCCTGTTGCTCTGATTCCTGCTGGTCCTGGTTTTGTTGTTGCTGTTGTTCCTGGTCCTGCTGCTGTTCGCCTTCCTGTTGTTCCTGGTCCTGGTTTTCACCTTCGCTGTTTTGCTGCTGTTGCTGTTGTTCCTGCTGTTGCTGTTCCTCAAGAAGCTTCTCAACCAGCTCTTTGTTAAACTGGGCATCTTCATGATCCGGAGCCAGGGCCAGGGCCTGCTCGTAAGCTGCAATGGCTTCCGGGTAACGGTTCAGCCGGGCCAGGGCATTACCGCGATTATAATGAGACTCGGCATCTTCCAGAAGCGAGAGATCGGCCACAGCCGTTTCGAAATTACCTGTCCGGTAATTGGCCGCAGCACGCCAGGCTTCATCTTCAAACAGGGTGGCGGCATTTTCAAAGTCTTCCTCGGCAAAAGCCTCGGTGCCCTGTTTGTCAGGAGTGATCCACAGGTCCTTGAATTCCCAGGCATAGGCCTGCTGCTCGGGCATGAAACTGACTGTCAGCACAATGCCCAGAACCCAGCCACGGCGAAAAGCCAGTGCAGCCAGAGGCAGTAGCAGTAGTAACAGCCAGGGCCCGGCTTCATACCAGATATCAAATTCCCGCTCGACGTCGATCAGGTTTTCATTTTCATCGAAGATACTCTGGTCAAGCAGGTAATTGATATCCTCATCTGTCAGCAGGGCATCGGCATAACGACCGCCTGTCGTGGTTGCCAGCTCCTGCAACAGGTCGCGTTCAAGACGGGGAATGACGATGGCATTTGTGCGGTCGCGTAAAAATCCACCTTCGGCCATGGGTATGGGCGCGCCATCTTCGGTGCCAACGCCCAGAACTGAGAGGGTATGTGGCGAGTCGTCCAACAGGTTGCGAATGGCACCGATATCATCCGGGTTGATGCCATCGGTAATCAGCAGGATCTGGGCCTGCAACAAGGAGGCATTGGCCAGCAGGTCAATGGCCATTTCTACCCCCATGGCCGGCTTGCTGCCTTCGATGGGCATGATATTGGGTTGCAATGAAGGCACCAGGTTGTTGATGGTCTCCACGTCATCCGTCAACGGGGTCACGGCATGGGCATCACCGGCATAAACCACCAGGGCAGTCTGGCCTTCTTCACGGCGCTTGTTGAGCACATCGATAATCTTGCGCTGGGTACGCACAGCCCGGTTTGGCGTGACATCATTGGCATACATGGACAGGGACATGTCGGCGACAATCACCAGGGCATCTTCGCGTTCCTGGACTGGTACCGGGATTTGCTGCCAGACGGGACCTGCCAGGGCAACCAGGCCCAGGCTCCAGATCAGCAGAAGTCCGAAGACGGGGTAGGTGGCACGGGGCGAGGAATCCTTTTCCAGCAGAAAAGGCAGCAGGGAAGGGTCAATGGCCCTTGCCCAGGTGCTTCGACTATTCTGGATAAACAGGACCAGGCCAACGAGCAGCAGCGCCGGAATCAGGCCGTACAGGAAGACCGGGCGCAAAAAGTGGAAATTCTCTATGAATTCGGCAGACAACAGGGGCATCACGCGTCCACCCTGGCCAGGCCCGAATCATCCGCGGCGGCCGCACGGGTATTGCGGCGCAGCCCCAACAGTATGCCCCAGGGAATTCGCAGCATGGCGATCAGGAAACTGATGGCCATCGCCGCCCCCAGCGGCCAGTAAAACAGGGCGGATGTGGGACGAAAGGTTTCTGCTTCCTGTTCTACCGGTTCCAGTTCATCGAGCAGTTCATAAATGCCTTCCAGTTCCTGGCGGTCACGGGCCCTGAAGTAACGGCCACCGGAGTTGACCGCAATTTGGGTCAGGGTGTCTTCATCCAGGTCAGCAGAGGGATTGATGGTGCGCGGCCCGAACAGTGAATTGGTCGTGGAGGCATCGGCACCGATACCGATGGTGTAAATTCGAATATTCTCCCTTGCCGCCAGGTCACCGGCCTGCATGGGTGACACTTCACCGGCGTTATTCACACCATCGGTCAGCAGGATCAGGATGCGACTGGCTTCCGGACGTTCCCGCAAATGCTTCACGCCCAGGCCGATGGCATCACCAATGGCCGTGGCATTCTCCTCGATAATGCCGATTTCGGCTTCATAGAGCAGGGTCTCAACGGTATCCCGGTCAAAGGTCAGCGGCGACTGTGTATAGGCCCGGGCGGCAAACAGGATCAAACCGAGCCTGTCCCCGGTGCGACGCTCGACGAAGTCACCGACAACAGATTTGACCACCTGGAGCCGTGTGGCGTTCTGGCCATTGAGCTGAATGTCCTGGGCTTCCATGGAACCTGATATATCCACCGCCAGCATGAGGTCACGCCCCGTTGTCGGCAACTGGATGGGATCGCCCACCCATTGTGGCCGGCTCGCGGCGGTCACCAGAAGCAGCCAGCCAAGAATCGCAAGCACAGCGATAAACCGGTTCCGTGCACCGGTCTTGGGTGAGACCGACTCGATACGCGACATGGCTTTGAAAAAAGGCACATAAAGGGAGGCATCCCGGTTTGATGCCCGGGGCAGCAGCCGGTGGCAAAGCCACGGCAGGGGCAGAAGAATGAACACCCAGGGCCAGAGAATCTGGATCATGCGATCACGCTCCCTGACGGTGCCAGTGTGCCGCTATTGCCGGTTTTTTCCGTGTAACGATGTTCTATCCACTGCTTTGCAACCTGGTAGAGGGCATCTGGATCGGCATCAAACGTCGGACGATACATGCCATCACCCAGTACCTTGCCATCGCCCTGGCTGAATACCGTACTGTTGTCACAGGCATCCAGGAAGGCCAGCCAGTGCTCACCTGTCAGGTTCGCCCCGTTGCTGTCCGGATACATGACCAGGACAACCCGGTTCAACAGGCGATTGGTCTCGGCCAGGAATGCCAGGCCGGCTTCGTTCAAGTCTTTGGTGCTGGAGTCTTTCCGGAACCTGTCATAGGCCCGGTCGAGTTCGGCCAGCACACTGGCCAGCTTGCGACGGCGGATCATCGCGGCAATGGCATGGCGGCAGGCAAAGACTATGGCAACAATGACGATAAACATAAGTATCCACCAGCCGGGAGCAGGCGGCCAGAATGAAACATCACCGGGCAGGTGAATATCGCGGAGCTGGCTTAAAGGGTCTTCTGCTTCCATGTTTCCAACTGGTCAAGTACCACCTGGTCTGTGCGCACGGCGATCAGGGGGACTTTCATTTTATTGAATTCACCAACAAGCAATTCCACCCGATCGGAGAACTGGTCATGGTAAAGCGAACGAATGGACTTGCGGTACGTATTGATTGTGCTGCGTTGATTGCCATCGGTAATACTATAGACACCGGGAATGGGCAAATTTTCCTCAAGGGCATCATAGATAAAGATACACGTGACGCTGTTGTGAATGGCCAGCTGGTGCAGGTACTGGCGGCAACGCTCATTGAAACCCTGGAAGTCGCTGATCAGGTACACGTTTGAACCGGGACGGGTGATCCGGTATATCTGCTCCAGTGCCTGCTGGAGGTAATTCTCGCCGGCAACCTGATCATCCGTATGATGCTGGACCAGGTCCTGGTTGTAACGGGCCAGCGTGTCCAGGAAGCGCAGGGCAGAGCGTTTGCTGCGCCTGGGCTTGACCAGTTCCTGTTGCGTATCACTGAAAACCACGCCACCGACGCGGTCTCCATTGTCTACGGTAGTCCAGCAAATGATGGCTGCTGCTTCCGCAGCAACAACCGACTTGAATGCCACCTGGCTGCCGAAAAACATGTTGTGGCTCTGGTCACAACCAATGATGACCGGACGCTCCCTTTCTTCACGAAACACCTTGGTAAAAGGACGGCCGGTGCGGGCAGTCACGCGCCAGTCAATCTGGCGAATATCATCGCCGGGCTGGTAGGCACGAAACTCCTCGAAATCCACACCACGGCCCTTGTGCTTGGAGATATGCGATCCCGACATGCCCAGGCGGCTGCGGGACTGGTAATCAAGCTCCAGGCTCCTGGCGACATGACGCTGGTCAAACAACTGCTCAAGGGTAATGAAGGCACCCCGGCTGCGGTATTGATCCTGGCGTATATTGAGTTGGCGTTTGCTTGACAAGGGTTTTCCTGGCGTTGGTATTTCTCAGATCATGAATGCACGGGCATTCCGGAAAAGGGCGGTGGCCTCAGGCCGAAGGCACCAGTTCCAGGATGCGGGTGAGCACACTGTCAGCATCCACCCCGGCCGCTTCAGCCTCAAAACTCAGCAGTACGCGGTGCCTGAGCACATCGTGGAATACTTCATGAACATCTTCGGGTGAGACAAATTCCTTGCCTTTGAGCCATGCATGGGCACGGGAGCACAGGTCCAGGGAGATGGTGCCACGCGGACTGGCGCCGAAATCAACCCATTTTTCCAGGTCCTCACTGTAGGGGCCCGGGTTACGGGTGGCCATCACCAGCTGCAGGATGTATTCCTCCACCGGTTCGGCCATATGCAGATTGAGCACCTCCTGGCGGGCTTCAAACAGGGCGGCCTGTGCCACGATCGAGGGTGGTGGAGTATCCACATTACGAGCCTCATCGCGCACCAGGTGCAGGATTTTTCTTTCGGAATCGGTATCGGGGTAATCCACGGTGACGTGCATCAGGAAGCGGTCGAGCTGGGCTTCCGGCAGGGGGTAGGTACCTTCCTGTTCAATAGGGTTCTGGGTGGCCATTACCAGGAACAGCTTGGGCAGCTCAAAGGTTTCGCGACCGACACTGACCTGGTGTTCAGCCATGGCTTCCAGCAGGGCCGACTGGACCTTGGCCGGCGCACGGTTGATTTCGTCAGCCAGGACCAGGTTATGGAAGATGGGACCTTGCTGAAAACGGAAACTGCCGTCTTCAGGCCGGTAAATCTCGGTACCGGTGATGTCACTGGGCAGCAGGTCGGGAGTGAACTGGATACGGTGAAAGTCGCCTTCAATGGCCTCGGAGAGGTTCTTGATGGCCTTGGTCTTGGCCAGTCCCGGTGCGCCTTCTACCAGCAGATGGCCATCGGCAAGCAGGGCGATCAGCAATCGGTCAATCAGCTTTTCCTGCCCGATAATGTGCTGGGCCATCCATTGTTTGAGTGTGGAGATTACTTCGATTTGCGTCATGTATAGTTACTCTTACTACCAGGCCTGCCGTACTGCTGCAAAGGCCCGAATATTGTGCCTGTGACACTCTTGCGGTGCCTGCAGGCGGGATTTCTGTTTATGGCCCGGTCCAGGCCCTGTAAACGTCAGATACGTGAAAAGGACCGATTCTATAGTGAATCCGGACGCATTGAAAATGTTAGTTGTGATGCCTGTCAGGCCCATCCGGAGCACGCCGGTGTGCAGCCAGGTCAGCGAAAAAGGCCCGAAAAGCCATCCCGGCGAAGTCTTGCTACTATATACAATGTTTTTTGCCTGACATCTTGCCGCGACTGGTCCCTATGCCCGACACATCCCCCGTTTTGATCCTCTACTCAACGCCTGCCTGTCACCTGTGTGAAACGGCCCATGCACTCATGGCCCCGCACCTGGCGGCCCGGCAAATCGACCTGGAGGAGGTGGATATCAGTCATTCAGACGAGTTGATCGAGAAATACGGTATTCGTATACCCGTCATTCGATTCCGTGATAATGACCTTGAACTGGGCTGGCCCTTTACCGAGGAGCAGTTCCTCGGGTTTCTGGACGCCCCTAGATGATCTTGATGTGCCAGGGTTCGTAACGAACGCCATAGCGGTTGGTGTCGGTATAGCGGATATCCACGTATCCCAGGGTGATCAGGCGGCGAAACTCGTCAGTATTGGAAAAATCAGCCGTGAAATTTGCCTCGCCCAGGCCGATTTTGCCCACATCGAAGTCTCCGACACCATGAAAGGAGTAACCGGGAGGCGCCAGCGAACGCGAGGCTTTTGACAGGTTGCCATTGGACTGGCGGGTCTTGGCCAGGAACAGGTGCATCTGCTTGACCACGTTGCGGATACCGGATGTCAGCAGCAGGTTATTGCCGACATCCCGGTGGATCAGGTTGTACTGGTTCAGGGACTCGCCCTTGAGCAGGTAATGGCCACTGCCCTCGATCTTCTCCAGGTCATTCTGCAGGATGCGATGGGTCAGCTCCGGAGTCACTTTTTCACCGAAGAAGCCGTAGTCAGTGGCATCGTTGAAAAAGACTTCCTCCAGGAAGGCGAGTTCGGCGGGATCAAAGGCACCGATTTCCTCGTAGTTACGGGCAAAATACAGCATCTCGTCAAAACCGATCAGGTTGAAGTTGCCGTGACCGATAAAACGTTGTACCCGCTCCAGGCGCTCAATAGTCGGCTGCAGGAGTAACTGGTTGATCTCGCTCAGGTACACATCCCCCGGAAAATCGCCGTCGAAATTTCGAATCTTCTGCAGGTAGAAATCCACTTCTGATTCTTCCAGGCTTTCAATGCCTGCCACAT
Organism: uncultured Enterobacteriaceae bacterium; assembly: GCA_964601805.1. Classification (GTDB taxonomy): domain Bacteria; phylum Pseudomonadota; class Gammaproteobacteria; order Pseudomonadales; family Pseudohongiellaceae; genus Eutrophocola. The sequence goes on from CAZROW010000001.1 coordinate 64,293, forward strand.
CCACTTCACGCTCGGTATGCTTGAAGCCTTGCTGCAGGTCATTTTCTGGGGCGACAACCTTGATATCCTCGGTCACCGGCGGCAGGGTTTCAGGCACCAGGTCCTGGGCTTGTGTGGCGACACCCTTGTCAGGGTTAAAGGGGGGTAATTCGGGAAGCTCAGTGAACGAGAGCTGGTTGTTTTGGTATTGCTCGTATAAACGGGAACCGATGAAGGAAATACCTCCACCAGCCAGTACTGCAGCCAGAAAATCCCGTTTTTTCATAGTCAGCGAATATAGCAGAGTTTATAGAGCGAAAAAATCCCTGGCGGTTGCTGTTGTCTGTTCTGCCACGTGTTTTTCGGATTTGCCCAGACATTCGGCGACGGTCTTCAATACATGCACGAGATTGGCCGGAACATTACGCCGGGTTTTTGGCCTGGGCCTGATCGTCCGGGGCAGCAGGTAGGGTGAATCGGTTTCCAGCATGAGGCGATTTTCCGGTATCAGGGAGATGAAATCATGCAGGTGTTGCCCGCGGCGTTCATCACATATCCAGCCGGTGAGTCCGATGTGCATATCCAGTTCCAGGTAATCGCGTAACTCCGCTTCCGTGCCGGTAAAGCAGTGGACCACAGCCCTGGGCAGGGAGTTGCGGTGTTGTCGCAGGAGTCGCACAAAATCATCATGGCCATCACGCTGGTGCAGGAATGCCGGCTGATTCAGGGCCGCTGCAAGCTGCAACTGGCTGTCAAAGGCCTGGCACTGGCTTTCCCGCGGGGAAAAGTCACGGAAATAGTCCAGGCCGGTTTCTCCTACTGCCTTGACGCAGTCATTGTCTGCACAAAGTGCCGTGAGGGCCCTGGTTGCTGCGTCATCATATTCCTGTGCCTCATGGGGGTGAATACCGGCTGTGCTGTAGAGAAATCCGGGATATTGCCGGGCCAGGCGGGCCGCTTCCTGGCTGCCAGCTACCGAGGTGCCGGTGACCATGATTTGCTCAAGGCCTGCATCGCGGGCACTCGCCAGCACCTCCTCGAGGTCACTGGTAAAACTTTCATGGCTCAGGTTGGCGCCGATATCGACGAGGGGGTAGGTGGCTCTCACGGGCAATGTCCAGGTCATGTACTGCAGAATGTCGGGGTGCATATTACTGCATGGGGCTGGCAAGGAAAATAAAGAGCAGCCTGCCTTACCTGAAAAAACGCGGGAGAAATGCCGGATAGCCCGTTATAATAGCCCCCCTTTAAATTCCACAACCCTGAAGTCAGGTTATGAACGCGCAAGAGAAGAAAGCAATTGACTGGAGCAGTCTTGGTTTTGAATACACCAGGACAGATTACCGTTTTGTCGCCCGTCACACGAAAGGTGAATGGTCTGAAGGCGAGCTGATTACCGACGAGGTCATGCACATCCATGAAGGCTCGCCAGCCCTGCATTACGCCCAGCAATGTTTTGAAGGCATGAAAGCACAAACGGCGAAAGACGGCAGCATCCTGCTGTTTCGCCCCGAGCTGAACTGTGAACGCATGGCCAATACCGCCGACCGCCTGTCCATGCCACGGGTGCCGGAAGAGTTGTTCCTGCGCGGTGTGAAAGAGGCTGTTCGCGCCAATGCCGCCTGGGTTCCCCCTTATGGCAGCGGGGCTTCCCTGTATATCAGGCCCCTGTTGATCGGGATCGGGGAAAACATGGGCCTGCGTCCGGCGCGTGAGTACGAATTCCGGGTCATCGTGTCCCCGGTGGGTCCGTATTACAAAAGCGGGGGACTGTCAGTCATCAAGCTTGCGGTGTCCGACTTTGACCGGGCTGCACCTCATGGCACTGGGGATGTAAAAGCCGGTGCCAATTATCCCGGAGGCCTGTATGCCACACGCAAGGCCCAGGAAGTAGGTGCCAACGAAGCCCTTTACCTGGATGCGGCAGAAAGAAAATATATAGAAGAAGCAGGATCCGCCAATATCATCATCTATACCCGTGATAACAAGTTGATTACGCCTAAATCAGCCGCGATCCTGCCCAGTATCACGCGCCGCTCCATCATGGATATTGCCGCCAGGGAACTTGGTCTGGAAACCGAGGAGCGTCCCATTGATCTGCGTGCGGAACTGGATACCTTCGAGGAAGTCGCAGCCTGCGGCACAGCGGCTGTGCTGTCGCCGGTTGGCAAGATCTGGTTCGATGATGCCTGGCACAGTTTTTACGGTGATGGTGAAACCGTGGGCCCTGTCATGCAGCAGTTGTATGATCTGTTGCGCCAGATTCAAAGCGGTGAAAAATCGGATACTTTTGGCTGGACTGTCGAGGTTTGACCGTCACTGGCCATCTATGGACAGTTCCCGATAATCCGTCTTCGTTAGAACACCAACCAGGTTTTTTGCGCTAACCAGCCAGCTGACCAATGCTGGCTGCGCACCGTGCACCCCCTTTTCTTTTCCTCAATCCAGTGGTTTAATGCCCGCCTTTTTGGGGGTAGTGATAGCTGAAATAGTTTTTCGACTATCCAGGTGTGTAAAAAACCCCTTTATTTACAGCATATTTCTTGCTTGAAAAAGTGTGGCAGCACTCTTTTTTCGAAAAAAATGACATCTCGCCCTTGACCGGACAGGGATATGTCATTAATGATGTCGCCTGTTTTTGCAATGCAAGATGTAAAAAATTCTGAAATATAACTGGATCAAAACGGATATATGAGCAAATCACTGGTTATTGTTGAGTCGCCTGCCAAGGCCAAAACAATCAACAAGTATCTCGGCAAGGACTTCGTTGTAAAGTCTTCTGTCGGCCATATCCGTGACCTGCCTACCAGCGGTTCGAATGGCAAGGTGGATGCCAAGGCGCGGGCGAAAGCTGCCGCAGAAACGCGCAAAATGGATCCCGAACAAAAGCGTATTCACAAGGCGAAGAAAGCCAAGCAGCAACTGATCGCCCGAATGGGTATCGATCCCGAGCATGGCTGGAAGGCTAACTACAAAATCCTGCCAGGCAAGGAAAAGGTCGTGAATGACCTGAAGAAACTGGCGAAGAATTCCGACACCATCTATCTGGCTACCGACCTTGACCGCGAAGGGGAGGCCATCGCCTGGCACCTCAAGGAAGCCATCGGCGGAGATGATTCCCGCTACAAGCGCGTGGTGTTCAACGAAATTACCAAGAAAGCCATCGAAGAGGCCTTTGCCGAACCCGGTGACGTGGACATGAAACATGTCGAGGCACAACAGGCCAGGCGTTTCCTGGACCGTGTCGTGGGTTTCATGGTGTCTCCCCTGTTATGGGCCAAGGTGGCAAGAGGCCTGTCAGCAGGCCGTGTGCAGTCTGTGGCAGTGCGCCTGCTGGTAGAGCGGGAAAAGGAAATCAGGGCCTTCGTACCGGAAGAGTACTGGGAACTGTATGCCAACCTGCTGACAGAAGCGATGCAGGGCAAGGACGATGCGGAGCCATTGCGATTTGAAGTCGTCAAGTACCAGGGCAGTGATTTCAAGCCGAAAAACGAGGCCCAGACCCAGGCCGCGGTTGACGCCCTTGAGCCGGCAACCTATACCGTGTCAGAACGTGAAGACAAACCCACGTCGTCCAAACCGCGTGCACCTTTTATTACCTCTACACTGCAGCAGGCCGCCTCGACAAGACTGGGATACACGGTCAAGAAAACCATGACCATGGCCCAGCGTTTGTACGAAGCCGGTTTCATCACCTACATGCGAACTGACTCAACGGCACTGAGTAATGATGCCCTGGGCATGGCAAGGGATTACATCAAGTCAAAATTCGGTGACAAGTACCTGCCGGAAAAAGCCAATATCTATTCAAGCCGGGAGGGCGCCCAGGAAGCCCATGAGGCGATTCGCCCGTCTGATGTCAAAGTAGGAGAAAATTCCTCGCAGCTGGATGGTCTCGATCGCGATGCCGTGCGCCTGTACAACCTGATCTGGCAACAGTTCCTGGCTTGCCAGATGACACCTGCACGCTACAAGAGCAGTACGCTCAAGGTCACCGCCGGTGATTACGAAATGCGCATCAAGGGTCGCATCATGGAATTCGATGGCTACACCCGCGTTCTGCAGGTCAACAAGGACGGTGACGTGGAATTGCCAGACCTGAAGGTCGGTGACAGCTTGTCCATGAAAACCCTGGAACCGATGCAGCATTTCACCAAGCCGCCACCCCGGTACACGGAAGCGAGCCTGGTCAAGGAACTGGAAAAACGCAATATCGGCAGACCGTCCACCTACGCCTCCATTATTTCCACGATCCAGGACCGTGGTTATGTGAAACTTGAAAACCGCCGTTTTTATGCCCAGAAGATGGGTGACATCGTCACCGACCGCCTGGTGGAGAATTTCAAGGATCTCATGGATTATGAATTTACCGCACGCATGGAAGGCAACCTTGACGAGATAGCCCAGGGCAACAAGCCCTGGCTGGATGTACTCAATGCCTTTTACGATGACTTCACCAAGCAGCTTGAAGCGGCCAAGTCAGAAGAAAACGGCATGCGGGAAAACAACCCGACAGAAACCGACATCAAGTGCCCGACCTGCAAGCGCAACATGCAGATCCGTACCGGCAGCACCGGGGTGTTCCTGGGTTGTTCTGGCTACAACCTGCCACCGAAAGAGCGCTGTAAAACCACCATGAACCTGACGCCCGGTGATGAAGCCATCAGTGTGGACGCCGATGACGAGGCTGAATCCCGGTTGCTGCTGCATAAACACCGCTGCAAGATCTGTGACACGGCCATGGACTCCTACCTCATCGATGAAGACCGCAAACTGCATGTCTGTGGCAACAACCCGGAATGCCCGGGATTTGAGGTGGAAGCGGGCAAGTTCAAGATCAAGGGTTATGACGGCCCGACCCTGGAATGCGACAAGTGCGGCGCCGAGATGCAGCTCAAGAATGGTCGTTTCGGCAAGTACTTTGGCTGTACCGCGGAAGAGTGCAAGAATACCCGTAAACTGCTGCGCAATGGCGAAGCGGCACCCCCGAAAATGGATCCTGTGCCCATGCCTGAACTTGAGTGCGAAAAGGTCGAAGATACCTACGTGTTGCGCGATGGTGCTGCTGGCCTGTTCCTGGCCGCCAGCCAGTTTCCGAAGAATCGCGAAACGCGGGCGCCACTGGTGGCTGAACTGCTGCCACACAAGGATGAGATTGATCCCAAGTATGCCTTCCTGATGAAGGCGCCCACCGAGGATCCGGACGGTAACAAGACCGTGGTCAAATTCAGCCGCAAGAACAAGGAACAGTTCGTGCAAAGTGAAATTGACAAAAAACCCACGGGCTGGAAAGTCTTCTACCGCAATGGCAAATGGGTGGAAGAGGGTGCTGACAAAGCGCAGGCAAAAAGCGCCTGACTTTAAAGACAGTGCCAGGACATGGACCAACTGTTTTCAATTCACCGGTAAGGATCTGACAACTCATGGAAGCCCTGCTCACCTGGATTAACGACAACAACTGGGTAATCAGGGTCTTTATAGTCGTCCTGGCCACCGTTACGGCCAGCTTCATTGCCCGTCATCTCCTTGCCAGGGCCCTGAAGAAAACCCAGGCCACACAAAACTACTGGGACGACTCCCTGATCAGTGCCGGCCGCCTGCCTGTCCATGGCCTGATCTGGGTCTTCGGCCTGTCCATTGCCGCAGAGATTATCGACAACGTCTCTGAAAATACCATTTTCGAATACACCACCATTGCCCGCCAGATCGCCGTCATCCTGCTTGGCGTGTATTTCCTGTTTCATTTCATCAAGCAGGCCGAAGACCACATCATCAACAAGCGTGAGCTCAAGGATGTCAATGCGGATGATGTCACTGTCCGGGTCATTGGCAGGCTGCTGCGTGTTTCCGTCCTTATCACCGGCACCCTGGTCATCCTGCAAACCTTTGGTATTTCCGTCAGTGGTGTCCTGGCCTTTGGGGGTATCGGTGGTATAGCAGTGGGCTTTGCGGCCAAGGATCTGCTGGCCAATTTTTTTGGCGGCCTGATGATCTTCATGGACAAGCCATTCACCATTGGAGACTGGGTGCGTTCACCGGACCGCAATATTGAGGGAACGGTGGAAGATATCGGCTGGCGCCTGACCAAGATTCGTACTTTTGACAAACGCCCGTTGTATATCCCCAACTCCATGTTCAACACGATCATTCTTGAAAATCCGTCGCGCATGACCAATCGGCGAATCTACGAGACCATAGGCCTGCGCTATTGTGACAGTGCCAAAATGGGCAGCGTGGTTCAGTCAGTCAAGGACATGCTTCTGCAACACCCGGATATCGATACCGGGCAGACATTGATCGTCAACTTCAACGCCATGGCTGCCTCGAGCCTGGAGTTCTTCGTCTATACCTTCACGAAAACCACAAACTGGGTGGAATACCACCAAGTGAAAGAAAACGTGTTATTGAAAATCATCGACATCATCCATGACCACGACGCTGATATAGCCTTTCCCACGCGTACACTGGATGGCCTGGATGTACTCAAGGCCGACAGCTGAGCCAACAATTCCTTGTTCCCGGTCAATTGAATTGCCTGGATTTTCCTTATAATTTCCATATTCTTTACCAGGCTAAAGATGTATATTAAATACATTGATAAACGAACCAGGAAAGCGAGATGCCTTGCTGAAAATCCGGACAACAGGGTACCTGTTACTGGTATCAATGCTGTTTTCTGCAGGCGCAGCAGGCCAGTTTTCTGCCGGTGATGAGTACCGGCTCAATGGCTATGAAAACATGGCTACGGCCAATCCTGTGGCCAGGCTACAGCAGGACCTGGCCAGTGGAAAAGTGACCCTGGAGTACAGGGATAACGGTCGTGGCTACCTGGATTCCCTGCTTGAAGCCCTGGAAATTGATACGTCTTCCCAGATGCTGGTGTTTTCGCCTACCAGCCTGCAGCACAAGCTGATTTCGCCGGAACGGCCCCGGGCCCTGTTTTTCAACGAAACCACCTACATCGGCTTTGTCCAGCGCAGCAACATTGTTGAGGTCACCACTATCGACAATGAAAAGGGCATTGTCTTCTATACCTTTGACAATACGGAGCGGACCCAGCGCTGGTTTGAGCGCAGCAACCAGACTTGCCTGGTATGCCATGACACCCAGGGCACCATGGGTGGCGGTGTGCCCATGCTGATGGCCCTGTCTTCAGTCTACAGTGAGCGCAATGTGCCCCTGAAAAACTATTCCGGTATCGGTAACGTGGTTGACCAGACCCCGGTGGTGGATCGCTGGGGCGGTTGGTATGTCACCGGTCGTCATGGCTTGCAGGCACACCTGGGCAATATCCTGCTGGAAGACCCGGAGCACCTGGAGAGACTGGATGATTATCGTATCTGGAACCTGGAAACCCTGGACGGTACCGGCTACATGGACCCGTCGCCGTATCCGCAAGACACCAGTGACATCGTTGCCCTGATGGTGCTTGAGCACCAGGTGACGGTGCAAAACCAGATCACCTACATCAAGTTCAAGGCGCCGGCCGTGCTCCACCGACGCGGTATCAGCGAGGCAAACAATGCACAAAGCTGGGACGAGTTGCCTGAACTGGCCCAGGGTGCCCTGACACGCATGCTGGATAAACTGGTCTCACTCATGGTCTTCCATGACGCCACGGACCTGCTGTCCCCCATTTCCGGCAATCCGGATTACGTGGCGGCATTCATGGACAGGGGGGTTGAGGACTCCCGGGGCAGAAGCCTGCGTGAGCTTGACCTGGGCAAGCGACTTTTCAGGTATCCCCTGAGCTACCTGGTCTACACGGAGGATTTCAGGACCCTGCCGGCCTATGCCAGGGATTATGTATTCCGCTTGCTGGCGGACTACCTGGCCGGTGAGGCAAGCCTGGAAGGGCGCAGCCAGTTTACGGACGCCGAACGCCAGGAAGCCCTGTCAATCCTCAGTGAAACCCTGCCGGAATTTGCACCCTACGCAACAGGTTCATAGGGAGATATTCATCTTTCATTTCTGGCCTGGTCACTGGTCATTGTGCTTGCCGGTTTCTATACTCACCCTGTCAACAACCCGGTGAGAGCACAGGCCAGTGAAAGTTCACGGTTCCTTTTCAGTCGGTAACAAGCATTACAAAGCCGGCGACGAGGTGCCCTGGAAGCATGTCTATCCCTTCTTCCTGATCCATATGCTCGCCTTCGGTGCCTCCGGTTTTGCCATGGCCTATGGCAGCAAGACACCGGATATTTCCTTTCTTTACATGCATGGCGGCATCGCGATTGCGGTTTACCTGTTTTTCTACTTCGCCATTTTTGGCGTGGATGAAGTCAAATGGATGTTTCTCAATGCACTGTTCGGCCTGCTTGGTATCTATGCGCAGGTAGGCTGGTTGCTCTCCCTGTTTGGTAAACAGATCAGTGGTTATCCATTGCATGTCCACCTTGTTCCGTTTCTGTACTTTGTCCTGTATTCCTTCCTGATGCGCAGGGCAATCCTGGATTTTACGCGCAGCAATGACAACGCAGTGCGGCAGAAGAAAGTGGAAAACCGCTATATCATTTTCACCCTGGGTATCAACATGGCCTGCGTGGGCTTGCAGCAGTTATAGCGCGGTATACATAACGACAGTAAAGGACAGGAAAGCGTCAAACACGGGGTGGCGCTGGCGGTGCAGCCTACTTATACTCGGTTGCATTGATTCATCAAGGGGATAGTGCTTCATGGCGTTCAAGTCATTTCAAACCATTGTATTCATGGGCCTGCTATTGCCGGGCTCTGCCTTGCTGGCACAGCAGGGTATTGTCAGTGCCGAGTCCAATACCGCGGGAGAGGCCATTTACGAATCGGCCTGTGACAGCTGTCATGGCATGCCGGAAGAGACCCGCTCGCCACCGCTGGAAACCCTCAAGCGCATGGGGGCACGGGCCGTAAGATATGCCCTGACCCATGGCAAGATGAAAGTCCAGGCACAGGGACTGGATGAGGGGGATATCGACAATATCGTGGCCTATCTGTCGGCTACTGCCGCGGTGGACAATAGCTGGATTGCCCAACACCAGTGCCCGGTTGAACGCATGGATGTGGATACCGGCCCGGCGACCATCTGGACCCAGGGCTTTGACCGCCGCAACCAGCGCCACCTGACAGCAGAGCAGGTCGGGCTGACGACCCGTGACATGGGTAACCTGGAGCTGGCCTGGTCGCTGGCTTTTCCGGCGACAGCCAATATGCGTTCGCAACCGGCTGTGGTTGGCAACACCATGTATTACCCGATCGTCGATTCCGGGCAGTTGTTTGCCCTGGATATCGGCGGCACCACCCCCTGCGTGAAATGGGTCTATGAACATGATATTCCCCTGCGTACCACCATTGGCTATCACACGCTGGACGATGGCCGTCCGGTCCTGGTGTTTGCCGATGTCTCCGCCCATACCTTGCTCATGGATGCGGTGACTGCAGAAATCATCTGGGATGCCAGTGTACAGGCGACCAGTGTCTCCAATGTCACTGCCATGCCGGTACTCTACGATGACAGGGTCTATGTACCGATCTCCTCCGGTGAACTCCTGATGGGGGCAGCGGCCGATTATGAATGTTGTACCAGTCACGGTGCTGTTGTGGCCCTGGATGTGGCAACCGGTGAACGGGTCTGGGAATACCACACCATGGAAGAGGCGCAGCCAACTACCATCAGCAGGGTGGGTACCCAGCAATGGGGGCCGTCCGGTGCCCCGATCTGGACAGCCGCTGCGATCGATGAACAGCGGGGATACCTGTACGTAGGGACAGGGGAGAACACCTCGGCACCGGCCACCGACACCAGTGATGCCGTGCTGGCCATTCGCCTTGAGGATGGTTCTCTGGCCTGGAAGTTCCAGGCCACGGCAAACGATATCTTTCTCAGCGGCTGTACGGCCAATCCTGATGGTCCCAACTGCCCGCCGGCAGACAGTATCAACCGGGATGTGGATTTCGGTGCTGCCATCATGCTGGCAACCCGTAGTGACGGTTCCGATATCGTGCTGGCTGGCCAGAAAAGCGGGGATGTCTGGGCCCTGGATCCGGATACCGGCGAGCTGATCTGGAATACGCAAATTGGTCCGGGAGGTGCCGCAGGTGGTATTCACTGGGGCATGGCCTTTGATGGCGACAAGGTTTATGCCGCCAACAACCAGACCAATGATGCCACTGCAGACGGCGTGGACCCCGGTCTTTTTGCACTGGATGTGGATACCGGCAACATTGTCTGGGAATACCATCATCAACCCGATTGCAGTGGAGACCGCCAGGAAAACCTGCCCAGCTGTGGCAGCAACTGGGGCATGTCTTCAGCCACTTTGCTCGTTGACAGCGCTGTCGTCCAGGGCAGCAATGACGGTTTCGTCAAGGTCTTTGATTCACAATCCGGTGAGCCCATTTTCAGTTTTGATACGGCACGTCCTTTCAATACGCTCAACGGCATTGAAGGCAAGGGTGGTGCCATAGACAACTTTTCCATCTGGGCGGCCAACGGCACCTTGTTCGTGCAATCAGGTTACGGCCTGATGGGGGTTCCCGGCAACGTCTTGCTGGCTTTCCGGCCAGGGCCTTTATAAGCACAAAAAAAACCGGGCATCGCCCGGTTTTTCTTTTCGCCATCCTGTGCCTTCTCAGCGGTTTGGCAGAACAGTCTTCAGGCGCTCATGCGCGGAGCGCAGACAGGCTTCGGTCGTTTCCCAGTCTATACAGGCATCGGTGACCGACACACCGTATTCCAGGTCATCCAGGTTTTCAGGAATATCCTGGCGACCGGGTTTCAGGTTGCTCTCAATCATGACGCCGATAATGGACTTGTTGCCATGCTCAATCTGCTCAACCACGTTATCCAGAACAGCCGGCTGGCGATTGTGATCCTTGTTGGAATTGGCGTGACTGCAATCGATCATGATGTTGCTGCTCACACCGGCTTTTTCACAGACCTGTTCACATTGGGCGACACTTTGCGCATCGTAATTCTGGCTGCCACTGCCACCACGCAGGACTACGTGGGCATAGGCATTACCCCGTGTATGCACGACGCTGACTTTGCCGGTCGGGTCTATACCCAGAAAACGATGGGGCTTGCTGACTGCTTTCATGGCATTGATCGCCACATCAAGACCACCGTCGGTGCCGTTCTTGAAGCCCACCGGTGAAGACAGCCCGCTGGACATTTCGCGGTGGGTCTGTGACTCAGTGGTACGGGCACCAATGGCAGACCAGGTAATGATGTCATGCAGGTACTGGGGAGAAATGGGATCCAGGGCTTCAGTCGAGGTGGGCAATCCCATGGCACTGAGCTTGAGTAGCAGACGCCTGCCAATGTGCAGACCTTCCTCGATGTGGAAACTGTCATTCATGTCCGGGTCATTGATCAGGCCTTTCCAGCCTGTGGAGGTACGCGGTTTCTCAAAATACACACGCATCACCAGGACCAGCGTTTCGCTGACTTCATCAGCCAGGGTTTTCAATCTTTCGGCATATTCCAGGGCGGCATCCACATCGTGAATGGAGCAGGGGCCGACCACGACAAACAGGCGTGGGTCCTTGCGATCAAGGATATTGCGAATCACCTGGCGATTGCTCTCCACGATATCGGCGGTATCGCCAAACAGCGGCAGACGTTCCTTGAGTTCTTCCGGCGTTATGAGGGTCTGGTACTCGCTGATATTGACGTTTTCAGTAAGGGGCTTTTCCATGGGAGGTTGAGTGCTTGTCATGAGTGAGTCGGTAAAAGGCGCGCATTATATCGGCAAAACCGGGCCCTGGCACCTTCACCGGTTTTTCAGGCCGGGAAGGTTCCCTGGTATCAACTGCCCTGGCTGTCAGTATCCAGGCTGAGCTCGACAAAGCAGGGGATGGAAGTAAAAAACAGGGCCTTGCGCACAGGTTTTTGCTCCATGGCCTGGAACAGGCGGGCATAGCGTTCCAACTGGTCACGGTAGCGTTCGCTTTGCTGTTGAACGAACTGTGACAGGGACTGCCCGGGGGGCAGGCGGGAGGACTTGTAATCGATAATCCAGCGCTGGCCTTCCGGGTCGACAAAGGTCCGGTCAATAATGAATTGCCGGTGCTGCCCGCTGGAAAAATCGCTCACATCCAGTTCACTGGCAGCCTCTTCATGGGGTGCCTGTACCAGCCAGTGAAACTGCTCATGCTCTCGGCAGGCGCGAATCTGTCGCCAGATCTCATTGACAGCATCATCCACCGCGTCAGTCACGGCTACCAGTTGCCTTTGCCAGACAGGCTCAAG
>CAZROW010000001.1:76597-80538 GCA_964601805.1 uncultured Enterobacteriaceae bacterium
TGCGCCATCGTCGACATTGACGATTCGGCATGCGGTGTCCATACGCGCTTCCAGTTGCGGCCAGATGCGGGCAAGCAGGGAGGTTTTGACCGGTTCCATCACGGCGCCTTCATCCTGTTTCAGGCAGGCAAAAAGCACGCACTGGCGAATGGCGCGAGTGACCCCGATATACAACAGGCGAGTGGACTCCAGGCGCTGCTCCAGTTCCAGTTCATATTTCAGGTAACGGTAAACCGGGTCGGTGTCGTGATCCCTGGCGCGGCGGGAAGGCAGGCTCATGACCAGCCGGTCCTCGCCACCGGTGGTGATATGCTCCTTCCACAGCAGCAAGGGATTCTCATTACCCCGGGGACGACGATCGAGACCGGGTATCAGCACATGATGGAATTCCAGTCCCTTGGCCTTGTGTATGGTCATGATTTGCAGTTTGGCATCAGGTACCTGACCGCTGCCAAACAGGGACTGTAATTCTGCTTCAAACAGGTGAATGTCCCGAATATCGCCACCCTCATCATGCTCTTCCAGCAGGTTGAAGAACTGCTCGATGTTTTCTGCTAATGACACATAGGCCACGGTGGCCGGGCCACCCAGCAACAGCCAGGTATTTTCCACCCAGTCACGCAGGGGCAGGCGCTGGCGTCGTGATAGCGAGAGTGATAACAGCGGCTGGACGCGGGAAAGGATTTGCGTGGCATCATCACTGAGCCCCCCGGGCAAATCATCACTGACCAGGACCTGGCCAAAAGACAGGCTTCGGGCTTCTGCATGCAGGGCCAGGGTTTCCATGTCCTGCAGGCGCAGGCCTGCAAGCGGACTGCGGGCAAAGGCCAGCCAGGCGGGCTCATCGCCGGGATTGAGAAGTGCCCTGACCAGTTGCAGCAGGTCCCTGATGACCGGGTAGGACAACAGGGGGTCTATATCACTGGCCTGCCATTGCAACTGCCGCTGTCGTAATACCGGTATCAGTTCCAGCAAGTGGGACTTGCCACGCACAAGGACTGCAATCGTATCGTCCGGGTAGTCGGCGCGTATCTGCTCAATGGTATCGGCCACCTGGAGGGCTTCCTGGTGTCGTTGCACCTGGCTGGGCAGTTCAAGTGATTTTTCCGCACAAACCAACACACTGCTGACACCGGCTGCCGGTGTGCTCTCGTGCACGGCGGTTGCGGTATTGAAACTCACTCCGCCCCGACTGATGTCATCCTGTGCCGGAAAGGCTTCCCGGAACACCGTGTTGACCCAGTCCACCACGGCTGCCTCACTGCGGAAATTACAGCTCAGGCGCAGATCCTGGAAACGGATATCACCAATGCCGTTGTCCCTGGCCGCCAGGAAAAGACCGACACGGGCATTACGAAAACCATAACAGGATTGCATGCCGTCACCGACAATAAACAGGGTGCGGCCATCACCAGGCTGCCAGCCGCTGGTGAGTTTGCGCAGCAATCGAATCTGTAGGGAGGACGTGTCCTGGAATTCGTCAACCAGGATATGTCGCAGATGGTAATCCAGGCGCAGGGCCAGGTCGGTGGGATTGTCTTCATCACCCAGTGCATCCAGTGCGGCGGCACTGACATGACTGTAATCGGTCTTGCCGTGATGGGCGAAAGCCAGGCTCAGGCGCGATACCAGTTCCGGCAATATCACGGTCAGGCTTTCCAGTACACGCCACTGGCTGTCACCAAAGTGGCTGTCCGGCAGAAAACCGATTTCCTCGAATTTCACCAGCAAACGGGTATCGGCTGCCATCTCGCCAAGCACTTCTTCCATGTCGGCTTTGTTCTGCTTGCGCAGGGCCTTGTCTTCCTTGCTGCCCGCAGCGGATTGCGCAGGAAAGCCCTGGGCTGCCGTGAGTTTTAGCCGGGGTGTCCAGTCTTTCTTGAGCATGATGCCTAGCAAACACTGCCAGCACGCCAGCTGAGCCGGGGTGGTGTCCGGCAGGGAATCGGCGATATCCAGGGGGGTGAGGGGGCAATCCGTGTCCTGCAGGTTACTCACGGCAAACTGCAGGGCTGGCAGCAGGCGTGGCAGGTAGGCACCCAGGGCCTGGTCCAGTTCCTGCAGGTTCTGCTGAATAATGCCGGACAGCGTGCCTTCCATGAGATCACGGGTTCGAGTGCTGCCGTTTCTCACGGTGAAAATATAGCTCAGCCACTGGTCCCGCCTGTCCAGCAAGCCGCAAAGCAGTTCTTCCAGGGCAGACCAGCGATTGTTCAGGTGCAACAGCAGTACTTTGAGTTCATCAGCCAGGTGTGTCTCGCTATCCAGTTGCGTCATCATGTCCCTGACGGCTTCACGATAAATCTCCCGGGGCTTTTCCGTGATATCCGGCAACATGCCCAGGGCAGATGTCACCGGTAGCTGGTTGACCAGGAACTGGTTGAAACTGTCGATGGTATTGATACGCAGGCGCGAGGTATTGCTCAACAACGACCACCCCTTGTGCTGGTCCTGCGCAAGAACGGCCCTTGCCAGTGACAGGGTGTATTGTTTATGGGGTTTGCAGGCAGCCAGGTCAGCATCAGTCAGGTTGCTGGCTTCCTCGAGATTCTCGATCAGGCGATTGCGCATCTCCGCTGCCGCCTTGCGGGTGAAGGTAATGGCCAGAACTTCTTCGGGGCGTTCACAACTGGCCAGCAGTTTCAGTATGCGCTGGGTCAGCAGTTCCGTCTTACCCGACCCGGCAGGTGCCTGGACACAGCAGGACAGGCTGGTATCCAGGGCCATCTCCCGTTCCCTGGCATCCTGGGGGATAGAGGTCGTCATTGGCCCATCCCCTCATCGATGCGGCACACCGGCCGGATGAAACAGTGATCGCAGCATTGCCTCGACTTGGGTGTGATGGCAACACACCCGTTAAGGAATTCGTCGACCAGCAAGGACAGGGATTGCTGCCATGACTGGCGCAGGTCATGCCAGGCTGCCATTTCAGACAAGCCGCGCCATTGCCCACGCAACTCTTCCACGCTGCTGCCGGGGTAAACGCCTGGTTCATCTGACAGGCCGGCATAGCGGGTGTTTTCTATATTGACCTGGGCAAAGTAAACACCATTGACTGTTCCGGCCTGCTCCAGTTCTTTTGAACCACCCTCACGCATCCGGTCTGCGGCCAGGGCATAGAGCATCAATTGCGAATTGGCCGGACGCTCATCTTCCCAGTCAACCCGGGTTGAGCGCGAGGTTTTATAGTCCACCAGGACCAGGCGTCCGTTTTCATCCTGGTCAATACGGTCTATGCGCAGTGATAGTGAAAGCTCGTCGTGTTGCCAGTGTGCTTTCAGCTCACTGGCCAGCACGGTGAAACTGCCACGCTTGCGTTCTTCTTCCAGCCATTGCAACAGCAATTCGTTCAGGCGGGCTTCTTCCAGGACGCAGAAGTTGTCTGTCATGGTATGGAAGTGGGATTGGCGAATACTATTGACCGCGGCTTTGACAATCCTCGCGACGAGGGACTCAAGTTCAGTAGCAGCCATGGCAAGCAGTGCTTCCTGGGAAGACAGCTCTTTCCATAAAAGCTCAAGCGCCAGGTGTACCAGGTTACCCGACGTGCGCGGTGCCAGACCATAGACAAGCTTTTCCAGTGGCCTGGCTTTCAAGCGATGACGGGCAAAACTTCTGAAGGGACATTCAGCCTGGTCAGACAGCAGGGCAGTGCCACCCCGGATTCGGCCGGTATCGACAAGTGGCAGCCTGTTGTCATCTTCAAGCAGCTCGGTTGCAGTAGCCGTCATTGGCTCTGCCAGGGGATGACCATACCGGGTGGCAACCGGTTCTTCGGTTGCGGGTTGCTGTCCCGTCAGTGTGAACAACATGCGTGCCGGTTTCAGCGGTATGTCATCGCGCAGGGCCGGGTAGCTAAAGACCATTTCCTGTTCCGTGCGGGCTGCCAGGGAGGAAAGCACCTGCTGCATGATTTCGGTGTACTGCTGCATGTCGGTTTC
>CAZROW010000001.1:80638-123153 GCA_964601805.1 uncultured Enterobacteriaceae bacterium
GTAGAAGGTCTCCAGGACGTCATGCCAGTGTTCCTGGACAGCAATTTCCTCAGCCGCCAAATGCCTTTCCCCGGGCCAGCCCAGGGCAGCAAGCTGGGCCTCGAAAAGCTCTCCCCATTCCCGTGTCGTGCGGGGGCGACCACTTGCCGGCCTGGGAATGGCGTCAAAGCTTTCCAGGGCCGAGACCAGGGCAGGGCAGTAAAAGGCACGCTCCTGCATGCCGCCAAGTTTTTTCAGGTCTGTATTGCTCACCCGGGGCTGGTTACGGTCACGCAGGAACTGTTCAAGGCTTGCCCTGGCGCTGGCTTCATTCTGCGCGCCGACCAGGAATGGAGAACGCAGGAACTGGCAGGTTTCCAGGGTTTCTGTGGCCATGTTGTTGCGCCGCAGGGCCATCAGCGCGAACCTGACCAGGGGTAGCGAGCCCAGGGAACGTCCTGCCGAAAGTGTGAATGGATGCCCGGAAAATGGTGACAAATGACGAGTCTCTTCAGGACTGAAACAGCGGGAGAAAAGTCGTTTCACCTGGGCCTGCCGGTTATGTAAGTCGGTAATGATAATGCCGATACTGGCCTGCTCATCTGACAGGCTGATCTGCCTGGCCCATTGTGCGGCTGCCTGTATTTCAGCGCTGGCATCTTCACACGGCTGCACGTGAATAACCGGGTGCCTGTCAGGGATGTCCAGGTGCTGCGATGCACGCACCTGTTCCAGGGCATCCAGCAAAGCCTGGTAAAGTGGTGGCGGATTGCTGAAGCCCAGGAGGAAAACCTTGTCAGGGAGCTGCATAGTATCCTGCTTCACAATGGACACCAGCTGGTGCAGCAATTCCACCTGTGTGACCAGTTTGCGTTTGCGGCAGTACTGACGAAACAGGCGCATCCACTCCAGGAATGCCGCCAGGTCATCATGCCCGGGGCCTGTCATGCCGGAGGCACAGGCTTCCAGTTCCCTGTCCCCAATCTGCCAGAGATGGACCAGTGTCCAGGTTTCCTGGGCTGCTTTGGCTGTTGCCGAAGGGTTTAACAGCCCGGCACCGGTATCCGAGTGGCTGACCACCTCGTACCAGATGACACTTTCCTCGGCAGGGCTCAGCAGGGTGACGGCAGGCAGGGCAGGGTTACCGGCTTCCAGCAGATCGCTGCACATGCGCCGGATCCAGATATCAACGGGATAGATTTTCGGGCTCAGGCAGACCGGTCTCAGCTTGTTTGAATGGCGCCACTGTCCGTACCACTCATGTAACTGCACACTGGTAAGGTGGTTGGGGGTGAGCACGAGGCTGCCGTTACTAATGGCTGACAGCAAGGGCCTTAATTCTTCAGGGCATGATGGCATGGGCTGTCAGGTGGCCCTCACATGTTGGGGTAGTTAGGACCACCACCGCCTTCAGGAGCAAGCCAGTTGATGTTCTGTGTCGGGTCCTTGATGTCGCAGGTTTTACAATGAACACAGTTCTGCGCATTGATCTGGAAACGGGTTTCACTGTCACTGCGCACGATTTCATAGACCCCGGCAGGACAGTAGCGCTGGGCAGGCTCATCAAACTCGGCAAGGTTGAAACTGATCGGTGTCTCCGGGTCCAGCAGTTGCAGATGGCAAGGCTGATCCTCTTCATGATTGGTATTTGACAGGTAGACAGAGCTGAGCTTGTCAAAACTGATTTCATTATCCGGTTTGGCATACGGGATGCGCGGTGATTCTTCTGCCGGCTTCAGTGTCGCATGATCGGGTGTGTTGTCTTTGAGGGTAAAAGGCATAAGCCCGCGAAAAATTTTCTGGTCGACAAAACTGTAAAAGGCGCCGAACAGTGTGCCGAAACGATGCATGGCAGGGGCGATATTGCGTGACTGGTGCAATTCCCGGTAGAGCCAGGAGCGCCTGATACTTTCACTGTAACTGGTCAGGACACGGTCGGGCGAGAGGCTTTCGTCCTGCAAGGCAGAAACAATATTTTCCGCTGCAAGCATGCCGGATTTCATCGCCGTGTGTGTGCCTTTGAGCTTCAGGAAATTGAGGAAGCCGGCATCATCTCCAGCCAGTACCCCTCCGGGAAAAGCCAGTGCAGGCAGCGATTGCAGTCCGCCTTTCACCAGTGCCCTGGCACCATAGGAAATTCGCTTGCCCCCCTGCAAGACCTGCTTGTACAGGGGATGATGCTTCAAGCGTTGAAATTCATCATAGGGGCTCAGCCAGGGGTTCTGGTAATTCAGGTCCGTAATCAGGCCGACAGCCACCTGGTTATTGTCCAGGTGGTAAAGAAAACTGCCGCCAGTGGTTTTTCCCAGGCCCAGTGGCCAGCCAATACCGTGAACAATTTTTCCCGCTTCATGATGTTCGGGGAGGACTTCCCAGAGTTCCTTGATGCCCAGGCCATAATGCTGCGGTTGACTGTGCTGGTCCAGGCGAAACTTCTCGATGACTTGCTTGCCCAGGTGGCCACGGCAACCCTCGGCAAAGATCGTGTACTTGCCATGCAGCTCGTAGCCAGCCTCGAAACTGCCTTTTTCCTGGCCTTCCTTGTCACGGCCCATGTCGCCAGTGGCGACACCGATCACGGCACCCTGGTCATCATAGAGCACCTCGGCTGCAGCAAAGCCGGCAAATACCTGGACGCCCAGGTTTTCCGCCTGCTCACCCAGCCAGCGGCACAGGTTGCCCAGGCTGATGACATGGTTGCCCTTGTTATGAATCTGGCCTGGCAATGCAAAGCCCGGCAGTTTCAGTGAGCCGGCCCCGTTATAGAGCAAATGCACTTCTTCCTGTGTCACCGGTACATTGACCGGTGCCTGCATGTTGCGCCAGTCGGGAAAGAGTTCATCCAGCGCTGAATGCTCCAGGACTGCCCCGGAAAGAATATGGGCACCTATTTCAGAGCCTTTTTCCAGTAAACAGATTTCAAGGGATAAATTGTTTTCCTGGCTGAGTTGGGCCAGCTTGCAGGCCGCGGCCAGTCCGGCGGGCCCACCCCCGACAATGACGACATCAAAAGGCATTACTTCACGTTCAGACAAGGTTTCATACATCCTTAAAAGAGACTTTTTTGGTTGACCTCATTATAATTGCGCCCTGATTTAATTTCATAACTATCTCATCGCAGGTCCCCACATGAAAATCCTGGTAGCCGTCAAACGCGTCGTCGACGCCAATGTCAAGGTGCGAGTCGCCGCTGACAACTCCGCAGTCGATCTTGGCAACGTCAAAATGGCCATGAACCCGTTTTGCGAGATCGCTGTTGAAGAAGCAGTACGCCTCAAGGAACAGGGCGTGGCTGATGAAGTCGTTGCCTTGACCATCGGAGAAGAGAAAAGCCAGGAGCAGTTGCGCACAGCCATGGCCCTGGGAGCCGACAGGGCCATCTGGGTCGAGCAGGCCGGTAACACAGAGCCTTTGGCCGTGGCCAGGCTACTCAAGGCCATCGTGGAAAAGGAAACACCGGACCTGGTGATCCTGGGCAAGCAAAGTATTGATGGTGACAACAACCAGGTAGGACAAATGCTGGCTGCACTGTGTGACATGCCGCAGGGCACTTTTGCCTTTGACCTGGCCATTGAAAACGGCAGGGCACAGGTGAGTCGCGAGATCGATGGCGGCGAACAGGTCGTGAGCCTGGCATTGCCTGCCGTGGTGACCACTGATTTGCGCCTCAACGAGCCTCGCTATGCCAAGCTTCCCGATATCATGAAAGCGAAAAAGAAACCCCTGGAGCATCTCACCCCGGCGGAGCTGGGTGTGGAAGTGACCAGCAGCCAGACCGTGCTGGCCGTCAATGAACCGGCAGCGAGAAAAGCGGGCATCCTGGTCAGCAGTACCGAAGAACTTGTCGACCGCCTGCGCAATGAAGCCCGGGTTATTTCCTGATTAATCAGTAACAGGCAGAAATATGAGCGTCCTTGTCATAGCAGAACACAACAACAGTACACTGAGCCAGGTCACGGCAAGTGTAATAACCGCAGCCAGCCAACTGGACAGCGACATACACGTGCTGGTAGCAGGTGCCGAATGTGATGCAGTTGCCAATTCGGCAGCCAGTCTCACAGGTGTCAGTCGCGTATTAAGCGCTGACCATGCAGCCTATGCTCACCAGTTGCCGGAAGCGGTTGCCCCCCTGGTCAGGGATATCGCGGCGGACTATTCCGCTGTTCTTGCCGCGGCGGGAACCACGGGCAAGAATCTGATGCCCCGCGTAGCGGCCCTGCTTGGTGTGGGACAGCTGTCCGATATCATTGGTGTGGAATCGGCGGACACCTTCATCCGCCCGGTCTATGCAGGCAATGCCCTGGCCACTGTACGCTCGAATGACCCGGTCAAGGTCATTACCGTACGGACCTCTGCTTTTGAAGCCACAGGCAGTGACGGTAGTGCTGCGCTGGAGAAACTGGACACGGTGATCGAGCAGGACAAGAGCCAGTTTGTCAGTGAAAACCTCACCACCAGTTCGCGTCCGGAACTGGCCTCCGCCAGCATCGTGGTTTCCGGTGGCAGGGGACTGGGCAGTGCCGAGAATTTCCAGATCCTGGAAAGTATTGCCGACAAGCTTGGTGCTGCTATCGGTGCCTCGCGGGCTGCCGTGGATGCCGGATTTGTCGGCAACGACCTGCAGGTTGGGCAGACGGGCAAGGTGGTTGCACCGGACCTGTATATCGCCGTGGGTATCTCAGGTGCCATCCAGCACCTGGCGGGCATGAAGGACAGCAAAGTCATCGTGGCCATCAATAATGATGCCGATGCGCCCATTTTCCAGCTTGCCGATTACGGCCTGGTCGCTGATTTGTTCCAGGTATTGCCGGAGATGGAAAACCTGCTATAGGCATTTCCTATCAGCACGATTTCAGGTTTTTGCCGGAATCGCTCTATAATCGGGACACGTTCTCAACGTTCTGACCTATCCCGTCAATGGAGTACACATGAGTTTTCCCAATATTCGTACGTCTGTCGCACTGATCACTCTTGCTTTCACCGGACTTTTCCACACCACAGCGTTTGCCGGTTGGACCCTGGATAGTGATGCTTCCAGTCTCTATTACGTCACCAGCAAGGCAGCGGCCGTCTCCGAGCTGAATTCATTCGACGAGCTTTCAGGCAGTATTGATGACAACGGCAATGCCAGCGTTGTAATCAGCCTGGCCAGCGTTGACACCGCGATTGATATCCGCAATGAACGTATGCGTGAAATCGTATTCCAGGTAGCAAGTTTCCCCCTGGCGACTGTCAATCTGCAGGCTGAACAAATCAATACCATGAGTGCTGGCGATACGCGCATGCAAACCTATGATGCGGTAGTGGACCTGCATGGCATTGAAGCAACCGTGTCGGTGGAAGTGATGGTGACGGCGCTCAAGAACGGCGGACTGCTGGTCTCACTGGCCCGTCCCCTGATTATCAATGCCGGTACCTTTGGGCTGGCAGACAGTGTTGAGCAGTTACGTGAAATTGCCGGTTTGCCGAGCATCAACAACAATGTCGTGGTGGATTTCACGCTGCAGTTTGATGCTGACTAACAGACCTGTCAGCAAGCTTCCAATAAAAAAGGCCCGGTGCATCGCACCGGGCCTTTTTGGTTACAACCGTGTGTAATTACTGATCGCTGCCACTGTGTGATTTACCGAAATCACTGGCAGGTTCATTACTCGCTGTATTCGCGGGTTGTTGGTTGACGTTTTTCACCTCACCACCATCCTGCGAACCACTACCGGATGCCTGGTTACCCTGGCTTCCGGATACGCCCTGTGACTGCTGCTTGTCACTGGATGATTGTGGAGCAGAGGCCTGTGGTTTCTCAGTGGCAGTTGCGGCCTTATCTCCTGTCGAGGAAGCCGCAGAAGGCTTGTCGTCTGCTGACTGATTCTTCATCCGGTTGCGCGGGTCATTGGGTGCCCGTTGCCTCTCACGCTTGGGGGGCGCTGAATCAGCAGCTGGATTACTGGCAGTGGTAGTCCTGGCGGGCTCCTGGGGCGCAGGGCTTGAGGCAGTCTGCGCAGGAGAGGCCGGGCTGGCGTCTTTATCCTGTTTGTCCGCCCTCGCAGAGTTATTCTCAGCTTTATCGCCACTAACACTGCTTTCATTGTTTTTGGCTTGCCCGACAGTCTTGTTGCCCTGATCGTCACTTCCGCTTTTCCCGGATTTGACGGGCGCATCAGCACTGGAGGCACTGGTTTGTGCCGGTTTTTCTTCCTGGACTGACGTGGTTTCAGGCTTGGCCTGGTCAGTATTGCCGGGGGACACCTTGTCTTGTGAAGCCGCTTTGTTTTCAGCCTGGGGCGCAGGTGCTGACTCTTGCCCGCTATCACCAGCTATCGGAGCTGGCTGCTGACCTTCAGGCTTGTCCTGGGCAGAAGTCCCGGGTGCCTGTGCGACAGGGGCAGGGGATTTGTCTGCTTCGGCACGGGATTCATTCCCTGGTGCCTGGGCATCAGCTTCCTGGTTTTTGTCCTGGGCGGCAATATCCTCACGGTTACCACGACGGCGCTGTCTTGGTTGCCTCTGGCGCTGATCGGATGGCCGTTTGCGTGGCTTGTTCTTCCTGTTGTCGTTGCTTTCATTGGCGCCGGCATTGTCGCTGGCGTTGTCGTTGGCAGTGTTATCAGTGGCGTCGTTTCGTTCGCCCTTTTCACCTTTCTCAACCTTATCGCCCCTGGAGCTTTTCCTTTGACGCCCCTTGTTACCGGCGTTTTCCTGGGTATTGTCCTCAGACCTGTCCTGGGCGTTATCCTGTCCGGAGCCGGCCTGGCCTTTGCCACGGGAGCGTTTGCGTCCGCTGCCTTTACGACCTTCGCGGCGGGATTCTTTCTTCTGTTCAGAACCCTGATCAGTGTTTTGCTCCTGATCATCGGGTTTGCCACGTGACTGGCGCTTGCCATCTGACTTGCGTCCACTTTTCTTGCGAGTGCCGTCACTGCGTGAAGAACGCCTGCGACTGCCATCTCCGCGCCGGGATGATTTTTCTTCATCCTTGCTCTCGGTAGCAGGTTTTGCCTTTGGCGCTTCCTTGGCAGGGGCACTGAACAGGCTGCTCAGTGCAGAACTGATACTGGAGAGCAGACCACCACTGTTCTTTTCCTGCTGCGGGGAGGATGCAGCCGGTGGTTGCACGGCAGGCGTGATATGCGGTGCCTTGACTGCTGCCTGGTCTGCCACTTCAGGCTTCTTCGGCATGAATTCGGTAATTTCCTCGTGATCCTCATCATGAATGTTGTAGCTGCGCTCATCCGTTTCATCGGCAATGTTCTGGATATCGTAATGGGGGGTGTCCATGTTCGGATTGGGCACAACCACGATCTTGGTTTTGCTCTGGGTTTCGATAGCACCAATTTCATCGCGTTTTTCATTCAGCAGGTAGGAGGAAACGCTGATCGGCACAATGGCACGTACTTCACGTGAATTGTTCTTGTTGGCTTCCTCTTCCAGGATACGCAGGATGGACAATGCCAGTGATTCGATGTCACGGATGGTGCCCTGGCCATTACAGCGGGGGCAGACGATGGCACTGGTTTCACCCAGGGAAGGGCGCAGGCGCTGCCGGGACATTTCCAGCAGGCCAAAGCGGGAGATGCGACCAATCTGTACACGGGCACGGTCCATGGCCAGTGCATCACGCATGCGGTTTTCCACTTCACGCTGGTTTTTCTGGGACATCATGTCAATGAAGTCGATGACCGCCAGTCCGCCAAGGTCACGAAGACGCATCTGGCGGGCGATCTCGTCCGCCGCCTCCACGTTGGTCTGCAAGGCAGTTTCCTCGATGTCGGCACCGCGTGTTGCACGGGAGGAGTTGATATCAATGGATATCAGCGCTTCGGTGGGATCAATCACGATGGAGCCGCCGGAAGGCAGTTTGACTTCGCGTGTGAATGCGGTCTCGATCTGGGTTTCTATCTGGTAATTGGTGAACAGCGGGACCTTGCCGTCATAAAGTTTTACCCGGTCTTCAAACTGGGGCATGACCTGGCGAATAAAGTTCCTGGCCTCATCAAAGGTGGCCTGCGTGTCGAGAATGACCTCGCCGATATCCTGTCGCAGGTAATCGCGAATAGCACGGATAATGACATTGCTTTCCTGGTAAACCAGGAACGGGGCTTCCCGTTCACTGGCTGCCGTCTTGATGGAAGACCAGAGCTGGAGCAGGTAATCCAGGTCCCATTGCAGTTCTTCAGGGGCTTTGCCGACACCGGCAGTACGCACTATCGTGCCCATGCCGTCAGGAATCGTGATACTGCTGAGGGCATCACGCAGCTCTGAGCGGTCATCGCCTTCAATGCGGCGGGAAATACCTCCTGCACGGGGATTGTTGGGCATCAGCACCAGGTAACGACCTGCCAGGGAGATCATGGTGGTCAGGGCGGCGCCCTTGTTACCACGTTCTTCCTTGTCCACCTGGACAATAACTTCTATGCCTTCTTCAACGACATCCTTGATGTTGATGCGGCCATTGATGTCCTTGGGCTGCTTGGAGAAGTATTCCTTGGAAATTTCTTTCAGGGGAAGGAAACCGTGACGGTCGGCACCAAAATTGACGAAGGCCGCTTCCAGGCTGGGTTCAATACGGGTAATCCGGCCCTTGTAGATATTGGCCTTTTTCTGGACCCTGGCACGATTTTCGATGTCCAGGTCATATAAACGCTGGCCATCGACCAGGGCGACGCGCAACTCCTCTTTCTGGGTTGCGTTGATAAGCATTCTTTTCATGGTTCCGTTTACTTCTCCATACGGGGGAAGAACGGGGTAAAAGATGCCTGACAGAATGGATTAAGTATATACTATAAGCAATTGAAAATATTATAAAAATAGTGAAATCGTGGATAGATATGCCTTGTTTGGCATACTGAAAGGGACGGCAAAGCCTGGTGTCAGTGCAGTAGGGTCTGTTTGACCGGGAAACTGCATTACTGCCATATCGCAGTAGTTTGATCTCTTATACCTGGTCTGCTGGATTATCAGCGAGTACCGGGTGCAATACTTCAGGTCTGTTTCTTGCCTTGCTGGTCTTACTCAAACGGCCAGGGTTGTTTCACTGGCTGATAGCCTGGGCCGGAATAGTGGGCTGCTGGCTATGTTGTGTAATCCTTTCAGATGCGTTTTTGCTTATCTGTTACCACCATTTCCTGGTGTATCAGGTGATAAACCGCTTTCTTTTGCTCTCTGTTCTCCTGTCCGCCACCGGGCGGCTCTGATTCTGTACTGGCGTTGTAATTTCTTTTACCCGGCTTTCCCGGGATTAATCGGGCCCCGAGGGGCTGCTAATACTGTCTGTTTGCTGGTCCGTTCATTGGGACCTTTGTGTTTTCAACTTTAGAATTTTGAAATCGTTTCTTTATATTACTTTGTGTTCTTTTCCTGCTTGCCGGTTCCGGTCTGATTTGCTGCCCAAAGGACGCGAGGCCGGTACCTGGCCTGACTCTCTGATTCGTTTTCGCTTGTTCTTCTTGTTTCTCTCTTTATTCTCTTTTCACTTTTTCTATCTGGCTATCCAGCCATGAACCATGCCTGTGCGCTCTGCGCCACCAGGTATGCCTGTGATCCCGGGATTTTGCACCGAAGCGATTCGGCAGGAGGGATCATGTTCGGCTTTACGCAATGCGGGTCAACCCTTTTGTATGCGGGCTGCTGCCAACGTAATGCCTTATTTCGCTGATTTTTACCTTCTGCTGCACAGCAAAAAATCAGCCAATCCCACAATATAGCAGTAAATTATAGGGTGTTCAATGGTTTACGTGGCCTTATTGGAGTGTCACTGAAGCTCTCTTCGTGCGGTTTGCCAGGCGGCCCCCGAGGGCGAAAAGACGTTATACTCGTGTCCGTTTTTCCACGAGGTCCAGCCTTGAGCAACAAGCAGCCAACCCAGGCCCAGTCCGGCCCAACCACCGCCGTCTCTTTCCAGGAAGTCAGCGAACACCAGGCGGGACAACGTCTGGATAACTTTTTACTGTCACGGCTCAAGGGAGTCCCCAAGTCACGTATCTACCGGATTATTCGCAAGGGTGAGGTACGTGTGAACAAGAAGCGGGAAAAGCCTGATTACAAGCTCAGCCAGGGCGATATCGTCAGAATTCCGCCGGTGCGTGTTGCCGCACCCAATACCCAGGTGCCACCCAGCGATGCCCTGAAACTGTTACTGGAAAATGCTGTGCTGTACAGCGACGACGCCATCCTGGTACTCAACAAGCCTTCCGGTTTGCCTGTCCATGGCGGTACAGGAGTCAAAGTCGGCCTGATTGAAGCAATGCGCCAACTGATACCCGATGCAGAGGGCCTGGAACTGGCGCACCGCATAGATAAAGGCACCTCCGGTTGCCTGCTGCTGGCCAGGCATGGCAGCGCCCTGAAAGCCCTGACCAATCAGTTTCGCCAGAACACTGTGAAAAAAACCTATCACGCCATCGTGGAAGGACATTGGCCGGCTTCGGTGGAAGAGGTGGGCGCCTCCCTGAAAAGGCAGGAGCCCCAGGGTGGAGAGCGCTTTGTTACCGCTGACAGTGACGGCAGAAGCGCCCTCACACACTTCGGCATCCTGGCATCAGGCCCGTCAGCTACACTGGTGCAGGCCATGCCGGTCACCGGCCGTACTCACCAGATTCGTGTTCATGCCCAGCTTGCCGGGCATCCCATCATCGGGGATGAAAAGTATTCTGATCCTGAAGCGCGTAAACAGTTTGCCAAACAGGGCATAAAACGTCTTTGCCTGCATGCGCGGGAATTACAAATAGCCCATCCGGTGACCGGTGAACCAATCAGTGTTACGGCACCCTACGACGAGCAGTTTGAGCAAGCCATCAGGACCCTGCAATTAGCAGGGGATTAAGACCTTCCTCCCTCAGCATGGTGACCAGTGCAATCAGGGGCAAGCCCAGCAGGGCGTTGTAGTCCCGGCCCTCCAGGGCCTCAAAGAGCACGATACCGGTTGCCTCGACCCTGAAACATCCGGCACAGTCCAGGGGCTGGTCAATCTTGATGTAGGCCCGTATCTCCTCGTCGGTAAGCGACCTGAACCTGACTCGAAAGTGTTCTACATGGGTTCGCTGCTTGCCCGTTGCGGTATTGATGAGGGCCAGCCCGGTTCGAAAATCCACGGTGTTGCCACTGCATAACTTGAGCTGCTTTCGCGCCGCTTCTTCATCCGCGGGTTTGCCCAGAATGAGACCTTGCAGCGTACAGGCCTGGTCGGAGCCAATCACCAGGCTGTTCGGGCAGTTTTCGGCCACAGCGCGGGCCTTTTCCAGGGCCAGCCTGCTGACATAATCATCGATCCCTTCATCGGCTTTGGGGGTTTCATCGATATCCGGGCTTAGGGTGTCAAACGGCAAATGTAACTGCCCAAGCATTTGCGCACGATACGGGGAGGAGGAAGCAAGAACCAGTTTCATAACAATCCAAGTATAATCAATGGCTTTGGGGGCTAAAAACGCTAAATTTCTTTGACAGCAGGGGACTTCATGCCTATTATGCGCGCCTATGTCGATTGACCCGTTCCCAGCGCGCGTTGCAGCACGTAAATTGTGCGACGGAAACGGGACAATAAACAGCTCCATACCTCTTGGCAAACTCCTGCGTTTAAGTGAGTACCTGGATGATCAATCTGGCCAGGCGGAGGTGTGTTTAAGCTTTGACAGGGATGCCAGCGGATGTTGTTGCCTGACCGGCACGGTCAGTGCCAGTGTCAACATGGTGTGCCAGCGTTGCCTGGATGTCACAAAGGTGGAACTGGCCTCAGCACTGGATATCAAGATTGCCGGTACTGAGAAGGAAGCACAGCGCATTGCCGAAAGCAGCGCTGATCCCCTGGAAAAACTGGAAGTGGTCGTCTGTGATGATGGCGAGCTTGATCTGCTCTCAATCGTCGAAGACGAACTGATCATGAGTCTGCCCATTGTGGCGGTCCATGACAATGAACAGTGCAACGCGGCTCTGAACTCCCTGCAAAACAGCGCAGAGAATCCCGAGCCGGACAGACAGGGCAATATCAAGGGCCTTGATGTGCTGGAAAAGCTTAGACAGGAACTGCAACAGGAAAGTGAGAATCAACCGGGTAACAAGACCCGAAAAGACTGAATCTGATCAATAAATCAATAAAGGGATTCAGAGTGACAGGTTTAACCGAGGAATCGAACCATGGCCGTACAGAAGAGTAAAGTGTCCCGCGCCAGGCGCAACAAGCGTCGTGCTCATGATGGATTGACCAGCGCAACCATCTCTACAGATGCAGAAACCGGTGAAAGGCATCGTCGTCATCACATGACGCCTGATGGTTTTTTCAAAGGCAGGCAGATCGTCCGTAACAGCGACGACTGATTGGCCCCAGTTGCCACCAGGCCACGCAGGTTTCAACTCGAAAGCAGCTCACCAGGGCTGCTTTCTGCTTTATAGTGATAAATAACTACAGTTTCTATTTATGTGGTTACTTTTACTAGATACTTGAATTTGCTGCCTGGAAACCCGCTGACAGACGTTATTTAAAACACCTTTGCAGTATCGGATTTTCAGAAACCACATTGGCAACTCCAGTGTTGCCGACATTCCAGAGAGGTATATCGCAGATGCAGGCTAGCCATACCGGTTATATTTTTCCGGGCCAGGGTTCGCAGAAAACGGGCATGCTCAGCGAACTGGCCGGGGAATATCCTGGCGTCAAGGCAACCTTTGATGAAGCAAGCCAGGTACTGGGTTACGACCTCTGGGACCTGGTCCAGCACGGTGCCAGCGAAGAGCTTGCCAAGACCCACATCCAGCAGCCCGCCATTGTCACTGCCTCTATTGCTATCTGGCGTCTCTGGCAGGAGCAGGGCGGACAATCACCGGTGATAGCCGCCGGGCACAGCCTGGGTGAATATTCTGCTCTGACCGCTGCCGGTGCACTGTCATTTGTGGATGCTGTCAGCCTGGTCCAGAAGCGTGGGCAGTACATGCAAACTGCAGTACCGCTTGGTGAAGGCGGTATGGCTGCTATCGTGGGACTGGATGACGAGAAGATCCTGAAAGCCTGTGAAGAAGCCAGGCAGGGCGAGGAAGTCGCCGCAGTGAACTTCAACTCACCCGGACAGGTGGTTATCTCCGGTCATACCGACGCGGTAAACAGGGCCTCAGCACTTTGCAAGGAAGCAGGGGCCAAACGTGCCCTGCCACTGCCAGTCAGTGCACCATTCCATTCTATTCTCATGAAGCCCGCAGCCGAGAAATTTGCCGCAGACCTGGACGCGGTGACACTCAATCCACCCGAGTTTCCCGTCATACAGAATTTTGGCCTGGCATCATCCAGCGACCCTGCTGTCATTCGTGACAACCTGGTCAGCCAGATTTACAACCCGGTCCCCTGGGTTTCCACCATTAACCGCTTTGCTGAAGCCGGAATTACCACAGTGATTGAAATGGGGCCTGGCAAGGTACTCAATGGGCTGAACAAACGCATCAATCCGGATATGACCGCCGCCTCGGTCAATGATCCTGCCAGTCTCCAGGAAGCCCTGGCCCTGGTAGCCAGCGCCTGAAAACGAGGACGAGTCAATGAATGATCAAGTAAACAGGATTGCAGTAGTGACAGGGGCCTCGCGGGGCATCGGCAAGGCAATTGCACTCGAACTGGGCAAGACGGCCACCGTCATAGGCACCGCAACCTCTGAATCCGGCGCTGACAACATCACCGCCTACCTGGCAGAAAACAATATTGCCGGTAAAGGCTACTGCCTGGATGTGTCTTCCGATGAATCCATCGCCGCTTTTTGCCAATCTGTGCAGGATGAGTTTGGCCCTGTTGCCATCCTGGTCAACAATGCCGGGATTACTCGCGACAATATCCTGATGCGAATGAAAAACGACGAATGGGACCAGGTTATCAATACCAACCTCAGTTCCATTTACCGCATGTCCAAGGCCCTGGTCAGGGGCATGACCAAGGCGCGCTGGGGACGCATCGTCAGCATCAGTTCCGTGGTGGGCTCAAGTGGCAATATCGGCCAGTCCAACTATGCAGCAGCCAAGGCGGGGCTTGAAGGATTTTCCCGCGCCCTGGCAATGGAAATCGGTTCACGGGGTATTACCGTGAATGCTGTTGCACCAGGTTTTATCGACACCGATATGACCCGGGAACTGGGCGAGGAACAAACGGCGGCATTGCTGTCAAAAATACCCATGGCACGCTATGGACAGCCTGAAGAGGTCGCTGCAGTAGTGGCTTTTCTTGCGTCAGATCAAGCAGGTTATATAACGGGTGAAACTGTTCATGTAAACGGTGGAATGTATATGGGATAATTCCCAAATACGTTTTATACAGCATTGAAAATACGGCATTTTTTTGCCGGAAAATTAAAGGGTTTTTAAGATTACATAATTAATTAAGTTACGGTAAACTGCGCTCAATATCGGGGTTGGCCCCGACAAACAGTTACCAGATTTTTAATTCAAATCTTTGTCTACCAGGAGCTAACAGGAGCTAAGAAGAATATGAGTAGCGTTGAAGAACGAGTAAAAAAGATTGTCGCCGAACAACTCGGAGTGAAAGAAGAAGAGGTGAAAAGCGAATCATCTTTTGTCGAGGATCTGGGTGCTGATTCCCTGGATACCGTAGAACTGGTTATGGCCCTGGAAGAAGAATTCGAAACAGAAATTCCTGACGAAGAAGCTGAAAAAATCACGACAGTGCAACTGGCTATCAACTACGTCAACGAACATCTGTAATTACCAGACCGGGTAATTCAAGAAGCTACTTTCGGTCTTCCGGAAGTAGCTTTTTTATTGGCTCAACCGAAACCGTATTGCCGAGTTTTGCGTAGAAGATAACGTCACTGAGCGTTGTTTCATGGCAGGATTATTCAGTATAGTTACGGCAAAAAATTCCAAGGAATAACAATTGTCCAGAAGAAGAGTCGTTATCACCGGGATGGGAGCAATCACCCCGCTTGGCAACAGTGTTAAAAGCACCTGGGACGGTCTGAAAGCTGGGAAAAGCGGCATTTCCCTGATCGATGAATTTGATGCATCCGCCTACAGCACCCGCTTTGGTGGTCTGATCAGGGACTTCAATGTCGAGGAATACATGCCCCTGCGAGAAGCCAGGCGCATGGATGAATTCCTACACTATGGCATTGCCGCCGGCAAACAGGCAATGACTGATGCCGGATTCGAATCAGCAGGCTATGACCCTGACCGGGTCGGGGTGGCGATCGGTTCGGGGATTGGCGGCATCAGCAATATTGAAAATACCGTTGAACTGATCAAGGATCGCGGTCCCCGCAAGATATCTCCCTATTTCGTACCAGGCTCCATCATCAACATGGTAGCGGGCACTCTTTCCATCGACTTCAATCTCAAGGGGCCAAACCTGGCCGTTTCCACGGCCTGTACCACCGGCACGCATTGTATTGGCCTGGCTGCCCGCATGATTGCCTATGGTGATGCCGATGCCATGGTAGCGGGCGGGGCTGAAAAACCCCTGTCCAAGGCAGGCCTGGGCGGATTCTGCGCCGCCAGGGCATTATCCACCCGTAATGATGATCCCACCGTCGCCAGCAGACCCTGGGATGCAGATCGTGACGGTTTCGTGCTCAGTGACGGGGCCGGTATTCTGCTGCTGGAAGAATATGAGGCGGCCAAAAAACGTGGTGCCAATATCTATGCAGAGGTGGCAGGATTTGGCATGAGTGGCGATGCCTACCACATCACCTCACCCTCCGAGAACGGCGAAGGGGCAGCGCGCTGTATGCAAAATGCCCTGAACGATGCCGGGCTTGATGCTTCCCAGGTTCAGTACATCAACGCCCATGGTACATCCACCATGGCAGGGGACCTGGCTGAAACCATGGCAGTGAAGCAGGTATTCGGCAATCACAGTGAGAATCTCGCCGTGAGCTCCATCAAGTCCATGATCGGTCATTCCCTGGGAGCAACTGGTGCCGTGGAAGCCATATTCTCCATCATGAGCATGTTGGAGGGTGTCGTTCCGCCCACCATCAACCTGGATAAACCCGGCGAGGGTTGCGACCTGGATTATGTCCCCAACACGGCAAGGGACATGTCAATGACAGCTGTCATGAGCAATTCCTTTGGCTTTGGCGGTACCAACGGCAGCCTGATTCTGTCCCGGATCTGACCGGGGGCGTCATGCCAGTCAATGGTCAGCCGCATGAATCAATCGCTACCAGTGACAGGGGGCTGGCCTACGGCGACGGTCTTTTCGAAACCATACTCATTCACCAGGGCACACCGATCTTGCTGGCTGCACACCTGGACAGACTCGAGGAAGGTGCCCGGCGACTGAAAATCCCCCTGGACCGAGGACAACTGGAAGCAGAGATTGCAGAACTGTCCGCAAATTTCCCGGAGCAGGGTGTGCTCAAGCTTATGGTCACCCGTGGCAGTGGCGGTCGCGGCTATGCGCCGCCTGATTCACCTGAACCTGTACATATTCTTGGCTTGCATGATCTGCCTGCTTACCCGGACAACCTGTTTTCCAGCGGCATTGATGTGTTTGTCTGCCAGCAACGCCTGGCCAGGCAACCGGCCCTGGCAGGCATCAAGCACCTCAACAGGCTTGAGCAGGTACTGGCCTCCATGGAGTGGCCGAACGATACTTACATGGAAGGCCTGATGCTGGATACCGAAGGCCATGTCATTGAAGGGACACGCAGCAACATTTTCTGGGTGCAGGACGGGGAGTTAATGACACCATCACTTTTTCAGTGTGGTGTTGCCGGTATCATGCGCAATTACCTGGCCAGCTGCCTGGGGCAGGTCAGGGAAGTGGATGACTGCAGCCTGGCACAGCTATGCAAAGCCCGAGAGGTCTTTTTCTGCAACAGTATCTTTGGTGTCTGGCCGGTCAGGAAAATTCAAAGCGGTGATACCGAGGTGACTTTTCCGGCAGACCAGCGTCATTTTTCCCATGTGGCGAACAAAGCTGTCAGCGAATTGCTTGCATCGGTTTCAACGTAACAGTTTCGCAAACAGCTACAGATAATTACTCCGGACTCATGGCTGACGAGAAACATCAACAAGCACCGCGAATTCCCATCAGCAAAAAGAAGGTGCTCTTGTGGGGCTGGATCCTGCTGCTTTGTGGTCTGTTGCGCGTCATTTTTTTCGTCCAGCATATCAATGCACCTGTCGCGATAAACGACGACCAGGTCATCGAAGTACGAGCCGGCATGACCTTCAACCAGCTGGTGAACCAGCTGGCCAGCCAGGACATCCTGGATTACCCCTTTGATGTGCGCCTGTATGGTCGCCTCAGTGGTCGTGCCAATGCCATACAGGCCGGTGATTACCTGCTGACGCCGGGCATGACAGCCACCGGCTTGTTGGACAAGCTGGCTTCCGGTGACGTCATTGTCTACCAGGTGGTCTTGCTGGAAGGCTGGACCCTCGCGCAGGCTTTGCAGGCCATTCAGGCGCACCCGATGATCACGGTGGAATTGCCGGCCAATGATCCGTCAGCATTGCAGTCACTGCTTGGCAGTGAGAGCTATCCCGAGGGCATGATTTTTCCCGATACCTATAATTTCAGTCGTGGTACCACCGACAGGCAAATACTCCAGAGAGCCTTCACACTGATGCAATCCGTGCTGTCAGAAGAATGGGCTGCCAGGGATGTCGGGCTGCCCTATGAGGAACCCTATGAAGCCCTGGTCATGGCATCGATCGTTGAAAAAGAAACCGGTCTGGCCAGTGAACGACAGCAAATTGCCGGCGTCTTCGTACGACGATTGCAGCGCAACATGCGACTGCAAACTGACCCGACAGTAATCTATGGCCTTGGCAGCGATTTTACCGGTGACCTGACGCGAGCCGATTTGCGCCGCAGGACACCTTACAACACTTACATGAATGCCGGCCTGCCCCCTACACCGATTGCATTACCCGGCAGGGAGTCACTTTATGCCAGCCTGCACCCCGACGAGGGTGATACACTCTATTTTGTTGCCCGCGGTGACGGCAGTCATTATTTTTCCAGCACACTGGAAGAACATGAACGGGCAGTTCAGCAATACCAGTTAGGTGGACAGTAGTAAAAATGAACAACAAATCTGCAACAGGTAAAGCCGGTTTCATCGTGCTTGAAGGTGTTGATGGGGCAGGCAAGGGCGTGCAAAGCCGCAAGCTGCTGGCTGCGATGCAGGCAGCGGGTTTGCCTGCACTGCTGACACGCGAACCTGGCGGCTCACCCGGGGCCGAGGAAATTCGCCGGCTGATCGTGGAAGGTGATGTTGGCCGCTGGGATGACATGACCGAATTACTGTTGATCTATGCAGCCAGGCGTTCCCACCTGACAGAAACTATCTGGCCAGCACTGGCAAAGGGCACCTGGGTGATTTCAGATCGTTTTGCCGATTCATCACGGGCATTCCAGGGGGTCGCAGGCGGGCTTGGGCTGGACGTTGTCGAAACCGTACATCAACAGGTTGTTGGCGATTTCATACCCGATCTGACCCTGATTCTCGACCTGGACCCGTCTGTTTCACTGGCACGGGCCGATGCCAGGGGCAGCGGAGAAGATCGCTTTGAACAAAAAGGGCTTGAGTACCAGAGCAGGGTAAGGGAAGGCTTCAGGCAACTGGCACAATCCACACCGGAGTCTCGTGTACTCATCGATGCCTCGGGCAGTATTGAAACCGTTGCCCGTCAGATACTGGATACCATGAACATACACTTTGGTCTGAACCTGTCCCCTCAGGCGGAGACTGCCTGAAGCATGAGTGAGAATGCCACTGAATTATTGCCCTGGATGGGCGAGCAGTATTCGCGCCTGCTCGGTCTTTACTCCAGTGGCAAACTTGCCCACGCCTACCTGTTTGGTGGCCAGCAGGGGCTCGGCAAATTCATGCTGGCAAGACATTTTGCCCATTACCTGCTTTGCAGTGAGAAACAGGATGACCAGCCTTGTGGTCACTGCCGGGAATGCCAGCTGCTGGCTGCGGGCACCCATGCTGACCTGAAGATTATCCAGCCTGAAGATTCCCGGGAAATCCGTATCGAGCAGGTGCGCGATACCATCGCCTTCATCAACAACACATCGCAGCGTGGTGGCTACAAGGTCGTTATCTTCAATCCGGCGGAAGCCATGAATGTCAGCAGTGCCAATGCGCTTCTGAAGGCCCTTGAAGAACCCTCCAGCAGCACATTGCTGATCCTGATCTCCCATCAGCCGGCCTTGTTGATGGCAACCATTCGCAGTCGCTGCCACATGCTCAAGTTCACCCGCCCGTCACCTGAAGTGGTCATCCCCTGGCTTGAAGAAAAAAATATTCGGGCTTCGGCCACGGAGCTGTTGCGAATCGCCAATAATGTTCCACTGCGTGCACTGGAATATGCTGATGATGACGCCCTGCATGACAGGACGGTGCTCCATGGTGTGCTGGAACAATTACTCAGTGGCAATATCTCAATTGCACGCGCTGCCGCCGAGTGTGAAGGCTATGACATTGAAGACAACATTGAAGGCATGATGTTTTGTACATCAGACATCCTGTCTCACAACCAGAGCGCCAGGGCAGGGGAACACAATGACCTTGATGACCACGATCTGCAAAATCTCGCGGTGTTTTTCCAGGAACGTACTAGACTGAAGAAGCTTCACGATTTTTATCGTGAGCTGCTCAAAACACGGCGTGCTATCAACAGCAGTTCCAATCCAAACACCCTGTTGATACTGGAATCGTTATTTTATAGCTGGGCCGCGACAGTTAAATAATTGCTTTTCGGAAACCATGAAGGACTTAGAAAAGGCGCAGGAAGCGCTGCCTTTTTTTCATCTATCCGTACCCGACAATAACGCCCTGGCGCGATGCTATATGCCGTTTGCCAGAAACGGCGGCCTGTTTATTCCTGATGCAGAAAATTACGCACTGGGGGATCCCGTGTTCCTGTTGCTGAAACTGCCAGGCAGCGACAACCGGCATGCAGTCCAGGGCAAAGTATTCTGGATCAGTCCGCCAGGCAGTAGCAGGGGGGCTGGTATTGGAGTCAGATTCAGCAAGCAGGACAACCCGGTATCCCGCTTGATAGCAGCACAGTGACACGCTATCTCACCGGGCGGGTATTGGGGGCTTGTAACTGTCTATTTTTGCAGGCAGGAAAGCACCGCATCAGCAATGGCCAGGCTGGCCGTCAGTCCAGGTGACTCGATACCAAAAAGCTGGACCAGTCCTTCGTATCCGTGATCAGCACCATCCCGGATAACAAAATCAGCCACACCACCATCACCGGCAAGCTTGGGACGAATACCACTGTAACCCGGATGAATCTCCCGCGTGCTGATGCCCGGGTAGTATGTCGCAATGGCCGCCCGAAAGAGGGACTCCCTGTTCTGGTCCACGGCATAATCGATATCCGTTACCGTTTCAGCATCAGGACCGAACCGGGCTTGCCCGGCCATATCCAGGGTCACATGGACACCCAGGCCCTTGAGGTTTTTCTCGGGCAAAGGGTAGACGAGATGGGAAAAAGGCGATTTGCCCTTGAGATTGAAGTAGGAACCCTTGACCAGTTTTTGCGCCGGAATCTCATCCCCGGGATAGTTGTCAATGCAACCGGCGACTTGCTGCGCTGATAATCCTGCACAGTTAATCACCTGGCCGGCATCAAAGGTATAAGGACTGTCCTGGCATTGCGTGCTTAAACGAAAACCATTCGGTCTTTTTTCTATGGCAGTGACCTGCGTTAGTGGCGAAAAAAGGGTGCCATTGTTTTCCGCCATGGCCAACAGTGAATACATGTATTGATGACTGTCGATAATGCCACTGGAAGGGGAAAGCAGTGCTTCGACTGCCTCCAGTTCGGGTTCCAGTTGTGCCAGTTGCCTGGCGGAAACCAGTGACAGGTCTGTCACGCCATTATCTTCTGCCTTGCGCCACAGTGCGGCCAGTTCAGGCTGCTGCTCCTTGCGGGCAATGATCAGTTTCCCGAGTTTCCTGCAGGGAATATTGAACTGCTCACAGTAGGCGTAGAGTTGCTTTCGGCCTTCAATACACAGCCGTGTTTTCAGGGAGTCTTGCGGGTAATAGATTCCTGCATGGATTACTTCACTGTTCCTGCTGCTGGTTTCCTCACCGAAACCGGCATTTTTTTCAAGGACAACAATGGAGCGGTTTGCAAACACGGAGTTTTGCGAAAGTTTCCAGGCGACTGCCAGGCCCACCACGCCTGCACCGATAATTCAGATATCAAATTGGTCTGTTGTGGACACGGCTTCTGCTTACTTCGCGCCGGCACTAATAGCCGGCAACACCACCGACAATCCTTGGGTCTGACATGCCATCCACATAGTCTTCGCCCACCAGGATGGAATTGGCTTCCCCGATATAGAAACTGGAGCCATTGAGCCCCTTGTGTCCCATGGCCTCTAGAGCCTTGGCGACTTCTTCACTGATCGCGCCGGACTCGTAACGAATTATATCCGGGCGCCACTGGTGGGTGAGACGAGGGCTGGTAACGGCCTCATCAATGGGCATGCCATGGTCTATAACGTTAAGAATAACCTGGAGCACCGTATTGATAATGGCAGTACCCCCCGGCGAGCCTGTGATCAGTACAGGGGCACCCTCCTTGCTGACGATGGTGGGTGACATCGAACTCATCATACGTTTGCCAGGCTGGATCTGGTTGACGTGAGAATCTTCAACCCGCGTGGCAAAGTCGCTCATTTCGTTGTTCAGCAAAAAACCGGCACCCGGGACCACGATCTTGTTACCGTAGGAACTGTTCAGGGTGATCGTGGCAGACACCGCGTTGCCCTCACTGTCCATCACGGAATAGTGAGTGGTATTGCGACTTTCTGCCGGCAGCTCACCGGCTTCAACCTGTGTACTGTCTCCAGCCCGTTGTGGATCGAATGTCTCAAAACGATGCCGGGCATAATCCTTGTCGGTCATGACGGCAACGGGAATATCGGAAAAATCAGGGTCGCCCATGTAGACGGCGCGGTCTGCATAAGCCCGGCGCTGGGCCTCGACCAGTAGGTGAACGGCTTCCGTGCTGCCCCAGCCCATTGCACTCACATCAAAGGGTTCCATCATGTTCAGCATCTGGATGATGGCCGTCCCACCGGAAGAGGGTGGCCCCATGGACCAGATATCATAACCCCGGTAGGTGCCATGCACAGGTTCGCGCCAGACTGTTTCATAGTTCTGCAGATCAGCATGGGTTATCAGGCCATTGTTTTGCGCCATGTCACTGACAATCAGGTCAGCCACACGCCCCTTGTAGAACCCGTCGCGGCCCTGATCGGAGATGTCCCGCAAGGTAGCTGCCAGGTCCGGTTGTACCCAGCGGTCACCTGCAGCATAGGGCGAACCATTTTTGGAAAACTTGGCCAGTGAGGCCGGATACTGCCTGAAGGTGGTGAAATGACTGCGAAACTGTCCTGCAATGTCATTGTTGAGAATAAAGCCTTCCTCGGCCAGCCTGATTGCCGGTGCAATGACCTGTTCCCGGGTCATGGTGCCGTAGCGGTTCAGTACATCCAGCAAACCCGCCACTGTGCCGGGCACGCCAGACGCCTGGCGACTGCTGCGGGCCAGGTTGCGGTCGACATTGCCCTGGCTATCCAGGTACATGTCACGGGATGCTGCGGCAGGCGCTTTTTCACGAAAATCCAGGGTAATGACCTCGCCGGCCGCCAGGTGTAGCACCATGAAGCCACCGCCGCCCAGGTTTCCTGCCGAGGGATAAGCCACAGACAGGGCAAAACCGGTGGCAACTGCGGCATCAATGGCGTTGCCACCCTGGGTCAGGATCTCGCTACCGATTTCCGAGGCGATATCCGAACGGGATGACACCATGGCTTCTCTGCCACGCAGGTATTCTGCGTCAACAGCAGCAACCGGCAGTACAAAAAGCAGGAAGAGGCTAATAAAACGATACACAGCTGTCCTCATATGTGGTCTCACAGGTTCGGGAACTTTGTCATGACATCATGAGCGTTTGTTGTTGGGTCAACATGATTAATTTTAGCAAAAAAGAGAGCAAAAAACGGGCCAGTGATTTGAACCAGCAGATACTCAGGTCTGTGGATGGACATAGCGGAATGTCAGGTTGATCCTGCCAGCGCTGAGTCCAGGCTGCTTGGGAACCTGGTGATGCCAGTGCTGCTGAATGCCCGGGCCCATGATGAGCAGGCTGCCATGGGCCAGCTCACAGGTAAATTTTCGTCCCTTTTTGTGGCGGTGCCTGAGTTCAAAACGACGGGTTGTACCCAGGCTCAGCGAGGCAATCACGGGTTCGCTTCCCAGTTCTTTTTCATCATCACTGTGCCAGGAAACACTGTCGTTGCCATCGCGGTAATAATTCAGCAACACGGAATTGAAGCAACTGTCAGCGGCTTTTTCCACCCGGCATTTCAGTTCAGACAGCAAGGGCGTCCAGGGTAACGGGGTAAGTGCCAGACCGGAGTAACCATAGTGACTGTTTTCTTCGCCGTGCCAGGCCTGCAGCCGCGGAATGGGTACCGTTTTACCACCGAAGACAAGACTGTCCTGTTGCCAGTCAGTTTCCCGGAGTAAGGTGTCATGGTATTGGTCGGCTTCGCCGGCCGTAAGAAATTCCGACTGGTAAAACACCTCACCATCTTCCAGGCCAAGTTTCTCCATGGAATCTTCATTGTCTGCCATTGAAAAGGGAATTTGCATGCTTGGGTGGTGAGCAGTTATGACGGGTAGGTGGTACAGGATTGTTTGGCGGCCATCTGCAAGTCAACAAACCTGGCCGCCATCAGGAAACGAAACACGGATAGAACCAGTGACAACCTGGCTCGGTTAATCTCTTGCAGACTGTTTGCCTGGAGACGACAGATGGGAAAAAGAACGCACTGCAGCTGGCAGTCGTTATCCAAGCAGTTCCAGCAGGGCCTGCTTTTTCTCCTCAGGCAGGTTTTCAAGCCTGCGGGTCAGTTCGTCATCTGACATCTTCTCGATACCGGGAGTGTTGACCCTGCGCGCTTGCAGGTTCGCATCCGTGACAAATTCAGCCACATCATCGGACAGGTTTTGCTGAATATGTTTTTCCAGCACCATGATTATTTCCGAGTTCATGCTGCGGCGATTCTGTTCAGAGAGATGCTTGATCTTTTTTCGCAACCCCTTGGGCAGGCGAATGACAAATTTTTCGATCAGGGCAGGGGTGCTTCTGCTTTCAGGCATGGCTGGAGTCTCATCACCTTGCTGGTGTCCTGAAGCGTGACGATCATCATTGTTATCATTCATTGGTCAGTCCTTTCAATCCTGTTATTCCGCATGACAGAATGTCTTTCTTGTTGACGCTCACCAATAATAAACCTTTAAAATTAAAATAGAAATTTTTTTCACCCCACGCTTATGGGATTTCGAGTGAATCCGGGGTAGCCTTGCATGCGTTTTCCCTCACTTGAAGTATCACACCAGGAGATCAGATGTTTGATTACGACCTGTTCGTTATAGGCGCCGGTTCAGGCGGCGTCAGGGCGGCCCGCATGTCTGCCGGTTACGGCGCCAGGGTAGCTATTGCCGAAGATCGCTATATGGGCGGAACCTGCGTCAACGTGGGCTGTGTGCCCAAAAAACTCTATACCTATGCTGCCCATTTCAGCCAGCTGTGCCAGGATAGTCGCGGTTTTGGCTGGCAAACCCAGCTACCGCCTTTTGACTGGAATGTGCTGCGCGACAATAAAACACGCGAAATTTCACGCCTCAACGGGATCTACGATAGTTTGCTGGATAATTCAGGGGTCAAGGTCTACAACGGCAGGGCAAGCATTTCAGGTAAAAACACCATTAGTGTGAATGGTGAGACCATCACGGCGAAATATATCCTCATTGCCACGGGTGGCTGGCCCTTTATTCCGGACCTGCCCGGCAAGGAACTGGCGGTTACCTCCAATGAAATCTTTGACCTGGAGGCCTTTCCACGGCGCATTCTGGTCGTCGGCGGAGGCTATATCGCCCTGGAATTTGCCGGCATATTCGCCGGTCTGGGCGCCGAGACCACCTTGTCCTATCGTGGCGAGATTCCACTGAAGCATTTTGACAAGGATGTCAGGGAAAAGCTGTTCGTCGAGTGTCAGCGTCATATCGATATGCGCATGAATACCAACGTCAGTGAAATCAGCCGTTCAGACGATGGCCTGGCCGTCACATTCCGGGATTCCGAGCCCATGAACGTGGATTGTGTCCTGTATGCCACGGGCCGCAAACCCAATACAGCGGATCTTGGCCTGGAAAATACCGGCGTCACGACAGAAAAAAACGGCACGATCATCATTAATGAGTCCTTTGAAACCACTGAACCCGGCATTTTTGCCCTGGGCGACGTGGTGGGGCGGGCCGCCCTGACCCCCGTGGCAACCGCTGAAGGCATGATCCTGGCAGCCAACCTGTTCAATAGCGGCAATGGCACCATGGACTACACCAATATCCCGACTGCCGTTTTCAGCCATCCGAATGTGGGTACCGTGGGCCTTACCGAGGAAGAGGCACAGAGCCAATACAGTGAGATTGAGATCTATGAGAGTGATTTTCGCCACCTCAAGCACACGCTGTCCGGCAACGAGGAACGCACGTACATGAAGCTCATTGTTGATAAAGCCACAGACAAGGTCCTTGGCATGCATATGATGGGCGCTGAGGCCGGTGAAATCATCCAGGGATTTGCCACTGCCATGCAGTGTGGTGTCACCAAAAGCCAGCTGGATTCAACGGTTGGTATCCATCCTACAGCCGCTGAAGAATTCGTCACCATGCGCCAGGCCAGGGCATCCTGAACCCGGGCAAGGAGTACCCCACAGCCAGGCTGTTGTTGAGGTTAATCAACAGCCTGCCATAAAAAATGCTTTAGAGGCGTTTTGATGCCTGTTTAGACCTTTTGTTGTGTCCATAGCTGGTATTCTTGAACAACCGGCTGGTATCAACTAGGGAGTGCTTTGTGAGACAGATCAATTGGGAGGCTTTACCGGCGTCAATTGATAAACAAGCCACCAGGCAAATATTTCTGTTTGCGCTGTGCTGCATTGTTATTTTCTTTCTCTATCTCGTCGCTGTCATGCTTAATTGGCTGCTACCGATGGGC
Source organism: uncultured Enterobacteriaceae bacterium (assembly GCA_964601805.1). Classification (GTDB taxonomy): domain Bacteria; phylum Pseudomonadota; class Gammaproteobacteria; order Pseudomonadales; family Pseudohongiellaceae; genus Eutrophocola. The sequence continues at coordinate 106,655 of CAZROW010000001.1, forward strand.
TATTCCTTTTTGCCAGGAAACTGGATGCAGATGCAGTCCAATACAGCCCTGGCTTTATTCTTTTCCGGTGTTTCAGTCTTAACTTTCAGGATCAGGCATCGAACTTACCGCAATCTGGCCAAGGCAACGCTTTTCCTGATTGTGTCAATTATCTTTTTGAATTCATTACAAATTGTGTATACAGACGGGGAGGTAAATGCCTTGAATTACTTCCTGGTTAACCGGTCAAACGCAGATAATGTTTTCCCGGTATCCCCACAGTCAATTGTGGCGATAATGCTCTTATCGCTGATTCCGCTATTTAATTTAAAAAACAATGCCGTAGCGTCGGTTACCCATGATTTTCTCGTCTCGATAGCCTTCGTTCTGGTTACTTTTTACATAGCGGCCCATATTTTTCATGCGACTGACCTGGTTTCAGTTGATGCAAATGTCTTGCTGTCTGTCTATACCCTTATCGCTTTGGTGCTGCTTACCATTTTTAATCAAATCAGTAAATGCACGCCTGGCCTTTATTCAATTTTTCTCATGTCCGGGACTGGCGGAGAACACTGTCGTACTTTCGTTTTTCCGGCTATTTTTCTTCTCTTTTTTGTCATGACGATCATTCATAACCAATTGAGCCAGGGCAATATTGATGAGACTGAAGCCTTCGCTGTTGCTACAGCTTTCGTCTTGAGTTCAATCGCCTTGCTCTTGATCTACCTGTCCTATGAAATCGACAAGCTGGAATGGCGACTTCGTGAACAGGCTACCACTGATGAACTTACCAGGTTATTGAATCGCCGTGGATTTAAATTATTTGCAGAAATGGCCATCAATGAGTCCCGAAGGACAAAACTGCCCTTGACCTTATTGTTCTTTGACCTGGATAACCTCAAATCAATTAATGATCGATTAGGCCACAAGGAAGGCTCAGAAATGATAAAGCTGTTTGCAGACTCACTGCAGAGCGCGTTTCGGGAAAGTGACGTGATCGCACGGGTAGGGGGGGATGAATTTATCGTCCTTGTCAGGGATTCCAAGGCGTCAGAAGGCATATTGATAAATCGACTCAATGCGCACATCAGTAATCTGGCTATACCGAGGCTCTTTCCGAAGTACAGCTACGGAGTGGCCGAGATACTTCCAACCACACTTGACTCATTGGATGATGTCATCAACAAGGCTGATGAAAATATGTACAAGGCAAAAATGAAGAAGAAAAATGAAGATGCTCAATGATGCATTGTTCAAACTTGCTGAGTATTCAATATTCGCTATTTGATCATCAATTTCCGATATAGCGTCAGCCTCACCAGGCCTGGTTAACCCGGGAAATGATTTCTGGGTCTTCTGGCATTACATTACAGTACCAAATTCAGCCTCATGAATATAAACAGCTTTATTCATCCACTGATGTGCACATTTGATGAGAATCTGAAGCAAGTAGAGGGGCACTGTGTATTTACCGGATAAGGGCTGGACTTCCTGCACATATAGTTATATCTTATTTCCGGTAATCTTTATTACCGGAAATAGCAGAATAGGCGAAAATACCTGATAATTTCGTTTTAAATTAGCCCTATCAGTAACTTATGACGGTTATCTAGAAGTATTCGAATTATCGTTTTCAGCAATATTTGTCCTGAATGCCCTGTTTCCCTGGATAAGATCTTGATCAGCAAATCTTTGGTATACACTGGAGTTCCATGAGTTCTGCAACACCGCCAGTGCCGTTCTTTGACACGCTTGAAGAAATGGCCAACCCCTACAAACACAGAATCACCTCTGTGAAGCACCTGCTTGAAGATGAGCCGGAACATGCCGTGGACGATTACCAGCTGGCCAGTGAGTTCCTGTATTCCTACCGTGGCAGTCCTGACACGTTTTCCACGTACCGACGTGAAATCGAGCATTTCCTGCACTGGTGCTGGCTGGTGGAGAAAAAATCGCTGAAAAACATCCGTCGTGAACATATCGAGGCCTACGTGGAATTTGCCAAAAATCCGCCCAGGGACTGGATTGGCACCAAGAATGTGTCCCGGTATGAACTCAAAGGCGGAGAAAGGGTGCCCAACCCGGAATGGCGCCCCTATGTCCTGCAAGGCAAAAAATCCGGTGAAACCACGTATTTCCTGTCCCAGAGCGCTATCCAGAGCATTTTTGCCGTGCTCAGCAGCTTCTGTAACTTCCTGATCCAGGAGGATTACCTGGAATTCAACCCGGTGGCCCAGATTCGCCAGAAGGGCAAATTTGTCCGCAAAAGCCAGTCCAGCCGCCCCATTCGCCGGCTTTCCCAGCTACAGTGGTCCTATGTGCTTGAAACTGCTGAAAAAATGGCCCAAAAGGATTCTTTGCATGAACGCACCCTGTTCATCATGAACGCCCTCTTCGGCATGTATTTACGTATCTCCGAACTGGTGGAAACCGAGCGCTGGAGCCCCAAAATGGGTGATTTCGAGCGTGACCTAGAGGGTAACTGGTGGTTCAGGACCGTCGGTAAAGGGAACAAGGAACGCCAGATCTCCGTCAGTGACGCCATGCTGGAGGCCCTGAAGCGCTATCGTACTGCCCGCGGCCTGCCGGCACTGCCCTCGCCCGGTGAATATACAACGCTGGTCCACAAGGCCCGTGGCCAGGGCAATATCACCAGCACACGGCAGATACGTGGCATTGTCCAGGCCTGTTTCAATGAAGCCGAACAGGCCATGCGCCGGGACGGCTTTACCGAGGATGCCGAGGCCCTGACGGCTGCGACAGTCCACTGGCTCCGCCATACCGGCATCTCGGAAGACGTCAAACACCGGCCCCGTGAACATGTCAGGGATGATGCCGGTCATGGTTCCAGTGCCATCACGGATCGTTACATTGATGTGGAATTGACCGAAAGACATGCCTCGGCACGCAAAAAGCGCATCAAACCGGATTAACGGGGACCTGTTCAGCACCGGGTCAGTTGCACCGTATAGACTGCAAAAGCGTGTAAGGGTTGGCGGGGATTGCATTTTTTTGCCAAATTTTGCCCATATGATAGTAAGATGGATGGCACAATCAGGTTCTGAAACAAAGGTGTCATCAAGGTGTCCAAAGGTATCTGAAACCTTTACAGGTCAAGGTGAAACTGGTTGTATGCCGGAATTGGGCCATGTAGCCGATTGACACGTAGATAGGTATGTAAACCAGCTACATAAACCTGTTGGCAGACACTAAAAAGATAGGCATAGGGACGTCCATCAACTTAGACACAAGACGAGACCTGGACATCCCACAAAGTCATTACAACGCATTACCCAAGGCATAGTTATGAAATTGATGAAAGCAGGCGTATTCCGGCAACTGTCCAAAGCGGCATTGATCCTGGGCTTTACCTACACACTGAATTTCAGTGGCGTACAGGCACAACAGCCCCTGTACCTGCCCGCAGACATACCCCTGGATGTTTCTGTGATCTTTGAAGAGCTTCATCCGGAAGCTGATTACGAAGACATTACCAAAAACATCATTGATCACCTGGTGAACAACCACTATTCCGAAATCAACTTCAATGATGAGTTTTCCTCCAAGTTGCTCGACAGCTTTATCAAGACTCTGGACGGCAACCGAATTTATTTCACGCAGTCCGATATCGATGAGTTTGAAGCCTATCGCACCAGCCTGGATGACCTGCTTCTGGAAGGCGACGTGGAATTTGGTTACCTGGTATTCAATCGCTACCGCGAGCGCCTGATGCAGCGACTGGTTTACACGCTCAAGCGCCTGGAAGAAGACACCACCGATTTTGATTTCACCCGGGATGAATTTCTCGTGGTCGACCGTTCGGAAGAACCCTGGGCGGCCGATGACAGCGAACTGGAAAGTCTCTGGGAAAAACGCATCAAGAGTAATGCCCTGTCCATGAAGCTGGATGACAAGGAAATGGACATGGTGAAGATCCGCGAGGAACTCAGTGACCGTTTCCGCTCACAGCTCAGCCAGGTACTGAAAACCAATGGCCTGGATATCTACCAGCGGTACATGGATGCCATGACCATGACCTTCGATCCGCACACCCAGTATTACGCGCCCCGTGCTGCGGAAAACTTCAACATGAGCATGCGCCTGTCACTGGAAGGCATCGGTGCCGTTCTCACCACCGAAGATGAATACACGAAGGTGGTCAGCATTGTCAGTGGTGGCCCTGCCGACCTGGCCGGTGAACTGCAACCTGCCGACCGCATTATCGGCGTCGCCCAGGGCGACATGCCCTACGTGGATGTTGTCGGCTGGCGTGTCGATGACGTGGTACAGCTTATCCGTGGCGAAAAAGGCTCCGTGGTCAGGCTCAATCTCATCCCTGCTTCCTCGGAAGCCGGCCTGGAAAGAAAGGAAATCAGTATCACCCGCGACACCGTGAAACTGGAAGACCAGTCTGCCCGCAAGGAAATTGTCGAGGTCAATTACAATGGCGAGACACGCAAGATCGGTGTTATTGAACTGCCGACCTTCTACATAGATTTTGAAGCCCTGCAGCGCCGTGATCCCAACTATCGCAGCAGTACACGAGACGTGCGTAACCTGCTTGAGGAACTCAAGGCTGAGGGTGTCGATGGCGTCGTGGTCGACCTGCGTCGCAATGGCGGTGGTTCACTGACTGAAGCCAATTCACTGGTCGGTCTGTTCATCAGGCGCGGCCCTACTGTTCAGGTGCGCGATGCCGAAGGTAACAATATTGTCCAGGGTGACCCGGATCCCGAAGTGGTTTACGACGGCCCGCTGGCTGTTCTGGTTAATCGTCTGAGCGCCTCTGCCTCTGAAATTTTTGCCGGCGCCATCCAGGATTACCAGCGTGGACTGGTCCTGGGCAGCCAGACCTTTGGCAAGGGCACGGTGCAGGAACTGGTTGGTCTTGGCGAAGGCCAGATGAAAATCACCCGCGCCAAGTTCTATCGTATTTCCGGTGAAAGTACCCAGCACAAGGGCGTTACTCCTGACATCAAGTTCCCTTCCCTGTACGACACATCGGAAGATATCGGGGAAAGCGCCCTGCCCACTGCCCTGCCCTGGGATACTATCGAACCCAACTATTACCGTCCCTATTCAGATCTGAAATCGGCCTTGCCAACGCTTATCAGTCGTCACGAAAGCCGCCTGGCTGATGACCCTGACTTCACCTTTATCGAAGCACAGATTGATCGTGCCATCGAAAACCAGGAGAAAAACCAGCTGACATTGAACGAGGCAAAACTGGTTGCCGAGCGCGAGGAAGCTGACCAGTGGCGACTGCAGATCACCAATGCACGCCGCATCGCCAAGGGTCAGGAGTCCTATGAAAGTGTCGAGGCCATGGATGAGGTTGATGAAGACGAGGAAGACGTGGTCAACAATGCTGGTATCGATCCGGTTGATCGTACCGAGCGCATGGCCGAAGGTGACGACGATGCAGACCCCTACCTGGTGGAAAGCGGCAAGATCCTGATGGATCTGATTTCCCTGCAGGGTGATGATGTGTCGTTGGCTTTGCAGCAACAATAAAAGTATTTCGTGGAATTGAAAAAGGCGCCTGAGGGCGCCTTTTTTATTGGAATGTTTTTATCAGCGACAGAAGCATTTTTTGTGGGTTTTGTTTGCTGTAGGAAGCGGCTTTAGCCGCGAATGAAGTCTTGTTCATTCTGCAAAAAGACCGCATCAATATTGGTGTGAAATTTGTGCTGGGTCGGGGAGAGATTGATCAACTCCTGCGGAGTTGACCCTGCGGGCGCGCTTGGACTGCGCGCGTCCTGCGCGACAGCTTCGCTGTCGCTTGTCGAACTTAGAGTCCGAATCGAGCCTCCCCGAAGCCGGAAATAAAAAAACCCGGCCTTTGGCCGGGTTCTTTTATTTCTGGCGGAGGGGGAGAGATTCGAACTCTCGATAGGCTATTAACCTATGCCGGTTTTCAAGACCGGTGCATTCAACCGCTCTGCCACCCCTCCGTGAAAGGGGTGCATCTTACCCGAATATCGGGAGCAGTCAACTGCCGGATGTTCTTTGTCGGTTCCCTGAAACTTCTTGCTTTTAAGTCCGGTCCAAGTATCATGAAGGCATTGATTTTTCGGGGATTATCCCCATTATTTGTAGGACTTTTGCATGATACAGGTGCGCGAAACTGGCCAACCTGGTCATTTTCAAATCTATACAGATAAGTGCAATTCAGTGCAAAGAATTCAGTGCAAAGTAAGTTTCAACAAATAACCAACTAGTTTAGTTATTGGAGAGTAATAATGAGTGATTATGGTTTCAGGTCGGTTAGATTAGAAGATCAGTACGCGACAGGTTCGCGCAGCCAGGAAGCCATCCTGTCCACCAACAGGGTTCTGAAGAATACCTATCTGCTGTTGTCCATGACCCTGCTCTGGAGTGCAGCGGCAGCCGGTATTGCCATGGCCCTTGATATGTCCCATATGGTCGGACTGATTCTTCTTCTGGTCGGTTTCGGTTGTTTGTTCTGGGTTCACAAGACTGCCGATTCATCCACGGGTATTGTGGCAATTTTTGCCTTTACAGGCTGTCTGGGTGCGTCATTGGGACCCACATTGAATTACTACATCGCCACCCTGTCCAACGGTACCGAAATCGTCATGCAGGCACTGGGCGGCACTGGCTTCATTTTCCTGACACTGTCAGGTTATGTGCTGACTACCCGTAAAGATTTTTCCTTCATGCGCGGCTTCCTGGTCACCGGCCTGATGATCGTTCTGCTGGCCATGGTCGGCAACCTGATCATGGGATTGTTCGGCATGTACATGTCTGCCCTGTCCCTGGCCATTTCCTCGGCTGTCATCCTGCTGATGTCCGGTTTCATCCTGTTTGATACCAGCCGTATCATTCACGGTGGTGAAACCAACTACATTCGTGCCACGGTCAGCCTGTACCTGAACATCTACAACCTGTTCATTCACCTGCTGCACCTGCTCGCGGTCCTGTCCGGCAGCCGGGACTAATCCGCAAACAGCTATTGAACAAAAGGACTGACCAAAAGCCCTGCATGACCTGTAGGGCTTTTTCTTTTCCGCGATGAAATTTTCCATTGTCATTCAAGGGGCTCCCTGGTCTTCACCGGCTGCACTTTCAGCATTGCGCTTTACCGAGACTGCACTGGCCGAAGGCCATGACATCTACCGCCTGTTTTTTTACCAGGACGGCGCCTGCAATGGCTCCCTGCTCAGCGTGCCACCACAGGATGAAATTGATATCCCCCTGGCCTGGGAAAAGTTGATTGCCGAGTACCAGCTGGATGCCGTGGTCTGTGCCGCCTCGGCATTGAAACGGGGCATCCTAGACGAGGTTGAAGCCGGTCGCTATGACAAGCCAGGCCATAACCTGCGTCCGGGTTTTTCCGTCAGTGGCCTGGGTCAGCTGATCGATGCCACTCAGCAATCCGACCGTGTCATCAGTTTCGTGCCCTGACCATGGATAAACAACGTTTCCTCATCATGATGCGATCTTCGCCGTACGGCAGTCACCAGGCCCGTGCGGCCATCGATGTCGCCCTGACGGCAGCCGCCTTTGAACAGGCAGTAAGCGTTGTCTTGATCGATGACGGTGTACTGCAACTGGTCCCGGCGCAGGACAGCAAGGCCGCCGGCCTCAAATCCATTCCTGATATGTTGTCAGCCATGACCCTCTACGAGGTCGAGGACCTGTTCGCCCATACACCGTCCATTGAACAACATCTCCAGGCAGACAATGCCTTGCCCGATGATGTAAAGGTGATTGATGACGTCAGCCTGAAAACACTGGTTGCCGCTGCCGACCAGGTGATGGTGTTCTGATGATCCTGCATACAGTGAACAAGTCTTCTGATTGCCTGGTGCGCTGCCTGTCCATGACGAGCGAGGGCGATGCTATCCTGCTCATTGAAGACGGCGTCTATGCGGCAATGAATAACTCTCGCAATGAAGCGTTATGGCACGATGACCATGCCGGTATCACCCGTTATGCCCTGGAAAGTGATTTGGCTGCCCGCGGCATATCTGACAAAATGCTGCCCGGCATCGAGGTGATCAACTGGCAGCAGTTTGTCTCGCTGGCCACAACCTGCGACAAGGTGGTGAGCTGGGGCTAGAATTTGCCTCACACCCCTGATCATTGCCATGCCCTGAACACGAAACCACTGTCGCATTAACAGCTACCTCAATTTGTATTGCACATACTATGCCTGACACCCTGGAACTTGCCGGCAAGACCATCAACCTGGACAAGGAAGGCTATTTGCAGACCCTGTCTGACTGGTCGCCTGAGGTGGCAGTGGCCATTGCCGAACGGGAAAACCTGGCATTGACCGAGGCGCACTGGGAGGTGATCAACCTTCTGCGTGAGTTTTATGCTGCACACGGCCTGTCACCCATGATGCGCATCCTGGTGAAACAGATGAAGGCCACTTACGGTCATGAGAAAGGCAGCAGCCTGTACCTGATGACTCTGTTTCCCGAGTATCCTGCACTCATTGCGAGTAAAATAGCCGGACTGCCCCGGCCAACCAATTGCCCCTGACCAGACATTGACTGAACAACACCATGCGCAGGTCGACGTGAAACCGTTTACGGTAACCGCCCTGCCCTACGACAAGACGCCTTATCCGCTGTTCAAGAAGCTGCGACATTTACCCCTGCCCGTGCTACTGGCCAGCGGCAACGACCGCTCGCGCAAGGACAGTCGTTTTGAATTCATTACCGCGGCACCGGACAAGGTCCTACGCACACAGGGAAAGGAAACCCGGATCGAGGCTGCCGGCAAGACCTCCGTGGAAGACGGCAACCCCTTTGCCATACTGGCCAGCCACTTTCCCCTGGAATCCCGCTCCCATGCCAGTGACGAGTTGCCTTTTACCGGGGGCGCCATTGGTTACCTGGGCTATGAACTGCTCCATCCCTGGTTACGCATTGCGGATTCCCGGCCACGGGATATCAGCATGCCGGACATGCTCATGGGGCTGTATTCCTGGGCCATTGTCTTTGATCACCGCAAACAGGAAACGTCCCTGGTCATTCGGGACACTTGTCCACCACAGACTGTCGCGGCCGTGCACCAGGCCCTGGAAGATTCCCAGGGCATGATCTCCGGTCCGTTCACGCTTGAGGGGGAATTCACTTCCAATTTCAGTCGTGATGCCTACCAGCAGGCTTACCAGCGCGTGATCGATTACATCCTGGCCGGTGACTGCTACCAGGTGAACCTGACCCAGCGCTTTACCGCGCCGTGCCAGGGAGATCCCTATTCTGCCTTTACCCGCCTGCAGACCATTGCCAAGGCTCCGTTTGCCGCCTTCATGGAAGATGGTTCACGCGCGGTCCTATCCTTCTCTCCGGAGCGCTTCATCCAGGTACACAACGGCCAGGTCATGACCCAGCCCATCAAGGGCACACGCCCGCGCAACCCTGACCCGACCATCGATACCCGGAACCGGGTCGACCTGGAAACCAGTCTCAAGGACCGGGCGGAAAATCTCATGATTGTCGATTTGCTGCGCAATGACCTGGGCCGTGTCTGCGATACCGGCAGCATTGCCGTGCCGGGCCTGTTTGAAACCCAGAGCTTCACCAACGTGCATCACCTGGTCAGTACCATTACCGGGACACTGGAGCAGGCCGGTGATGTGTTTGCGCTGCTCGAGGCCGGTTTTCCCGGTGGCTCCATCACCGGCACGCCAAAACTGCGGGCCATGGAAATTATCAATGAACTGGAAACCGTCATGCGCTCGGTGTATTGCGGCGCTTTTTGCTGGATTGATGCCGGTGGCAACATGGACAGCAATATCTGCATTCGCACCCTGGTCAAGGATGACGGGAACATGCATTGCTGGGGTGGCGGTGGCGTGGTGGCTGACTCTGAAGGCGACCTGGAATATCAGGAGTCCCTGGACAAGATTTCCCTGTTCATGGACGCGCTGAAAGCCGGGGTTTGAGTCGCACCCGATGAGCCACTGGTCCATTTCACGCCTGCGCGAATTCGGGATGACCCTGGACCTGGAACATGACCTGGATGCCTACCGGGATGAACATCGCCTGGCCGCCGTGCTGATCCTGCTGTACCCGGAGGAGGATGAACCCCATTTCGTGCTTACCCGCCGCACGGATCATTTACCCCATCATGCCGGCCAGATCAGTTTTCCCGGCGGCAGTATTGACCCGGATGACCCCGACCCGGTGTTCACCGCCCTGCGGGAAGCCCGGGAAGAAATCGCCCTGGCCGACGAAACCCTGGAAGTCCTTGGTGTGCTGGATACCACCGTGCTGCCGTCGGGTTTTGCCGTGGCGCCGGTACTGGCCATCATGGACAGTGCTCCCGTACTGAAAGCCAATCCCGACGAAGTCGAGGAGATTTTTACCCTCCCCCTGTCATTGACCACGGACCTGTCCCGCTACGGCAAGGACTTTGTCGAGAGAGATGGCCGACGGCGCAATTTCCATTACCTGAATTACGGCGATTACTATATCTGGGGTGCTACGGCCCGCATGCTGCGGCAGTTGGCCAAACAGCTGCAGGAAAAGGACTCAAAGACTTAGTGTGCGATTGCTGGCTTTGAGAAACTCCTTTTTCAGGTCCTCGTAGCTGAATACCGCGGGAAACTGCGGAAACTCGGCCACGACATTATCCGGTGCCATGAACAGGATGCCCTGGTCGGCTTCGGCCAGCATGGTGGTGTCATTATAGGAATCCCCGGCAGCAATAACGCGGTAGTTGAGGCCATGAAAGGCTTTCACGGACTGGCGCTTGGGATCTTTCTGGCGGATTTTGTAGTCGGTGACCCGGCCATCATCGGCAATTTCCAGGCGGTGGCACAACAGGGTCGGAAAGCCCAGTTGCCGCATCAGCGGTTGGGAGAACTCGTAGAAGGTATCGGACAGGATCACCACCTGGAAGCGCTCGCGCAGCCAGTCTACAAACTCAACGGCGCCGTCCAGTGGTGTGAGAGTACTGATGACCTCCTGGATTTCATTGAAACCAAGCTTGTGTTCGTCCAGCAGGCGCAGACGCTGCTGCATCAGCTCATCGTAATCGGGAATATCCCGGGTGGTGGCGCGCAAGGCATCAATACCGGTTTTCTCGGCAAAATTGATCCAGATTTCAGGAATAAGGACCCCTTCCAGGTCCAGGCAGGCGATTTCCAAGTCAGTCTCCGAAGTAAATGTAGGGTGAACAGGCAGAAAAATAAAAGCCGCCATTCTCCCTGTTTCACCGATGCCATGCAATTGCAGGTCAAAAATTCCAGGAAAAAACACCACATCTTGTAGTGATAATTCGTTTTACCCCTATATTTTGCGTGTCACTGTCAGCGCAGCTTCATAAGTTATTAATTTTAAAGGGTTTTTTCACGTGAAACATCGCATAATGCTGTTTTCAGGTATATCAGCTAAGTCCCTGTAAGAATTAGCGATTTGATGGATAGTGCTAACAGGCCCTGGCAATGTACAATGCCCGACTCGTTTTGGCCGCCGTTTCACGCCAGGACAGTGAATTTGACGACAACGCAAGGAAACACACGCGCCCATGCCATTGACCGCTCAGCAAATCGACGAACTGGCTGCCAGCCATGCCGACAAGGATCCCAAAGAGATCCTGACCCTCGCCCTGGAGCAATACGACAACCTGGCCATTTCATTCAGTGGCGCTGAAGATGTCGTACTCATCGAAATGGCGACCAAGGCAGCGAAGAAGCTGGGCAAGCCGGTTCATGTGTTCACCCTGGATACCGGCCGTCTGCACCCGGAAACCTATCGGTTCATCGACAAGGTACGCCAGCATTACGGCATCGATATCGACGTCATGAGCCCCGACCGCGATGCCCTGGAATCTTTTGTCAAAGCCAGGGGCCTTTTCAGCTTTTACGAGACTGATCACCATGAGTGCTGTGGCATTCGCAAGATAGAACCGCTCAAGCGCAAACTGGCGACACTGGATGCCTGGATTACCGGCCAGCGGCGTGACCAGAGCCCCAGCACCCGCAACGAGGTCCCCATAATCCAGCAGGATCCCACTTTCAGCGTGGACGACACCCCCCTGGTGAAATTCAATCCCCTGGCCAACTGGTCTTCCAGGCAGGTCTGGGACTACATTCGCATGTTTGATGTGCCCTACAACGAGCTGCATGACCGGGGATTTGTCAGTATTGGCTGTGAGCCCTGCACCCGTCCCGTGGGCCCGGGCCAGCATGAACGCGAAGGCCGCTGGTGGTGGGAAGAAGCCACGGCCAAGGAATGTGGCCTGCACCAGGGTAATGTCATCGCCAGCGACGGCGACTGATCCCCCTTTCTTACCCGGTTATTTCACCGGAATCTCGATATCGGCAAACACCGCCTGCAGTGATTCCCTGCTCCGGCTTGCCATGGCCGCTTCCACGCGGGCGCGGGTCAGGTGCGGGGCAAACATCTCGATAAAGTCATACATGTAACCGCGCAGGTAGGTTTCACGGCGAAAGCCGATGTTGGTGGTGCTGTAATCAAACAGGTGACTGGCATCCAGGGCCACCAGGTCATCATCACGTTCTTCCACCGCCATACTGGCCAGGATGCCTATCCCCAGGCCCAGGCGCACGTAAGTCTTGATGACATCCGCATCCACCGTGGTAAACACCACCTTCGGGTCCAGTCCCGCCCTCTGGAAAGCCTCATCGAGCTTGGAACGGCCGGTAAAGCCATAGACATAGGTAACGATGGGATGGGCTGCCACCTGCTCCAGGGTTAGTGTGCTCGACTGGCACAGGGCGTGATCCCTGGGTACCAGGATCGCCCGGTTCCAGTGAAAGCAGGGCATCATGACCAGGTCGTTGAACAATTCCAGGGCTTCGGTGGCAATGGCGAAATCTGCCGTACCGTCAGCAGCAAGCTGGGAAATCTGCATGGGCGAGCCCTGGTGCATGTGCAGACTGACATCCGGGTAGCGGCCGATAAAGCGCTTGATGACCTGCGGCAGGATATAGCGGGACTGGGTATGGGTCGTGGCAATCCCCAGGCTGCCCAGGTCAGCGGCCGTGAACTCCTGGGCTATGGCCTCGATTCCATCCACTTTTCGAAGCACTTCGGAAGCAGCATCAAGGATTTTCTCACCGGCCGGCGTCAGGTGGCTCAGGTGCTTGCCATTGCGCACGAAGATTTCCGTGCCCAGTTCCTGCTCCAGGGCCCGGATTTGCTTGCTGATGCCGGGTTGGGACGTGTACAGGGCCTGCGCTGCACGGCTGATATTGTACTGGTGCCTGACGATTTCACAGGCGTAGCGCAATTGCTGGAGTTTCATGGGCATTCCTGGCTGATTTATAGACTTTTTATATTCTTTTTAGTTATATAAATATATCAAATTATTATTATTCAGAATATAAAAATTCCTCTACAGTAGCCCCCTTCACTACTCCCGGCAGGCTTTTCTCCCGATGTTTGATTTCCTCATCCTGGTGTTTTTCGGCGGTCTTGTCGGTTTTGCCGTGGGCCTGACCGGTGTGGGCGGCGGCTCCCTGATGACCCCTATCCTGCTGTTGATGGGTTATCCCGCGCCTGTTGCCATTGGTACTGACCTGCTTTATGCCGCCGTGACGAAGACCAGTGGTGCCCTGTTCCACCATCGCAAGCAGAACGTGGACTGGAAAGCCATGATGCTCCTGGCCGGGGGCAGTATTCCCGTCTCGGTGGCCCTGTCCCTGCTGGTCAGGAACATGAACCTGGGCGAGAACGAAAATTACGAATCCCTGCTCACGACCTTCCTGGGCATCATGCTGGTGCTTACGGCCCTGGTCATCGCGTTTCAGAAACACATTCAGCGCCGCATGAATGGCAACAGTAAAGCCTCGGAATTTTTCCCCCACGAAATGGTAGTACCGGAGTCCTCGCGTCCTCAGACCGCCATCGTCACCTTTGTGCTTGGCATGGTCCTGGGCGTCTGCGTGACCATGGCCTCTGTTGGCGCCGGTGCCATAGGTGCCGCCATCCTGTTCCTGCTGTATCCGCAATGGAAAGCATCGGTAGTGGTGGGTACGGGTATTGCGCATGCTGTCCCGCTGACGCTGGTGGCCGGTCTGGGCTACCTGGCCAATGGTCTTGTGGACATGACCTTGCTGGTCAGTTTACTGGTGGGCTCCCTGCCGGGCATCTACCTGGGCACCCATGTGGGGTCGTTATTTCCTGACAAGGTGCTACGAATCATCCTGGTACTGGCACTGCTGCTGCTCGGCCTGTACTTCTCCGTCCTGCACTAGGCCGCAGTTTCAGCTCTCACCACTGGCGATATTCGCAATGCCATGGGGCACATGGCCGGTAGCCACGTGTTCACGTGCCGACTCACAGTGTCCCTGCTGGTCATCAAAGAACACATCGGCATCATAGGCACGCAGGAACGCCCCTTTATCCTCACCACCGAGGAACAGGGATTCATCAATATTGATGTCCCACTTGCGCAGCGTACGCACGACCCGTTCATGGGCCGGTGCAGCCCGCGCGGTCACCAGGCAGGTACGGATTGGTGAATCGTCCGGTCCAAAATCCTGCTGCAGCATGTGCAGGGCTGACAGGAAATCCTTGAAGGGACCACCGGTCAGCGGCTCCTTGGCCGCCGCCCTTTCACTACGTGTGAACTCTTCCAGTCCCCGTGTTTTATAGATCTTTTCTGCTTCATCGGAAAACAGTACCGCATCGCCATCAAAGGCAAAGCGTAATTTGTAGTCGTCTATATTGGCCTGCCTGGAATTGAGAATGGTGGCCGCGGCGATGCCGTTTTCCAGGGCAGTTCTCACGTCCTGACCATCGGTGGAAAGAAACAGGTGGGAGTTAAACGCGGAGATATAACGGTAAGGACTCGAACCACCACAGAAGGCTGCCTTCTGGATATCCAGGTCATGCTGTTCTATGGAATTGAAAATACGCAGCCCGGTGTCAGCCGAGTTCCTGGACAACAGGATCACTTCCACCCGCTGTTTGCCGATCAGGGTATTCAGGTTCAGCAGTTTCTTCACCAGGCTGAAGGCATCACCGGGTTCCAGGACTTCATCTTCGTGGTCGATCTGGTACTGGCGGTACGCTTCCACGCCCTCGTTGACATAAACCTTGTGGGAATCATCCAGGTTAAACAGGGCCCTGGAGGAAATGGCAACGACAAGTTTCTTGGCTAAGGTGTCATTCATGGTGACAGTTTACCACCATGTAAGTGCTTTCACTGCTTATTAACAGGAAGCATGATATCCCGTATAGGTTGTTATTTTGGGTATGTAGGTTGTGGCTGAAGCAGCGCCAACATAGTCATTCTCATTATTCGGGATGTGGGGATAGCTGCTGGTAGCGCGTAGGCCGGAAATGGCCCGAAGGGCCATCTCCGGCATGGGAACTCGCTCTAAAGTGGAATGGACTGCCGGAGATTGCTGCGCAATTTCCGGCCTACAGGAATAGGCATCTGGCCGATATTCAGGCACACGTGACACCGGTACCCCCCAGTCCGCAATAACCTGCCGGGTTCTTGGCCAGGTATTGCTGGTGGTAGTCCTCGGCATAGTAAAAGGTGTCCAGGAAACTGGATTCGGTGGTAATCACAGGATACCCCGCCCTGGTCAATGCTTTCTGGTAAGCCGCCTTGGATACGTTCAATGCAGCTTCCTGGCCGGGACGCGTGAAGTAGACACAGGAACGGTACTGGGTGCCGCGATCATTGCCCTGGCGCATGCCCTGGGTGGGATCATGGGACTCCCAGAAGGTTTGCAGCAACACATCAAAGGTGATCACCTGCGGGTCAAAAACCACCAGTACCACCTCGCTGTGACCGGTCATGCCACTGCAGACTTCCTCGTA
Source organism: uncultured Enterobacteriaceae bacterium (assembly GCA_964601805.1). Taxonomy (GTDB): domain Bacteria; phylum Pseudomonadota; class Gammaproteobacteria; order Pseudomonadales; family Pseudohongiellaceae; genus Eutrophocola. The sequence continues at coordinate 122,419 of CAZROW010000001.1, forward strand.
GGTGGGGTTGGGTGTGTAGCCTCCGGCATAACCCACCGCGGTACTGTACACACCAGGTAACTCCCAGAATTTGCGTTCTGCCCCCCAGAAACATCCCAGCCCGAACACGGCCTGTTCAAGCCCTTCAGGAAATGGTGGCGTTATCCGGTTGCCTGAGACATGATGTTTCTCGGATACCGGCAAGGGCTGATCCCTGCCTGGCAATGCATCTTGCTCTGAAACCATTGTTCCCTTGTTGGCCCGTGCCTTAAGCACGGCATCCAGAAAAGCCATATGTTTCTCCAGTTTCTATCGTAATTTATTGAATAACAGGAATATTTCCTATTCAGCAGACCCATGCCGGAAGCTTAAAATTGGCATCATAGTCGGGCCAGGATACATTGAAAAGACCGGGGTGGTGCTTTATTCTTCTCCCGGTTCCTTTCCCGCATCAAAGTGAAAAATTCACTGCAGAGTCAGGACGTAACGGACAAGAATGTATCTAGAATTTTTTGGCATGCGTGAGCTGCCGTTTACCCTGACCCCCAACACGGATTTCTTCCTTGATCTGGATGGTCATCACCAGGCGCTGGAGGTTGTCCAGCTCGCCCTGGAAAGCGGTGAAGGCTTCATCATGATCACCGGGGAAGTCGGCACAGGCAAGACCCTCCTCTGCCGTCGCCTGCTCAATACCATCAGTGATGACTTCATCACCGCCTACGTCCCCAATCCCTTCCTGACCCCCGACGGTCTCCT
>CAZROW010000001.1:123253-131523 GCA_964601805.1 uncultured Enterobacteriaceae bacterium
ATGACTTCATCACCGCCTACGTCCCCAATCCCTTCCTGACCCCCGACGGTCTCCTACTCGCCCTGGCTGAAGAACTTGGTCTGGATGTAGACCACGAAAAAGGCCGCCATCATGTTCTCGGCGAGATCAACAAGAAGCTCATGGAAATCAAGACTGCAGGCAAACAGGTGGTCTTCCTGCTTGATGAAGCCCAGGCCATGCCCGAAGAAAGCATCGAGGTGCTCAGGTTGTTGACCAACCTGGAAACTGAATCCGAAAAGCTCCTGCAGGTGGTGTTGTTCGGCCAGCCGGAACTTAATGACCTCTTGTCCAGGGATTCACTGCGCCAGTTGCGCCAGCGCATCACCTTTTCCTATGTCCTGCCAACGCTTACTCCCGAAGAGGTCGCCAGCTACATCAATCACAGGCTGAGCAAGTCCGGCTTTCCCGGCGTCAACCTGTTCAACCTCAAGGCGATCCAGGAACTGGCCCGGGCAAGTGCAGGCATTCCCCGCCTGATCAATATCCTTTGTCACAAGTCCCTGCTGGTAGCCTACGGCCGTGGCGATACCAAGATCACTAACGTCCATGTCCAGCGCGCCATCATGGACACCGAAGATGTCCGCATCGAGAAAAACTTCAACCGTGAAACCAGGCCTGCCGGTCCCGGCTGGAGCGGTGTCATCATCGCCGCCATCCTGGCAAGTGTCCTGACCTTTCTGGCTGTATATTTGCTGGATATCTAATACAATCATTCTCAAATCACCGGACAGGATCCGGCACCGGGAAATCGCCATGTCTTTCCGGATTCCGCAATAAATAACAGTTTCACTAAATGGTCTTAACCCAGGACAGTTATCTTCGCTTTGGTCCCTATCTGGATTTGATGACGGGGATACACACCGCCCTGAAAATCAACGAAGGCATCATCAAGGTAGTGGCCCCGGAGGGCTGCGGTAAAACCGTTTTCTGTCGTGAGTTGGTGCGGGACCTGGTCAACGATGGGCAGGAAGTCATTTTCTTTGAATCCCCACCTGAATCCGTCGACTACCTGCACAAGCGCATCCAGAGCGAACTGGATTTGCCCCGTGACAAGGATTTCACCCGTAGCCTGACCCAGTACCTGCTCGCCAAATCCCCGCCCAGGAACAAACTCACCCTCATCTATGACGATGCGGAAAAAATCAGCAAGGAAATCTTCATCCTCATCCGCCTGCTCAATAATGTTCACAACGATGCCGAGACACTGGTCTCACAGGTGATTTGTGGTACCGACAGGCTGGACAAGGTGTTTGATGATCCCGACCTGCGATCCCTGACCCAGTACCTGAACCAGAGTTTCACCCTGCCGCCCATGACACGGGAAGAAATGGAAGACTTCTGCTCGGGTTATCTCCAGCAAGCCGGTATCACCAACAAGGCGCTGACCAGCAAACAGCTCATCGATATTTTCATGGCAGGCAAAGGCATGCCCGGCAAGACTATGGAATTGATGGCCCACCAGGTATCAGTATCACAGGGTGCATCCTCAAGCCGGCTCCTCTGACCGGTGAGGACAACGAAGTCTCAGTAGCTGATTCGGTACCTGCACCCTCCTCATCAGCACGTGACGAAGTCGCTTCCCACTATGCCCGGGAAGTGGATCAGATCCTGGACGAAGATACCGGATACCAGAGCAAATTCCCGATGTATTTCAAACTGGTGCTGTCAGTGATCGTGGTGGTCTCCACCCTGGTACTGGCAGTGGTGCTATCCGGGGACAACGAGACAGTAAACGACCGTATTGCTGAAATACTGGCCGATGACTCCCCCCTGTATCTCGATGAGGTCGTCGACCCGGTGACTGTAGAGACGGCGCAAACCAGTGAACCCGATTTTGTCCCTGTTGATATGACTGATCCGGCACCAGATGTCATCGAGGAAAGCGTGACCCTGGCCAGTACCGATAACGTTCTCACCGAACCTGTTGCAGCACTCCCCTCACCAGTCGAGCCTGCAGTCAGCAATGACCCCGAACCTGCCGACACCGAGTTGGCCAGTGCTGATGTTTCTTTTATCGAAGATCAAACGCCGGAGGCCGCATTAACAGAACCGGCAGAGGATGCAGTAACGCCTGGTATTGATCTGGAAGTTGACGAGACCATGCCGGATGCCGAACAGCTTGCCCTGGTGAATGAAGAATCCGCAACCGATGTTGTCACCGACGCGCCTGAAGTTGTTGAGGCGCAGGACCCGGCGCTTTCAACCACTGATGCACTGGACGCCGTGATTGCGGCATGGACTGAAGCCTGGCAGGCAGGCGACTTTGACGGTTATATCAGTGCCTATCACGAGGATTTCACGGCAACCAACTACGATTCACTCCAGGCATGGGAGACAGCCCGCAGGCCACGGGTGGAAGGTGTATCAGGCATGATGATCAGCTATGACCGCTTTGACCTGGTCGCCGAGGATACCGGTCAGGCCACTGCCCGTTTCTGGTTGTCCTATTCCCGTGGCAATTACGCCGATGACACCCTGAAAGAAATCGTGTTCCTGAAGGAAGGCGAACAGTGGCGCATTGTCGAAGAGCGTAACCTGGAAATCATCGTCAAGTAATTCCGCTCGACGACTCTCAATCCCCTTTATCCAGGGCGCTGGCCACATACTCAATCCAGTGCTTCACCGGTTTGCCTGCTCCTGCTGCCAGGTGACACTGGCAACCGATATTGGCGGTGGCCAGTTTGCTGTCCTGACCGGCCTTTGCCAGTGCTGCCAGTTTGTTTTTGCGCAAGGCCCTGGACATTGCCGGCTGGAACAGGGAATAGGTACCGGCCGAACCACAGCAAAGATGGCTATCCCTGACGGCAGGCACGTTGAACCCTAGGCGTGTTAACAGGGCTTCAGTCTGACCACCGAGCTGCTGTCCGTGCTGGAGTGTACAGGGACTGTGAAAGACCAGCGTTTCGTTACCGGGCACATTCAAGGGGTTTAAATCCTGGTCTGCCAGGTATTCACTGATATCCCGCACAGCGGCAACGACCCTGGCTGCCTTGTCGGCATATCCGGGATCTTCGGCAAGCACATGGCAATAATCCTTGATGAAATTGCCGCAACCACTGGCCGTGCTGATTACGGCTTCCGCGCCACTGTCCAGTTCTTCGATCAATTGGTCAATCAGGCGCCTGGCCCGAACCAGACCGGCAGGCTGCTGTCCAGAATGGTAGTGCATGGCACCGCAGCAGCTTTCATTGCCAAGCCGTAGACTGCGAATACCCAGTTCCCGCAAGACGATGGCCGTGGCGTTATTGGTGTCCGGGGACAATGAGGACTGTACACAACCATCCAGCAGAATCACTTTGCGCTCAGGGGTGTCACCCAGGAAAACCGGTGCACGGAATTCGGGTTTGCCCGGTAACTGTAGCGACAGGCTCGCCGGCAGCAGTGCCCGAAACCATTGACCGGCTTTTACTGCCAAGGCAAACAACCGGGAAGCGCCAAGAACACGCAACAGGACGCCGCGACGCAGGCGGGTCAACAAGGGCGGTTTTACGGTTTGCGCCAGCATACCCTGGCCGATACCCAGCAGGCGGTGATACTGCACATTGGATGGACAGGTGGTTTCACAACTCTGGCAACCCAGGCACCGGTCCAGGTGGGTGCGAGTGACCCCTGTTGCCTTGCCGGTTTCCAGGAACTCCTTGATCAGGTAAATGCGCCCGCGGGGAGAATCCAGTTCATTACCCGTTTCCAGGAAAGTCGGGCACGTGGCAGTACAAAATCCGCAGTGCACGCAGGAACGCAGGATGCGATCGGCTTCCTTGCCGGCGTCGGTATCGAGCAACTGGGGGGGCAAGTAGGTCTGCATGGTCAGAATTCCGCGTACATCCGTCCCGGATTAAGAATATTCTCGGGATCAAAGGCCTGCTTCAGTTGCTTGTGCCAGGTCATGTGCAGAGGTGAAAGTGGCTGGAAGATGCTCTCTTGTGCCTGTGAATCAGGCCGCCTGAAGCGCGTGGCATGCCCACCCTGGCTGGCCAGGCAGTCAAAGACCTGTTCAGGTGTCGCGTTGGTTTGCAGCCAATGCAGTGCACCGCCCCACTCCGTTATCCAGGGTTGATCTGGCGTTGCCAGCTCACTGACATCCGCCGTTGGAGCTGTCGATAAGCGCCAGGTATCTTTTTCAGCATCAAAACCCTTGAGTTCATGGTGGCGCAATGGCGGCCAGTAGGAATTGTCATCCTGGCGCTGCCATTCCACGAAGCTGTAATGTTTTTCCAGTTGGTCCTCCATGGAATCAATTTCCCGGCGACCAGCCGAAAAGCGCACACGCAATGTTTGTCCGTCATGGACGCTGGCAGTCACCGGCATGCCCTGGCTGCGCAGGTTGTTGACCAGGGCAACGGATTTGGATCGACTGATCGCAAAGGCCACTGTCATCTCGGCAGCCGGAACGGGGATGACTTTCACGGTGGCTTCCAGAATAACGCCAAGGCACCCCAGGGCACCCACCATCAGGCGGGACACATCATAGCCTGCGACATTTTTCATGACCTTGCCGCCAAATCTCAGTATCTCACCCTTGCCATTGAGAATGGTGCAGCCAAGTACCGTGTCCTGGACAGCAGCACGAAAAGGCCTGGACGGGCCGGACAAGCCGGCAGCGAGCATCCCGCCAAAGGTGGATTTGCCGTCAAAGTCCGGTGGTTCACAGGCGAGCATCTGGCCATTGTTTGCCAGTGTGGATTCGATGTCCTGCAACGGGGTGCCGGCACGGGCGGTGATTACCAGTTCGGTGGGCGAGTATTCGGTTATGCCGGTGTGGGCACTGGTCTGGAGTCGCTCATGATCGACCGGCCGGCCATAGAATTTTTTGCTGCGCCCGCCACAGATCGACAGGGGCGTTTGCTCGGTGGCTGCCTGGCGCACCTGTTCCTGGAGAATGTGGGCACTGTCCTGCATGGTATTCAACCCGGCTCTGCCTGGGACAACAGGCGATTGGGCACAAGATCCGCGGCCAGGGCCCGGTATTCCTGGCAGTGCTTGAGCAGTGGAATATTCTTGCCCGGATTAAGGACGTTTTCCGGATCCAGGGCCGTCTTGACCCGGTGGAACTGTTCAATCTCCTGGTCGTTGAATTGCAGCGGCATCTGGCGAATCTTCTCCAGCCCGACGCCGTGTTCACCGGTGATGGTGCCGCCGACCGCGATACATTTTTCCAGGATGCGCCCGCCCATGGTTTCCACCTGCTCCAGCTGGCCGGGGATATTGGCATCAAAAAGAATCAACGGGTGCAGGTTGCCATCACCGGCATGGAAAACATTGGCCACCGGAAAACCGTACTCTTTTGACAGCGAATCGATGTAGTTAAGCACTTCGGCCAGCTTGCTTCGGGGGATAGTGCCGTCCATGCAGTAGTAATCCGGTGACAGGCGACCCACCGCGGGAAAAGCGCTTTTGCGCCCTTTCCACATGAGCGCCCTTTCCGCGTCATCGGCGGCCACTTTCAGTGACGTCACCCCTGATTGCTTGAGCACCTGCCGGGTAACCTGCAACTGTTCTTCCACGTTAATCGAGGAACCGTCGATTTCAATCAGCAGGATCGCGGCGGCGTCACGGGGGTAGCCGGCATGAGCATAATCCTCGGCAGCACGAATGGCATTGTTGTCCATCATTTCCAGCCCGCCGGGAATAATCCCGGCCGCGATGATATTGCTCACGGCCTGCCCGGCAGTCTCAATGGCGTCAAAGGCTGCCAGCAGCACTTCGGTTTGCTGGGGCACGGGCAGCAGTTTCACGGTAATGCCCGTAACCACCATGAGCATACCCTCGGAGCCGATCACCAGCGACTGCAGATTAAAGCCTGCACTGTCCAGGCCGGCGCTGCCCACGGTGATGGCCTCACCCGCCGCGGTAAAGCCTTCCAGTGAAATAATGTTGTGCACCGTCAGGCCGTATTTCAGGCAGTGCACGCCTCCGGCGTTTTCGGCAATATTCCCGCCAATGGAGCAGGCAATTTGCGAGGACGGATCAGGGGCATAAAACAGGCCGTGTGCGACGGCGGCTTCCGAGATGGCCAGGTTCCGGACACCCGGCTGTACTTTGGCTGTCAGTGATGCGGTATCAATCTCCAGGATTCGGTTCATGCGGGTCAGTACAAGGAGTACACCCTGCGGATGAGGCTTGGCGCCGGCGGACAATCCGGTGCCGGCACCACGGGTCACCAGGGGAATGTGCTGGTCATGGCAGAGCCTGATGATGGCCTGGACCTCCTCGGACGTTCCGGGCAATACCGCGACCAGTGGCAGCTCCCGGTAGACGGACAGCCCGTCACATTCAAAGGGTTTAAGCTGTTCCCTGGTGGACAGGATATATTGTGCCTCCAGGATGCCCTGCAGTTGCGGCAGAAGAGTTTCCAGGCTGACCGGTTCAGCCATGACAGAGTTCCAGGTAGCGTTTGACGACCTGCGCCATGCCCTGTTCGATGCACTCAACGGTCAGGGCATGACCAATGGAAACCTCGAGAATGTTCGGGATGGTGAGAAAGTCGGCCAGGTTGTCCAGGTCCAGGTCGTGCCCGGCATTAAGCCCCAGGCCCGCCTGTGTGGCCAGTTGCGCGGTTTCTCTAAAACCGGCCAGCACCGCCTCCTGTTCCGGAGTCCCCCAGGCCTCGGCATAGGATTCGGTGTACAGCTCGATACGGTCACTGCCAGCCTCTGCTGCCGGGGCAATCTGTTTCGGGTCGGGATCCAGGAACACGGCGGTCCTGACTCCCCATGCCTTGATCCGGCCGATGACATCGGCAACAAGCTCACCCTGCTGGCTGAAATCCCAGCCATGGTCAGAAGTCAGCTGGTTATCGGCATCCGGCACCAGGGTGCACTGGTCGGGGCGCACTGCCTCGATAATCTCCAGGAAGTCCTCGTTGGGATAACCCTCGATATTGAATTCCACGGCTTCAAAGTCCTTGAGAAACACGCCCAGCTCGTAGGCATCGGCATACTTGATATGGCGCTCATCCGGACGCGGATGAATGGTGATTCCCTGCACCCCCAGGTCGATGAATTTGCGGGCAAAGGTCAGTACGTTGGGATAATCACGACCGCGGGAATTTCTCAGCAGCGCGATCTTGTTGAGGTTGACGCTCAGGACAGTCATTACAGCATGGTCAGTAGCAAATGGTTGATCCGCTTATTATAGCTGGATCGGTGGTCGCTTACCTTTCTTTCGCAGCCAGTTCACCGAACGCAGCACCGATTCCTGGCGAACAAACCAGCGCTGCAGGCGGTACTTGCCGGGGAAGTCGATCAGGATGATGCCCAGCAGAATGGTCAGCAGGCCCTGCCCCGGCAACACGAGCAGCAGGATGCCCAGCAGCAGGAAAAACACGCCCAGCAGGTTCTTGCTGACCAGGATGACCGCCTGGATGACGGGATGCTGCATACTGCCCAACAGGGAATGCCGCTTATCCTCGTGAAAATAGTCTTCCGGAATTTGCAGGATCAGCCAGGGAATAACGATGAGCGTCACCAGGAAGAAGAACAGCGAAAACAGGCCCATGTACAACAGCAGCGTATCGTTGTTCCATAAAGCTTTCAGGGTATCGACCATGGCGAAATTGTAGGGGGTTATGCACCGTACAGCCAGCTCCGTGGCTCCTGATATGTGGCGTGACTGTAGGTCGGCATAGGGCAAAGCCCGTTTGCCGACATGTCGGCAGCACCGGTTTTATCAATGTCGGCAAACGGCCCGTTGTGCCTATGCCGACCTCCATGGGGATATATTCCAGCACCAGAACCAGAACTCCCCCCTGCCCGGTATCATACTGCTTAAAATGCCCTGAACACCCTGTTACCCTGTAAGCTGTAACGGCAAGCACACCTGAGGATTATGAAACTGTTTTCAAAACGGCGTTTTCGGGCAGAAAACTTTGTCCAGTACATCAACAGGCGCCTGTCCTTTTTCCTCAAGTTCAGCCTGGCGGTTGGTGCCGTGCTGATGCTCCTGCAGGGACGCTACCAGGCCATGGCGGAAATCCTGGTCATCCTCTTTATTACCTTTTTACCCCTCATCCTGGGCAATCGTTTTGCTGTCCGGATACCCCACGGTTTTGAAACCCTGGCGGTGATCTTTCTTTACATGTCCCTGTTCCTGGGAGAGTTCAGTGGCTACTACACTCGCTTCTGGTGGTGGGACATGGTCCTGCACAGTGGCTCGGCCTTCATCCTGGGCATCCTAGGCTTTCTGCTGGTGTATGTCCTGAATGAAAAGAAAGAGGTCAATCTCGACCTGAGTCCCCGCTTCATTGCCCT
>CAZROW010000001.1:131623-136439 GCA_964601805.1 uncultured Enterobacteriaceae bacterium
TCCTGAATGAAAAGAAAGAGGTCAATCTCGACCTGAGTCCCCGCTTCATTGCCCTGTTTGCCTTCCTGTTTGCCATTGGTATCGGCACCCTGTGGGAAATCTTTGAATTTTTCATGGACCAGGTGTTTGGCCTCAATATGCAGAAAAGCGGCCTGGTGGATACCATGTGGGACCTGATCGTTGATGTGGTTGGTGCAGGGGTTATCTCTATCCTGGGCCTGGGCTATATCAAGACCCGGGAAACCGACTCCTTCCTGGAGCGCATGATCGAGGAATTCATTCGCAAGAATCCCCACCTGTTTGAGGATATTGAGCGAGATGTGACGTCAAATTCAGGCGACACGAAATCCTAGTCTATGCGACTGGATTACATACAGGGAAAGAATGTAAAAAAGGAAAAAGGGATTAAGGGAAAAAGGGAAAAAGCTTAGCGCAACGGGCTGGATAGACTTAGCCTGCGTTATTCAGGGCCAGCATGGCTACATTGACCAGGATCATCACCACGAAGACACCAATGAGCAGCGGGTACACTTTTGACCGCTGCCGTGCCTGGCCGGAGACCAGTTCTTTGCGCTTTTCGAGGTATTCGTTGTTATCCATAAGAGATAGGATAATCTTTTTTTGCCAACTTGTTAATCTTTAAGCGATTTAAGGATGGCGGCAATGTCACCTGTTTCACGTTTTCAGGGTGCTGGATAACAAAAATCCGCTATATTCGTCCTTCATCGCACTTGTCGGTCGGCATAGGCACCTGGGGCCGTTTGCCGACAAGAATCCTTCACCAAAATGAAAAACCGCCCAAACCGAAGATATTCCCCCGGCCGGGCGGCTTTCTCAGTAATCCCGGACTACTTAAACCGGGCCCCTCCATCCCCCAAGATGATCGTTTTATTCGTCGGCAATGGTTGCCACGAGGTCGCTGCGGGACTGATCGACATTCGCCGCATGCACCGCTTCATAGCGCTCAAACTGCACGTCATTATCCACCACGTAGTGGGCCAGTACCTTCACAAACGGGTTGGCTTCCGCACCACCCATCGGCAGGGTAAAGTCCGCCTGGAACATCAGGCCCTGCTCTGGCAACACGGCCACCAGCATACCGTCGGTGTGCAGGGTGGGCACCGGGTGTAACTCGATGCGGTTGCTGCCGTCTTCAAAAATACCAACCCCTTCCACACCCATGACCTCGGCATTGAGCGGATCTTCGCCGAGCAGTGTGCGGGGTGTATTCAACGCCGTATCCAGGTAATCAACGTTGTTGATGTGCGTGACCAGGGTAGCGCCTTCACGCATGAAGGGCACCAGGCCAGCAGTATGGTCGGAATGTGGATGCGAGTTGATGATATAGCGTATTTCCTTGTCAGAAATATTGTTGCGGATCTGTTCGATGATCTGCTCACCACGGGATTCCGACTGACCGGACTCAAATACCACCAGGTAGTCTTCGAACTCCAGGACGAGGGATACATACCCCCCATTGATAAGCCAGGCGCCCTCGCCCACGGCTTCAGTCAGGTCAGCCGGCGGCTCACCACCTGCGCCCGGACCACCACCAAAACCACCGCCACGGGATTCAGGCGGGACCATCAACTGTTCAAGATTGGTCGGGTTGGCAGACGCAGTGCTGACATTCACGCCAAAGACGCCACCATTGTAACGCTGCTGCTCCATGCTCAGCGGTACCATCAGGCCGTTGTAGCTCATGTAGTTGTCAAACACTTCCGCCACGTGCATGTCACCCATCAGGGCATCTTCCACCCAGGTCTCGGTCATCACCACCAGGTTGTCTTCATTGACGTAACCATTGACCGTGTAATTCATGCCTGAAGGCGATGTCATGGAATCCGGTGACTGGAAGCTGAATTTCGTGTAACTCTCCCCGTCCATTTCCTCGGTGCTGCTTTCGGTGCCGTACATCTGCGCCCCTTTCACAAAGCCCCAGGGCGTCAGCCAGATTTCCATCTGCTGGCGCCAGGATTCGGTATCGGCCGGCACATTGAGGACATGGGTACCGGCTACAGGTGGTTCAAGAAAGAGGTTCGAGGCAAAGGTATCCCCTTTACCCAGCATGGCTGGCTCTGTCAGGTCGATAGCCTGGGTCCAGTTGGTGATCTGGTCCCGCTCAGGCCAGGGTGGGTTAGCTGTGCGCGTCTGCTGGAAACTGTTGCGAATACGCCAGGCGGTCCCGGTCAACATGACCGAATCCACTCCGTCAAGACCCATGGCAGTGGCCACATCGTCGATGGATGGCCCCATGTCCGTCATATCAGAACCTGAATCCAGTGCGGTTTCCATGGTCTCCTGCTCACCGGAACAGGCCACCAGGCCGCCGGTAATCAGGACAAGAAATAGTAGTGAGCGTTGAATCATGTGTGTTCCCCAAGTCCAGTTGTGATCGATTTGCTATCGGTTAACCAGCGTATCAAGTGCATTCTTTTATTATTCAGGCACTTATTGATGGCTAGAGTATAGGGTTAATGGGAGTTGGGGGGCAAGTTTGGTGTTGATAGGCTACTTATTAGCACTACCGGGTTTACTTTAGGGATTCGATTATAAGAATTTTGTTTCACAAATTTTGTGGTTGTTGAGTATCCGCTTTCGGCCAGAAGCAGACATTAATTTTCATTTTCAATGTAATCGATTAGATACTTTTCGTATTCTTCATCGCCAAAGAATGGAACCATAGAACGATTTTCCGCCTGTCTCAAATAAAAGCTTACAGGGGCTAGTGCTGATTGTAATTTTTCCTCATCAATTACTTTATTTTGATATTGAATAAAAGCCAGCTGGCCAATTCTGACTGAAGCTCTTAGATAGGGATTAAGTAAACTTTTTTCCTCATCGGATAATATCTCGTCTCCTCTGAATACTTTTACTTCAACGGCCCTTAAATTCGGATTTTCAATCTGCATCCTGTTTAAAACCATCATCTCGGTAACAAGATCCTGAAAGGCGTTAATCTCGGCAATTTTGGAGTTATCATTGATTTCCAGGCCGACGAAAATCAATGAAGCTATTATTCCTATTCCGCCGAAAATTTCAGCAATGAGGGCATATTCTTGTAATTTTTCTTTCATGTTTTAGTCAGGTTTCGGCCAAAAGCAGTCGCTTATCTGAAGCTTTCAACCCAGGTTATAAACTTCCCAGAAAAACGGTTTTTCCTTGCTTCCCATGCCGTGACCAGACTGGGATAGGTATCCAGGTTCTCTTTCATAGAAGTCTGCGTCTGGAATAACTCGTCTTCGGGGTACAAATTGAAAGCCATATACCAAGCGCTCATGGCGCGCATCCAGAATCCATATGCACGAATCGATTCAACTTCAGAAAGTTCCTCATGCTGGCGATCCTTGAGAAGGATTTCTGCTATTTCATTGTTTACAGCAATATCCCCATAAATATCAGTCGCAAATCCAGTTGCTGCCATCCTGGTTTCAGCAAGCATCAATTCATTATTTTGGTTTACTTCGACCACCAAAAAAAATATTCCAGCTATTACGCCTACATTGGCAGCAAGCATTAACCATTTGTTGAGGCTGTCAAGATTCATTTTTGTTCCGGCTTCGGCCAGAAGCAGTCATTAATTATTCTTTAGCAAGGTGTTTCCATAATAGAAAAGACATAGTTTCTAAAATCTACAGAGAAAGCATATGGATTACGACAAAACGAAGCTTTAGCCCTGGGCGAATTAAAAACGCTTTTCCACGCTACTGTTTCAACTTCGAATTCTTTTTCATCAAACAACCCCATTTTGTACTGGTAATACATATTTTCATACATTCTGAATGAGGCCGACATCCATAAACCTACTCTCAATTTTTCATTATCTGTAAGCAACTCCAAACTGGCTTCATTATCAAAAAGATCCGGCCTCTCACTTTGAGACATGTTCCACAATCGTTCCGATAAAGTCGTGGCAATGTCGTTACGAATCTGCGCCCGCATCATCTCGTGGTTTTGATTGATTTGAACACCAACAAAAATCAACGATGCAATAATCGCAACACCACCTACGATTTCGGCAATGAGAGCAAATTTTTGTAGCTTTTCCTTCACAGCAATCCCCTCCGAAAGCCATAAAGTGCGGAAATTCGATCTGTTTTACCCCAAAAGCAGACCTTTTAATAGTCTGGACCGGAATGTCCGCTTTGGGTCGAAAGCCGACCATATGAAAAAAAGCCTCCAAAGGCACATTTTTATCCTAAAAAAGGCTTTTTTTAAAAGGTTCCGTTATGGGTCGTTAACAGAACTTTAGGAAAATATAAATTATGGAAAGGAGATTAGTTATTCAGACGTTACCGGGAGAATCTCTTGAGCTTTCTGGAAAGTAAACTCTTTGACACTTGTGATTCAGGAGAACTGCGTTCTCCCTGCTGGCTGTGTGTAAGCTCTGGGCTGGGGTTTTCCAGGAATTAATTAGGATCTAGCTAGGTTTCTGGAAATTAAACTCTTAAGCATTTGTGATTCAGGAGAACTCCGTTCTCCCTACCGGCTGTGTGTAAGCTCTCGGTTGGAGTTTTCCAGTGCTTTCTTTCTCTTGTAAGTGTTTTTTAAAGGATAAATGGTGCCCGGGGCCGGAATCGAACCGGCACGGTGTTTCCACCGAGGGATTTTAAGTCCCTTGCGTCTACCAATTTCGCCACCCGGGCATTGAGAGGGAAATGCTGGAAAACAGTGCGTTTTGCGGGGCGTAAGTATAGGGGATTTGCTGTGTGACTGCACCATTAGCCCCGTTTTATCTTTTATCCTTTTATCGACTCATTGAACAAGATAAAGACGCACGAATGGGAGCCCGGCACAAAAACACCGAAAGAGACTA
>CAZROW010000002.1:0-21071 GCA_964601805.1 uncultured Enterobacteriaceae bacterium
CCAGGGTCAGGCCGGCCATGGAGATCAGGGAAGTAAAAGAGATAAAGCGGTTATCTTTGCGCGCCAGGATATAACGCAGGCCGATCAGGAATGGCGTGGACTTCAACATGTTGGCATTAAAGCATACTGGACTGGCAATTGACTTGGCTGGGTGTAATTCCCTGCTGCCAGCCAGTGACAGCAGGGTTACAGGATCACCCTTCTAATCGTGCCCAGGACGCTGGCACGAAACCAGGTGAACCGGGTCCGGTTCAAGCCTCGCTACGCGCACTCATCTCGCTGTCATGACGCTTGATCAGGCGTTGCACTGTCTTGAAACTCACGGGCATCATCGGTGTGCTGACCTCGGCGGAAATAGCCCGCAGTGAATTGCCCTGTTTTTTCATGTCCAGGATTTTCTTCAGGACACGCTGTTCCATCGGGTTTTCAATGAGGCGGCCGTTGGAATGAATCATGTAACCGAAAGGCCTGCTGCCGCCCAGGAAACGTCCTTTCTTGCGCTGGCTCTGTTTCACGGTCTTGATACGTTCCGTGGAACGGCGCCTTTCCAGGCTGTGAAAGATTTTCAGCATGTCCTGGAAACGTGGTGCCAGGTCCGGGTTGGTGACTTCACCGTCCAGTTCCACCACGACAAGTTTGACCTTGCGCTTACGAAACTCCTGGAGGGTGTTCATCATGTCGTCACAGTTACTGAAAATGCGTTCCAGCGTGCAGACAAGGATGATGTCACCGGCTTCCAGCCTGTTCATCAGGGCGGCTGCCTGGGGACGTTTCATGAAATTAACATTCCATTTCTGGTTTTCGTCAAGGTAGCGATCGTTGACCTTCATGCCCTCACCCAGTGCGTAGGTCTGCAGGCGAAGGTCTTCTTTCTCAAGGATGGTTTCAAGTTCCTGGGTGGATTCCAGGCACTCGATCTGCGATGTGCGAGTGTAGCTATAAACCGACATAACGGGGCTCCGGGTCTGCCTGAAACCGTCTATTGATAGACGCTCTGGCCTGTTACTGGTTAATACTGCTCGGTATCTCTTTCAAGAGATTCTTTTTATTGGGTTTTCGTGCTGATACTGAATCTGGAACTGGGTGCCTGAAACAGCGCCGGTTGGGGATGTGTCTCTGTTCGCACGAATATCCAGCCGGGGGAGGGATTTTAATCACTATGGATTTGGCAATGCAAGTATTGACCAAAAAAAACACTGATTTCAGGGATTTATCGTCTTTCAGTGACTTTTTTGATTAAAAAATAATCAAAACCGCACCTGAGACTGCAGGATTATCCACAGCATTGATCCTGCAGCGTCACGCTGCAGGTATTCGGCAAACAAGGTAAGGGTTGCTAGAAGGCGCCAGCCAGTCCCTGGAGCGTGTTGATCATCGGGGTCGGATAGACACCCAGGTAGATGATTGCCAGGGTCATGGCAGCCATGACCACGTGCACACCAACCGGCATAGCGGCAGCTGCGGTGTCATCACCGGTGATATCGGCAGGCTGCAGCATGGTATAGATCAGGCGCAGGTAGTAGTACAGGCCAATGGCACTGCCCACGATCAGCATGGTCAACAGGAACCAGAGCTCGCCTTCCACACCGGTGGTGAAGATATAGAACTTGCCAATGAAACCTGCCGTCAACGGAATACCGGCCAGGGACAGCAGCACGGTGATCAGGACTACGGACAACCAGCTGTTGCGCCAGAACAAACCACGAAAATCCGCCAGGGTATCCAGTTCTTTCTCACTGTTGGAGATAGCACTGATCACGGCGAAACCGGACAGGGACATGACGAAATAGGCCAGCATGTAAAAGCTCATGGCCTCAACGGACAAGGGCCTGGCCACACTGGCAGCGGCGATGACGATCACCAGCAGGTAACCCAGGTGGGCAATGGAGGAATAGGCGAAGATTCGTTTAACGTTTTCCTGCATCACGGCCAGCAGGTTGCCGATAATCATGGAGGCGGCAGCCATCACTGTCAGCACCGCAATCACGGCATTGAATTCCAGGGCATTGGACGCCAGCAGCAGGCGCATGGTGACTGCCAGCATGGCGGCTTTTGAAACAGTGGCCAGGTAGGCAGTAACCGGTACCGGCGCCCCTTCGTACACATCCGGTGTCCAGATATGGAAAGGCACCAGTGACAGTTTGAAGGCTGCACCGGCCACGATCATCAGCACACCGACCACGAAGACCGGGCCCAGTTCACCGGCTGCGTCAAGGGCAGCGGGAATTTCATCAAAGCCCAGGGTGCCGATATAGGCATAGACCAGGGCAATACCAAACAGGGTGATACCGGTAGTCAGAGCTGACATGATCAGGTACTTGATCCCCGCTTCCAGGGGAAACTTGGCCACGGTCGTGGCATGGACCGGGTAGGCAATCATGGCATACATGCTCACACCCAGCATTTCCATGCCCAGCAGCAAGGCAACGAAGTGGTTGCTGCAGGCCAGGACCACGGCACCCAGTGTTGCTGTCATCAGAAGGATGTAAAACTCTTCGTTCTGGATATTGTGTGTCTGGAAATACGGGTAAGCCAGCAAGGCTATGCCGATTGCGCCGACAATAATCAGGTTGGAAAAGAACAGGCTGTACTCATCCATCAGCAACAGTTCTGTCGCCTCAAATGGCAGCACTGGTTGGATAAAGACAAAGGTCAGAAGCGCGGCTGCCAGGCTGAACACGGTCAGGCCGCAGACGATGGCATGGTCGCGTTTGAAGGCGGCAGTGATCATGACAACGACTGAACCAATCGTCAGCATGATGATCTGCATCAAGTCGATTATGAGATTGCTATACATGGTGACTTTGCCGTCTTCCTTATTACCAGAATATTAATTGAAAAACAGTACGCCGAGACTGCGCAGTGTCGGTTCAGACATGTTCAGCATGGACTGCGGGTACATACCCATCCACAACAGGCCGATCATCATCAGGCCAAAACAGAACATCTCTACAAAGGTCAGGTCTTTCACGACCAGGTTATTCTTGTTCTCACCGTGGAATACTTTCTGGATAACGATGAGTGAGTACACTGCAGCCACAACCATGCCGATCGCGGCGGCAGCGGCAGCAGCCACACTGATGCGGAAACTGCCGATCAGGACCAGGAATTCACCGATGAAGTTACCCAGGCCCGGCATACCCACAGCGGCCACGGTAAAGAAGACGGCCATGAAGCCCATCTTCGGCGCCACGCCCCACAGGCCACCCATCTGGTCCATGGCACGGGTATGAATACGATGCTGCAATCCGCCGGCCAGCATGAACAATGCCGCGGCACTGAAACCGTGTGCCAGCATGGTCATGACAGCGCCCTGCACTGCCTGTGCTGTCCAGGCGTAGACGCCCAGCAACACGAAGCCCATGTGACTGACCGAGGTGTAGGCGATCAGGCGTTTCAGGTCATTCTGGCCGAATGCCACCTTGGCGGTGTAAAGGATGCTGATCACACCCAGTGTCATGGCCGTCGGAGCAAAGGCTGAACTGGTTTCGGGAAACAGTGGAATCGTGAAACGGATCAGGCCGTAGGCGCCGGTTTTCAGCAGGATGCCGGCCAGGATCACAGAGCCCGGCGTAGGTGCCTGGGAGTGCGCATCCGGCAACCAGTTATGGAACGGTACCGCAGGCAGCTTGGTGGCAAAGGCAATAAAGAAGCCCAGCATGACCCAGAAGGCAGCCCCTTCAGGAATATTGGTGCCCAGCAGGTCAAAGTAACTGAAGGTAATGTTGGCGGTATCCTGGTAGTGGAAGAACACCAGCATCAGGATCGCCAGCAGCATCAACATGCCGCTTACCTGGGTGAAGATGAAGAACTTCATTGCCGCGTATTCCTTGTTCTCATGCCCCCAGATAGCGATGATGAAATACATCGGGATGAGCATGACTTCCCAGAAGAAGAAGAACAGGAACAGGTCCAGCGCGGTGAACACACCGATGACACCGGCCAGGGTCCACAACAGGTTGAAATAGAAGAAACCGGTACGGTCCTTGATCTCGTTCCAGGCGGAGCCCAGGGACATTAATCCCAGGAAAACCGTCAGGGCAATGAGCAGCAGACCCAGTCCATCGGCACCAAAGATAAAGGACACACCAAAACGTGGAATCCAGTCGGCACTGAACAATACCAGCCATTCACCCGGCTGGCCCAGGTCAGCCTGCTCCAGCGGGTCCAGTCCCAGCATGCCCGGTGCAAACAGCATGAGCATCACCAGGAACAGGTCCAGCAACAGGGTTGCCAGGGCAATATAGCGCGGCAGCTCCGGATTGCTCTTTTCAGCCAGCCAGGCGCCAATGCCGCCGATAAATAATATCGTGATCAACCAGACCAGGATCATAACAACACTCCCAGTGTGACCAGGATCAACAGGCCGTAGGCCACGCTTAACGCATACCAGCGCAACTGGCCGGTCTGGGTTTCACTCATGACGTCGTGACAGAAGCGCACCACGCGTGCTGATCCGTTGTAAAAGAAATCAATAAAGTCCTTGCTGTTGAACTCGGCCAGCCACATGTAGGGCTTGCACACGAAGGTGTCATAAAGCCAGTCCATGCCCCACTGGGTAAACCAGAAACGGTGCAGCTTGGCGCCAATGCCCTGCCCGGCCAGTTTTTCTGTATCCACCTTGCCCTTGATGAAAACCCACCAGGCCAGGGCAAAGCCCAGCATGGGCAACAGGATCATGGCAGCCTGTGCCATGACAGAGGGATGATGTTCTTCCATTTCCGGGAATACCGCGTCAACGGGAATATGCAGGTAACCGGAGAACACGGCACCGATGGCCAGCAAGACCAGCGGTCCCTGCAGGTGCAGGCCCATGACTTCGTGACCGTCATGGGTTTTCTTGCCGTAGAAGACAAGGAAATAAAGCCTGAAGCTGTACAGGTAGGTCATCACCGCCCCCAGCATGCCCGCCAGGAACAGGATGTAGCCGCCGTCATGGTGCTCCATGGCAGAGGCGAGAATTTCTTCCTTGGACCAGAAACCCGAAAAACCGGGAAAAGCGACCAGTCCCAGCGAGCCGATGAGGAACAGTGCATGGGACCACGGCAGGTCCTTGCGCAGGCCACCCATCTTGAAGATGTCCTGCTCATGATGCATGGCCAGGATGATGGAACCGGCCG
Source organism: uncultured Enterobacteriaceae bacterium (assembly GCA_964601805.1). GTDB lineage: Bacteria > Pseudomonadota > Gammaproteobacteria > Pseudomonadales > Pseudohongiellaceae > Eutrophocola. The sequence continues at coordinate 5,121 of CAZROW010000002.1, forward strand.
TCAGGAATAACAGGGCCTTGAAGAAGGCATGGGTCATGAGATGGAAAATGGCACTGTTCCAGGCACCTACACCCAGGGCCAGGAACATGTAGCCGATCTGGCTGACCGTGGAAAACGCCAGCACTTTCTTGATATCGCTCTGCGTCAGGGCGGTAAAGCCGGCCATCAACAGGGTAATGGCACCAATCACACCCACCAGGTACTGTACTTCCGGTGCCAGGATGTAAAGCACGTGGGTACGGGCAATCAGGTAAACACCGGCGGTCACCATGGTGGCGGCGTGAATCAAGGCAGAAATCGGGGTCGGGCCGGCCATGGCATCGGGCAACCAGGTCTGGAGTGGTAACTGGGCAGATTTACCGACAGCACCACCGAGCAACAGCAAAGTCACAGCCGTGGCGACACCGGAGCCGACCACCCATTGTGTCTCGGCATTGAGCATGGCTTCCTGGATATTCAGGGTACCTGTGCTGACAAACAGGGTGAACAGGCCCAGGGCCATGAAGGCATCGCCGACACGGGTCATCACGAATGCCTTGCGGGCACAGTAACCGTTGTTGGGATCGGTGTACCAGAACCCGATAAGCAGGTAGGAACACAGCCCCACACCTTCCCAGCCCATGAACAGCAGTGCCAGGTTATCGGCCAGTACCAGGATCAGCATGGCAGACACGAACAGGTTCATGTAGGAGAAGAAACGCGCGAAACTGGGATCGCCACTCATGTAACCGGTGGCATAGACATGGATCAGGAAACCGATACCGGTGATGACGTACATCATGGTCAGTGAGACACCGTCCAGGTATAGATTGAAACCTACTTCCAGGTCACCGACCGACATCCAGGTCCACAAGGATTGTGAATAGGAAGAGATATCGGACGCCATGAAACTGGTGCCTGCCAACAGGGCAAAAAGGAATGACACGCCGATAGAACCGGCACCGACAATGCCCGCAATCGTCTGCGGCAGCTTGCCGAATGTCAGTGTCAGAATGAGGAAGCCGATAAACGGGATAACCGGCACTAACCACAACAAATCAAGCATATCCAGTTACCCTGCCCTCGCCATTCTTTTTGTTACTTGAGTCTTGCAAGTCATTTCTAACCCTTCATGTCGCCAAGGACATCGATATCCAGCGTCTTGTATTTATGGAACATGCGCAGGACCAGACCCAGTGCCACGGCCACTTCTGCTGCCGCCAGACTGAGTATCATCAGGAACATGATCTGTCCGTCCACCTGTCCCCAGCGCGAGGAAGCCACGATAAAAGCCAGCCCGGTAGCGTTGAGCATGATTTCCAGGGACATCAGGACAAACACCAGGTTGCGACGCGTCAATACGCCTACCATGCCCAGTACAAACAGGATGGCAGCAAGCAACAAGCCATGTTCCATGGGGATAGCCTGCATGGTGATCATTGGCATTTCCATTAACGTGTCGCTCCGCTCACTTGTTTCTTGCCTCTAGTCTCTTTCATCTGTTTCTTATTAATTCTGTTTCTTCTTGCTACCGGATTATTTACGGGCCAGGTGGAATGCACCCACCAGGCCTGCCAGTAGCAACATGGAAGCCAGTTCCACGGCCAGCACGTAGGGGCCGAACAGCGCCGCTCCCACTTCCTTGACGCCAGTTGGTGTATGCGCCATGACTTCCTGGTTCAGGTTAATGGCATAGATCACTTCAATGAGAAGCGGAATGGCCATGATGCTGGGACCGATCCATAGCGAGGGTCGCAGCCAGGCTTTTTCCTGATCCTGGGTGACATGGCCCAGGTTCAGCATCATCACCACGAACAGGAACATCACCATGATGGCCCCGGCGTAGACAATCACTTCCAGCGCCGCGGCAAAGGGGGCGCCCAGGGTGTAGAAAATCACGGCGATGGCCAGCAGGGAAACAATGAAATACAGCAGCGCATGCACGACGTTAGTGCGCGTGATGACCATCAGTGTGGCCAGGATGGCAATAATGGCTGAGCCGTAGAACATGACACTCATGGCAGCAAACTCCTGCGGTCAGTTGGCGGCAATTCGTTGCGCGCCTCACCCTTGTCCTTGCCGCCAATGGCTTTACCGGCCACCTTGTAGAAATTGTAGTCGTGGTACTTGCCGGTGCCGTTGATCAGCATATGTTCTTTTTCCCAGACCATGTCCTGGCGCACGTATTCAGCCATTTCAAAGTCGGGAGTTAACTGGATGGCGTGGGTCGGGCAGGCTTCCTCGCAGAAACCACACATGATGCAACGGGAGAAGTTGATACGGAAAAATTCAGGGTACCAACGGCCGTTTTCATCCTCGGTTTTCTGCAGGGCGATACAATCAACCGGACAGGCAACCGCGCACAGGTTGCAGGCCACACAGCGCTCTTCCCCGTCCGGATCCCGGGTCAAGATGATGCGTCCACGCCAGCGCGGGAAAGTGTGTGGTTTGACATCGGGATACTCAACCGTATCCGCCTTGTGGAACAGGTGCAAAAACACCAGCCACAGTGAAACGATCTGTGACCAGATAATGTTTAGCTGATGCACAATTCCTTTCAGCATTCTTAACTCCCCTGCGTCAGCACAATAGCGCCGGTAATCAGCAGATTCAGTAGTGACAACGGCAGCATGACGAGCCAGCCGTAATTCATTAACTGGTCATAACGCGGGCGCGCCAGCGCCGCACGGACCAGGACAAAAAACACAACAAAGGCCATGACCTTGGCAAACATCCAGAACACGCCGGAGAAAATCTCGTTGCCGATTTCCCAGCCAAACGGCGCATGCCAGCCGCCAAAGAAAAGAACCGGAATCAGGCAGGCCATCAACAACATGCCAATGTATTCACCCACGAAGAACAAACCGAACTTCATGCCGGAATACTCGGTGTTGAAACCGGAGATAATTTCAGCCTCACCTTCAGGCAAGTCAAAAGGCCAGCGATGGGACTCGGCCAGTGCAGCGACCATGAAGACGATGAAACCGATGAACTGCGGAAACACGTACCAGCCGTCTTCCTGGGTCTCGACAATAGCCCTGAGCGAGAAACTGTCAGACAGGATGACCACGCCCAGCAGCGAGATACCCATGAACACTTCATAGGAAATCATCTGGCCGGCAGCGCGCAGGCCACCGAGTAATGAAAACTTGTTGTTGGAGGCCAGGCCACCAAGCATGGCCGAATAGGACGCCAGGCCAGCCATGGCCATGACGAACAGGATGCCGATATTCATGTCGATAATGCCGACATTCGGGGCAAACGGGATCATGGCAAAACTGAGCAGCATCACCACCGGAATAATGATCGGGGCAACGATGAAGGTCAGCTTGTCAGCAAACGGTGGTACCCAGTCTTCCTTGGTAATCAGCTTGATGACGTCTGCAACAGATTGCAGGATGCCGAACGGCCCTACCCGGTTCGGGCCCAAGCGGTCATTGAAGAATCCCAGCAGGCGACGTTCCATCCAGATCAGCAGAGCGGCAAAGGCCAGTACCCAGCCAAGGATCAGGGCAATATTCAGAAGCGAACCGACTTCAAAACTGAACATCAGGCATCCTCCCCGGCAGGTTGCTTGTCACTGACAATAATATTGGCGGCCTTCCAGTCACCCGGGGATGTCCAGTCAGCGGCTTTTTCCAGGGCAATGCCGGCAGGCAGGTTGCGGAAATTCAGGCCGTTCAGCCCGACCGGGACACCGACGGTGCCGGGTTTGACCGAACTGCGAATCACGTAAGGCACCGAGCCATTATGTTCGACACTGACACCGTCACTGGCTTTCAGGCCGAGCTTGGCGGCATCGGCTTCATTCAGGGCCACGTAGGCACCGGTGGCTTTTTCCTGGATGGCCGGTGTTTTCGCGGTCAGCTCTTCGCTGCCAAACAGGTGGTACAGCGGAAAGACGGTGTAATCCCCTGCCACGCTTTCAGCAGATGCTGGCTGGCTGTAGGTTTTCTCGCTGCTGTTGCAGGTCACTAGGCAATGACCATGGCCGGCCTGTTTCAGGGCTTCGCCGGTATGGCTCTGGAATTTGAAAACACTCTGGTTCGAGTTCCAGCCGCCAGCCCAGGCGGTATTGAATACTGTTGAATCTTTTGTCGCCGGCACCCCTTCCATAGAATAGGTCATGATGCCCTCCTCGTCCTGCTCCTGTTTCGGTTCATGCACATCGATGTTGGCGCGCATGGCCGTACGACCACTGTAACGATGCTGCTGGCGCGGCACTTTCATGCCAGCCACGTTGAAGCCTTCACCTGGAGTCAGGGTTGCCATGCCGGCGCCATTGGCAATACTGTCGGCGCAGGCCTGTGTTACTTCGGCCAGTTTCTGGTCAGACAGCCAGAACACGCTGGAGCGAATGGGCTCAGCCGGCTTGAATACGGAATAGAAATGCTGCGCCCGGGTTTCGTAATTGATGTAGGTGCCGGAGGTTTCTGCAAATGTGCCGGATGCCAGGACCAGGTTGGCCTGCTCGCCGGTCCGGGTTTTCATGCTGTCCAGCACGGCCAGGTCATCGATGCCGTTGAGGAAGGCATCCACCTCTGCACTGGCTGCACGGCCATACAAATCATTTTCCAGGATGATGGCGGATTTTGCGCCACTGCTCATGGCCTGGTCCAGCGCCTTGTCATTGCCATCCATCAACATGGCCAGGCCCAGGCTGTTCACTTCAGGAACCACCAGGGCGAGGTTGGCTTTCTTCTCATCGGAAGACAGGGCCGTGGCAATATTGGCAGCCGCATCAAGCAGTGCCGGGGAGAAGCTACCGGTACCGCTCACAATCAATGGCTGCTTGGCGTTCTTCAGGGCATCGGCAATGGTGACAACGAGCTGCTGCTCTTCTTCACTCAGTCCGGTGACACCGGGTGCATTGCCATCAATCGCCGTGGCGATAGCAAAGCCGATCCTGGCGCTCGCCTCGGCAGAACTGATATGAACATTGGCGGCAATATCATCCAGGCGTGTGGCGTGTGGGCTGAGGATAAACAGCGGGCTCTTGCGATCCATGGCCAGCTGGCGAATGGCAGCATCCTGCCAGTCCGGGAATTTCATGTCGCGGGCCATCTGCTTGCCCAGGTTCCTGACTGACTGGCGCAGGGCCAGGGCAATACGGGCCGCGGTGTTGGTGACATCCTCGCCGAGAATAACAACGGCATCGGAATCTTCAATGTCCTTGATATTGGCCACATTGACCGGGCGGGAGGCGTAGATGTCCAGCACCTGCTTGAGCATGCCCAGGTCGGTTGAGGAGACCCCGGCATAGAAGTTGTCGGCACCCACCTTTTCGCGCAGGGCAAAGTTGGCTTCCATGGACGCACGCGGTGAGCCGATACCAATGGCGCCGTTCATGGCGGCGAGCCTGGCGCGTGCCTCTTCCGTGCTGGCCAGCACCGGGTTGGCGTCATGGGCAGTACGGGTCATGCTGACAGTAATACGATCATCGCTGTTGACGTAACCGGTACCGAAGCGGCCACGGTCACACAGGAAATAGCCATTTACTTCGTCGTTAAAGCGGTTCACCACGCGGCGCAGCGTGCCGTAGCGTTCACCCGGATTGGTATTACAACCCACGCTGCAACCGGCACAGATGGACGGTGCAGTCTGCAGGTCCCACTTGCGCACGTAATGCTTGGCAAAGGGTTTGTCGGTAAATACGCCCGTCGGGCAGACTTCGGCCAGGTTGCCACTGAATTCACTTTCCAGCGGGCCTTCCTGCCAGCGGCCAAAATAGGTGTTGTCGTGGGACGCCTGGGGTCCGAAATCGGTACCGCCGGCATAATCCTTGTAGAAACGCACGCAGCGATAACAGGTAATGCAGCGATTCATTTCGTGGCCGATGAAAGGACCCAGGTACTGGTTGGTATGGGTCTTTTTCTTGCCATCGTAACGGCGGTAATTGTGGCCGGACATGACAGTCATGTCCTGCAGGTGACACTCTCCACCCTCTTCGCAGACCGGACAGTCATGCGGGTGATTGATCATGATACTTTCGATGGCCTGGGCACGGAATTGTGCGGCTTTCTCAATGGAGTAGCGCGCGCCTTCACGCGGGGCTGTCATGCAGGCCATGTTCAGGCGGCCGCGTTCGTCCTCGTCGTTGGCGTATTCGATGACCGCACACTGGCGACAGGAACCCACCGAGCCCATGCTCGGGTGCCAGCAGAAATATGGCAAATCTTCACCCTGGGAGAGTACTTCCTCCAGCAGGTTGTTGTTTTCGTCCACTTCAAGGACTTTGCCATCAACGGTAATCTTTACCACTTTAAAACCTCGATAAATATCAATTTATCAGACACTTACAACCGATACTTAATGTTTATTATAGCTACAGCCATGGGCCACGTGTGACTCGAATTCCGGCATGTAGTGTTTCAGCGCACTCTGCAGCGGCTCGGCTGCACCAGGTGCCAGGGCACAGAAGGTGTTGCCTGGTCCCATGTACGTCGTCATTTCCTGAAGGATGGCGATATCTTTCATGCTCGCCGTGCCCTCTTCCATCTTGTTGAGAATATGCTCTACCCAGGGCAGGCCGTCGCGGCAAGGTGTACACCAGCCACAGCTTTCATGGGCAAAGAACTTGATCAGGTTGCGCACGCAGCCAACCGGGCATGTCTTGTTGTCCAGGACCATGATCAGCGAGGTCCCCAGGCGGCTGCCGGCTTTCTGCACGGCGCCGGGATCCATCGGCAGGTCCAGGTGTTCAGGTAACAGGAAATCGGTTGATCCGCCGCCAGGCAAAAAGCCTTTCAGCTCGTAACCATCCTGCATGCCACCGGCATAGTCCTCGAGCAACTCGCGGAAAGTAATGCCTACCGGGACTTCCCAGCAGCCCGGGTTCTTGACGCGACCGCTGACACCGGAAATTCGTGTACCAACAAAGTCACCCTTGCCCAGGGCCTGGTACCACTCAACACCGTTGGCCACGATGCCAGGAATATTGCAGATGGTTTCCACGTTGTTCACCACTGTCGGGCGTCCCCACAGGCCGCTGACCTGGGGAAACGGTGGCTTGGCACGCGGGTTGGCGCGCTTGCCTTCCAGGGCATTGATCAGGGCAGTTTCCTCACCACAGATATAACGCCCGGCACTGGTGTGCAGGTAGATATCCAGGTCAAAGCCCTTGCCGAGAATATTCTTGCCCAGCATGCCGGCCTCGTAGGCCTCATCAATGGCTTTCAGCAGACGCTCTTCGCATTCGACGTATTCACCGCGCAGGAAGATATAGCCGGTGGTAGCCTGCAGAGCCCAGCACGTGGTGATCATGCCTTCGATCAGCAGGTGCGGGTCATGTTCTATGAGCAGGCGATCCTTGAAGGTGCCCGGCTCCATTTCGTCACCGTTGATGACGAGATAACGTGGTCCACCATCGGGTGGCGGCACGAAGCTCCATTTCAGGCCCGTGTTAAAACCGGCACCGCCACGTCCACCGAGACCGGCCTCCTTGACCAGTTCAACGACGTCCTTGGGTTCCATCTCCACGGCCTTGCGCACGCTCTCATAACCCCCGGCAGCTTCGTACTGCTTGAAGTCAAAGGGCGCCCTGCCTTCTTCGATATTCTTTGTTAATGGTTTATCAGTGGCCATGTTTTCTATTAGCTATTAATTAACTATCCAGCTCGACAGGATTGCCGTCACGGTAATGGGCAATAATCTGGTCTATCTTTTTCGTGGTGAGATTGGTGTAGGTCTCACGGTCGATCATCATGACCGGCGCCTTGTCACAGGCACCCAGACACGGTACGGGAATCAGGGTGAACAGGTTGTCCTTGGTGGTCTCGCCGTAATTGATACCCAGTGTTTTCGTAATATGTCCCTGCAGGTCATCACAGCCCAGCATCCAGCAGGCGACACTGTCGCACAGCAGGATCACATGCTTGCCAACCGGGCGACGGAAAATCATGTTGAAGAAGGTTGCCACCCCCTCCAGTTCATCCGGCGGAATATCCAGGTATTCGGACACGGCCAGCAGGCTTTCGTCTGATACCCAGCCCTGGTGTTTCTGCACGATTTTCAGTGCTTCCAGGCCTACCGCCTGGGTGTACGGATAGTGAGTCTTTTCATGTTCAATCTCATGAATCTCCTCTTCCGTCAGCTGACGCGCCTTGATGGCTGTTGATGCAATGATGTTGTTCATATTCTCGCAACTCTGAAGCAGTACCGCCTTGCCTCTTGTCTCTTTCCTCTTGCCTCTCGCCTCTTACTTATCCACGTCCGCCATCACAAAGTCAGTGGTCGCAACCACTGCCGTGAAGTCGGCAAGCATCAGGCCACGGGACAGGAACGGAATGGCCTGGATATGGATAAAGGAAGGTGTACGTATTCTTGTTCTGTAGGAGCCGCTGCCACCGTCATTGATCAGGTAGTACATGTTCAGGCCCTTGGTGGCTTCGATGGTGGTGGAAACCTCTGTTGGATCCATGATTGGTCCCCAGCTTACGCTCAGGAAATGGTCAATCAGGGTCTCGATATCCAGCTTGCTCTTTTCCTTGATAGGCGGTGTGGCTAACGGATGATCAGACTTGTAAGGGCCTGAAGGCATGTTTTCCACGCACTGCTTAATAATGCGACAGCTCTGGCGCATTTCCTCGACACGTACCGCGGCACGGTCGTAACAGTCGCCATTGACGGCAATGGGCACATCAAATTCAAAATTTTCGTAACCACTGTAGGGGCGATTCTTGCGGTAGTCCCATTCCAGGCCGGTTGCTCGCAGGGCGGGACCTGTCATGCCCCAGTCAAAGGCATCCTGGGTATTCATCACACCCACACCACGGGTACGCTGGCGGATCGTGGTGTTGGCCATGATCATCTTGTCGTATTCAGCCAGACGTTTGGGGAAATACTCAACGAATTCACGAATCAGCTTGTCCCAGCCATGGGGCAGATCCTGGGCGACACCACCGATACGGAACCAGCTGGGGTGCATACGCCCACCGGTGATGGATTCGATGATGTTGAACGCTTTCTCGCGGTCCTCGAAACAGTAGAACAGTGGTGACAACTGGCCCAGGTCAACAGCCCAGGTGCCGTAGAACAGCAAGTGGCTACAGATACGGAAGAACTCTGCCAGCATGACACGGATAGTCTGCACGCGGTCAGGCACTGTGATGCCGGCCATCTTTTCAACCGCCATGACATACGGCAGGTTGTTCATGACACCACCGAGATAGTCGATGCGGTCGGTATAGGGAATATAGGTATGCCAGCTCTGGCGCTCGCCCATCTTCTCGGCACCGCGATGGTGATAACCCACATCGGGTACGCAGTTGATAACGTACTCACCGTCAAGCTGCAGGGCAAAACGGATGATACCGTGGGCAGCCGGATGGTTGGGGCCAAAGTTCAGGAACATGTACTCGGACGTATCGGAGTGACGGGTCATGCCCCACTCTTCCGGGTTGAAGCGCATGGCCTCCTGTTCCCTATCCTGGATCACGTCACTCATCTCGTAACGGTCCATTTCCGTCGCGCGGGCCGGATGGTCCTTGCGCAGAGGATGCCCTACCCAGGTCGGCGGCGTATAGATTCGCGTCTGGTTGGGATGGCCTTCGACATTGATGCCAAACATGTCCCACATTTCCCGCTCATGCCAGTTGGCAGCAGGCCACAGGGAAATGACGGTAGGAATATTCTGGTCGTCTTCGGCCAGGGCAACCTTGATGCGGATATCGCAATTACCGGAATACGAGATCAGGTGGTAAACGACGGTAAAGTCACTGTCGGGCTGTCCCTGGCGATTGACGCGTACACGCTCATCAATGGCCGTGACATCGAGCAACATTTCAAAGCGGGGACGGTAGTCATCGCGCAGGTAGCGCAGAATCTCCAGGAGCTGGCTGCGTGGTACCCACACGGTCGGCATCCCTTCGGCAGTATGCTGCCGCACGAAAGTGGACTCACCGAACTTGCGGTAGAGAGCCTCGATAACAGGGGGCAACGGGGCCTGTGCTTCCTGTGCTGCTTGTTCGCTTACAGTACTCAAGTCGTTTCTCTGAAGTCTTTGACGGCTTAGTTAATCTATTAATCCAGTGCTTTTAAGGGCTATGACAGCAAAGTCCTAACCCTGGTCCCGCGGGCTTTTCTTGCCGGAAGCCACATCCCAGTAACTGGGACCAACTTCCTCAGGGCTCACCAGTTCGGTGGCGCTGATGCGGTCTTTCAGGCGTTTTTCACGCTGTATTTCCACTTTCTCGCGTTCGTAAATACCCTGGTCGCTCACTACCCAGCTTACCGGTCGACGCTTTTTGCCAATGGAGTCCTGGAGCAGGTTCAGCCCCTGCAGCAGGGCTTCCGGGCGCGGCGGGCAACCGGAGACATACACATCCACGGGCAGGAACTTGTCCACGCCCTGGACCACGGAGTAGATATCGTACATACCGCCGGAATTGGCGCAGGAACCCATGCAGATTACCCAGCGCGGTTCCATCATCTGTTCATACAGACGCTGGACTACCGGGGCCACCTTCCTGAAGACGGTGCCGGCGATGATAATCATGTCTGCCTGGCGCGGCGTGGCACGAAATACTTCAGCACCGAAACGGGAAATGTCATGGCGATTGGAAATGGCTGTAGCAGCCTCCACGTAACAGCAGGACAAACCGAAGTTGTATGGCCACAGAGAATTCTTGCGGCTCCAGGCCAGCATGTCTTCCAGGGTGGTCATGATGACATTTTTACGAATGTAGTCATCGAACTGTCCCATACCCGGACGCGGATCGGAGACTTCTTCAGGACGTACCAGTTCCCAACTCATTAGTGGTGCCCCCCATGGGCGTGGTCTGATTCTGACTTTTCTTCAGCAACTATTTTTCGGCCATTCTTGATATTCACCACGCCACCGGGACCTTTCATGATCTCAAGGTCGTGTTGCTGGCGCTGGGTCCGCCACTCCAGGGCACCGCTGCGCCACAGGTAAACAAGGCCTGCAATCAGGATGGAAATGAAGATAAATACCTCGATAAAGCCCACCCAGCCTGCTTCACGGATGGAGATGGCCCAGGCAAACAGGAAAACGGCTTCCAGGTCGAAAATAATGAACAGGATGGCCGTCAGGTAGAACGGCACGGAAATCTTGATATTGGGAGAACCGGTGGGGACAACACCTGACTCATAGACGTCATGGGTAGCATGGTCAGTGCGCTTCTGGCCAAGGAATGCGGAGGCAACCAGCAGGCCTATGATAGCGGTGACGACGATGGCGCCGTAAAGAATCAGGGGAAAGAGATCGATATTCAAAGTTGCCAACCTTGTCTGCTGTTACTGCCCAATTTACACCCGTTTATCACTGCCCGACCCTCTTTATTACCTTGCACAATCTTGCCTGTACCAGGACCGTGACAGAAACGCTTTTGACAAATCATTATGCCGGTCAAATCCGGCTATGTCAGTCATTTGTCGAAACGATTGCGTTTAATCCGTTGCAGGCCGAAACAGCCTGAACCGTCCTGTGCAATTCTTTTCAGTATGTATTCGCATGTCAGAACACATGCACTTTTGAGGGCAGGAAAATCTTTTTTTTGACTGCCAAAAAGGGAAAAATTTCACTGCTTCAAGCGGGGTGCCAATTTACACTTTTAGCCATAGTCGTTCAAGTATTTTTTCCGCAAACACCCGCTTAAATCAAGGGCTTGAGCCCGGTTCCGGCTCTGGCATTCCGGGATTGTTCATATTTCAGAACAGCCTGTTTATGCCATTGAGCGCTGCCACCTTGTAGGCCTCTGCCATGGTCGGGTAATTGAAGGTGGTATTGATGAAATACTTCAGGGTGTTGGCCTTGCCGCGCTGGTTCATGATGGCCTGGCCAATATGCACAATTTCCGAGGCCTGGTCACCGAAACAGTGGATACCCAGAATTTCCAGGGTTTCAAAATGGAAAATGATCTTGAGCATACCCACCTGGTCACCAGTGATCTGGGCGCGGGCTATATTGCGGAAAAAGGCCTTGCCCACTTCGTAGGGTACCTTCTTTTCTGTCAGCTCATGCTCGGTATAGCCCACGGTACTGATTTCGGGAATGGTATAGATGCCCGTGGCCACGTCATTGACGTAATGTAACTCGTCCGGGTTCAGTATGGCATTGGACGCCGCCCTGCCCTGGTCATGGGCCGCACTGGCCAGTGACGGCCAACCAATAACATCACCGGCGGCATAGATATTCTCTACCGCTGTCTGGTATCGCTTGTTGACCTGGAGACGACCACGGCTGTCAGCTTCCAGCCCTACCGCGCCCAGGTTGAGCCTGTCGGTATTGCCGGTCCTGCCATTGGCCCACAACAGGATGTCACTCTTGATCTTCTTGCCGGACTCCAGGTAGGTGATCACATGATCCTTGTGATATTCCAGCTTGCTGAAATGTTCCTGGTGGCGGCAACGCACGCCCATGTTCTGCAGGTGGTAGCTCAGGGCATCGGTAATCTCGGTATCCAGGTAGGATAACAGGGAGCTTGCCGGGTTGATCATCTCCACCTTCATCTTCATGCCGGCAAAAATCGAGGCATATTCACAGCCGATGACACCAGCTCCAATAATGGTGACCTTGCGTGGAGAGTGTTTCAGCTGCAGGATCGTGTCGCTGTTAAAGACCAGCGGATGGTCAAAGTTCACCTCGTCAGGCCGGTAAGGACGGGAGCCGGTGGCGATAATGAAATTGTCAGCTTCCAGCAGGGTCTTGGTCTTGCCTTCAGTGACCTGCACCCGGTTGCCATCGACAAACTCAGCCATTCCCTTGTGTATCGGGACATTGTTGCGCTCGTAGGCATCGTTGCGCGACTTGCCCTGCTCGTCCATGACTCGTTCGGCCTGGGTCAGCGCCTGCTGGAACGTCAGCTTTTTCATGCCACCGAGTTCACGCAGCAGCGGGTTGTTATTGAATTGCAGTACCTGCTTGACGGAAAAACGGATGGCCTTGGAAGGTATGGTGCCCAGGAAAGTGCAGTTGCCGCCGGGATTCGGCTTGTCGCAGACAATGGCCGCCTTCTTGCCGGCCTTGGCGGCATTCATGGCCGCGGCTTCTCCCGCGGGACCACTACCGATGACGAGCAGGTCGTATTTCATTTTTGCTTTTTGCTTGGCCTTGCTTTTGGCCCCTGGTTTGGCTTTCTGTTTGGCCTTTTTTTCGTGTGTCTTGCTGGTTGTCGCTTTAGCCATATAAAGTCCGCAGGCAATGTTCCTGAATGGTTTAAAGGTATCGGTTGAATGCGTCGGTATGAAGTGCGCTGTAACCGCTCGCGCCATCAACGATGAAATAGGCTGCCAATTGTAATTCATTTGCCAGCTTCATGCCTGCCTCAACACCAAGTACAGACAATGCCGTGGCCCAGGCGTCGGCGTCCATGGCTGATCCGGCAATGACCGTGACCGATGCCAGGTCGTGACTGACAGGCCAGCCGCTGCGTGGATCAATGGTATGGGAATATCGCTTCCCCTCGTGCATGAAGTAATTCCGGTAATTACCGGAAGCGGCAATCGCCAGTTCGGCAGCATTGGTGTTCAGGGACTGGAACAGGCGCGATTGCCCCGGCACGGGACTCTCAATGCCGACTTGCCAGGACTCGCCGTCCGGCCTGGTGCCGTGGATCTTCACTTCTCCCCCGATTTCCACGAGAAAATCATTCAGTCCCCGGGCCTGCAGCAAACCGGCAAGGGTATCCACGGCATAGCCCTTGGCAATAGCCGACAAATCCAGCGTGATCCCGGCTGAGCGCATCACGGTGCTGTTCGTGGCATCCATTTCCAATCGGTCCATGCCCAGTTCCCCCAGGGCTTGCCGGATATCCGGTTCAGCGGGAATATCCTGCCGGGTTCCGGCTGGCCCAAATCCCCACAAGTCCACCAGGGGTTTGACGGTGATATCAAAGGCCCCCTGCGACTGCTGGTAAACCTTTTTCGCTGCTGTGAGGACTGTCATCAGTTCTGTGGCAACCAGCATGGGTTCTCCCGCCGGTTGCCTGTTCAGTTGGGATAACTGGGAGTCCGGGGTGTAAGTCGACATGAGCTGCCTGTCCAGGTAGGCAAGCCTGTCGGTGATAACTGTTTTCAGAGAGTCGCGGCTGGCCGCTTCGACCAGGCGGGTGGGCAGCAAGATCCGGTAGCGGGTGCCCATGGTGGCGCCGGATAATTCCAGCAAGGCATTCTCGTTGCTGGATGCCAGTTCTTGCGGGTTAGTCAGGGATGGGTGAAACAGGGCCAGCGCTGCAAGCGCTGACAACAGGACGACCAGGGTCAGAAGCGGCAGCAGCCATGACTGATTGCTGCCGCTACTGGTCATGCTAGTTGACCATGGATTCATCTTCCGGGTAGGACAGGTATTTGACCCCTGCCATCATGTTGACCATTCTGACCACCTGCGCGCTGTAGCCATACTCGTTGTCATACCAGAGATAGAGAATCATGTTCTTGCCATTCACGATGGTCGCCTTGGCATCCACGGTACAGGCCTCGCGGGAACCGATAAAGTCGGTAGAAACCGCATCCGGGGATTCGGTGTAACCGATCTGGTTCTGCAGCGGGGAATGCAGCGCAATCTCCCTGAGGTACTCGTTGATCTCTTCCTTGCTGGAAGAGGTCAACAATGTCAGGTTGATGATGGCGATGGAGACATTGGGGACCGGTACGCGTACAGCGTTACCCGTCAGCTTGCCTTCCAGCTCCGGTACCGCCTTGGAGACGGCCTTGGCCGCACCGGTTTCAGTAAGCACCATGTTCATGGGGGCACTGCGGCCACGACGATCGGCCTTGTGGTAGTTGTCGATCAGGTTCTGGTCGTTGGTGTAGGCATGCACCGTTTCCACGTGCCCGTGCACGATGCCGTACTTGTCATTGATCAGTTTCAGCACCGGGGCAATGGCATTGGTGGTACAGGAGGCCGCTGAAATAATCTTGTCTTCAGGGGTGATCGACTCGTGGTTGATCCCCATGACGATATTTTTCAGGTCGCCCTTGCCAGGTGCCGTCAGCATAACCTTGCTGACGCCCTTGGATTTCAGGTGCTGGCCCAGGCCTGCCTCGTCACGCCAGATACCGGTGTTATCAATCACCAGGGCATCTTCAATGCCGTACTGGGTGTAATCGATGCTGTCAGGGCTGTCCGCGTAGATGATCTCGATCACGTTGCCATTGGCGATAATGCGATTGTTGTCTTCCTCAATACGAACCGTTCCCGAAAAGGAACCATGCACGGAATCATTCCTGAGCAGGTTGACACGTTTTTCCAGGTCACCCGCACCGGCTTTACGCACAACGATGGCCCGCAGGCGCATGACCTGGCGATTGCCGGTCTGTTCCAGCAGCAGGCGTGTCACCAGGCGACCGATTCGGCCAAAACCGTAGAGAATGATATCGGTGGGCTTTTCAATGGGCTTATGCTGGACGCCGACCAGGTGAGACAGTTCCCTGGCCACCAGGGCATCAAGGTCCACGTTCTCGTCTTCTTCCAGGGCTTCCATGTACTGGACAGTCAGTTTGCCCAGGTCAATCTGGCACGGGCACAGGTCCAGCTTGGCAATCGACTTGAGCACCGGGTTGCTTTCGAATTCGGACAATTCGTTCCTGGCGACTTCGCGTACACGGCGATGTGACTTCATGATATTGGCCACTGAACGATTGTTCAGGGTTCTGCCGTACAGAAATATCTGGACACCCTTTTCATTTTCCAGTTTTCCCATCAGGGGCAGCATTTCCTGGGCTAGCGCTTCCCTGGCCTTCCAGTCGCCAAAATAGTCGTCTACATTCGGTCGTTCCACTAGATAAATTCCTGTAATATTGGTTTCAGATTTCGGGGTTAAAAAGAAGGCGCGTATTATCCAAGGATGTACATGAGAAGTCCATTATCAGGCCCGGATTTCACCCTCTATTGAGCACACCCGTTGACGGGGCTTGGGCAAAACTTAAACAACTCTTTAATCAACTCTTTAATCAATTCTTTAATTAACAACAGGAATAACGCAGCAGTAACTCCTCCCCTGCCAGCTTATC
>CAZROW010000002.1:21171-85071 GCA_964601805.1 uncultured Enterobacteriaceae bacterium
TCTTTAATTAACAACAGGAATAACGCAGCAGTAACTCCTCCCCTGCCAGCTTATCAAGCGATGAACCAGTTACAACTCAAGTCATTGCCCCGCATTGAAGGTGCCGGGGAAAAACAGCGTTGGGACGGTGTTTCCGGCGCCGGCACCAGTATGGTGATTACGCACTATACCGCCCAGCATGGTGGACTGAGTGTCGTGGTCACTGAAAACAGCCAGCAGGCAGAGCGCCTGCAGGCCGAGGCGGCCTTTTTCAATGCCGAAGGCGTGAGCCTGCTGGAGTTTCCCGACTGGGAGATACTGCCTTATGACAACTTCTCCCCACACCAGGACATTATCTCCCGGCGCCTGACCACCCTGTCAGAACTGCCTGCTGCCAACAAGGCGATCCTAGTGATTCCCGTGAGCACCCTGCTGCACAGGCTGGTACCGGCCTCCTATATCAAGGGCATGAGCCTGAGCCTTCAGGTGGGACAGCAACTGGACCTGGCCGGTATGCGCAGGGAACTGGAAGCTGCCGGTTACCTTTGCGTGGAATCTGTCTACGAACATGGCGAATTCGCCGTACGCGGTTCCATCATGGACATCTTTCCCATGGGCGGTCTGGCCCCGGTACGCATAGAACTGTTTGATGACGAGATTGAAAGCCTGCGTCACTTTGATGCCGAAACCCAGCTCTCAAAGGACACCATCACAGCTATCGACCTGTTGCCGGGCAAGGAATTCCCCCTGACAGAGAAAGGCATCACGACTTTCAGGCAGAATTTCCGGGAACGCTTTGATATTGATGTCCGCAAGTGTCCCCTATATGACGATATTTCCCGTGGTAATGCGGTGGCCGGTATCGAATATTACCTGCCTCTGTTTTTCGAGCAGCTCGCAACACTGTTTGACTACCTGCCACAGGACACGACCTTTTTTACTGTCGGGGAAGTGGCAGAGGCGGCCGACCTGTTCTGGCATGATATCCGCCTGCGCTATGAAGATCGCCGCGTTGATCCGGAACGTCCCCTGCTGCCACCGGCAGAGCTGTTCCAGGCTACCGAGGAACTGTTTGCTGCCATCAATACCTACCCGCAACTCAACCTGCAGGCAGCAACCGGAAAAAGCGGTCATGCCACCCTGCCAACCCGGGGCATGCCGGAACTGGACGTGGAACACAAACGGGATCGGCCCCTGCAGAAAGTGGAGGAATTTGTAGCCGGGCTGGACAACACGCCCGTGCTGTTTTGCGCAGATTCACCGGGCCGTCGCGAAGCCCTGCTGGAACTGCTCGGCAGTACCGGCATGAAACTGAAGCCCGTACAAAACTGGCAGGAATTTGAGCAGTTGCGTCCACCGCTGGGGATCACGGTGGCCCCACTGGAATCCGGAATCTGGCTGGAGACACCCGACCTGGCCCTGGTCACCGAGAGCCAGCTGTTTGCCGATCACGTCAGCCAGCCCCGGCGTCGTGGCAAATTTACAGACAATGCCGACTTCATTATCAAGAGTCTCACCGAACTGCACCGGGATGCTCCCGTGGTTCACATTGACCACGGTATTGGCCGCTACAAGGGGCTGGAAACCTTCGAAGTGGAAGGACAGCTCACTGAATTCCTTATCCTGGAATATGCTGACAGCGCCAAGCTGTATGTGCCTGTCTCCTCCCTGCACCTGATCAATCGTTACAGTGGTGCCGATGCAGATCATGCGCCCCTGAGCAAACTGGGCAGTGACCAGTGGGAGAAAGCCAAGCACAAGGCCGCCGAAAAAGTCATCGACGTCGCTGCCGAACTGCTGGACGTCTATGCCCGCAGGGAAGCCCAGAAAGGCAAAAAGTTTAACCTGCCCGTTGATGACTACCGCCTGTTCACCAATGACTTCCCCTTCGAGGAAACAGAAGACCAGGAAGAGACCATCAAGGCCGTACTCGCCGACCTGCAGCAGGAGAAAGCCATGGACAGGCTGGTATGCGGCGATGTCGGTTTTGGTAAAACCGAGGTGGCCCTGCGCGCTGCCTTTATTGCTATCAACAATAATACCCAGGTGGCCATTCTGGTGCCGACGACCCTGTTAGCCCAGCAGCATTATGACAATTTCAAGGACCGTTTTGCCGATTGGCCTGTCAATATCGCGCTGATGTCCCGCTTTGTCTCCAGCAAACAGCACACCAGCAATATGGCTGACCTGGCCAATGGCAAAGTGGATATCGTCATCGGTACGCACAAACTGCTGCAAAGCGATGTCAAATACAAAAACCTGGGACTGCTGATTATCGACGAGGAACACCGCTTTGGTGTACGCCAGAAAGAACGTCTCAAGGCCCTGCGTGCCAATGTCGACATCCTTACGCTGACGGCAACGCCGATCCCCCGCACACTGAACATGGCCATGTCCGGTATTCGTGATTTGTCCATCATTGCCACGCCACCGGCACGCCGGTTATCCATCAAGACCTTCGTCAGGCAGTCGACACCCGGACTGATCAAGGAGGCCATCCAGCGTGAATTGCTGCGCGGTGGGCAGGTCTTTTACCTGCACAACGAAGTCAAGACCATCGAGAATGCCGCCGATGAAATTCGCCAGCTGATTCCCGAAGCCAAGGTCTGTGTGGGGCATGGCCAATTACGTGAAAGCCGCCTGGAAAAAGTCATGTCCGATTTTTACCATCGCCGCTACAACGTGCTGGTTTGCTCAACCATCATTGAAACAGGGATAGACATTCCCACTGCTAACACCATCATTGTGGAACGTGCAGACAAATTCGGGCTGGCACAGCTGCACCAGTTGCGCGGCCGTGTTGGCCGGTCCCATCACCAGGCTTACGCCTACCTGTTAACACCGAATCCGAAAGCCATGAGTGCGGACGCCCTCAAGCGTATTGATGCCATCGGCAGTGCCGACACCCTAGGTGCCGGGTTTGTACTGGCAAGTCATGATCTGGAAATTCGCGGTGCCGGTGAACTGCTGGGCGACGAACAAAGCGGGCATATCCAGACTATCGGTTTTTCCCTGTACAGCGAAATGCTGGATCACACGGTCAAGCTGATGAAACAAGGCAAGCACCCGGACCTTAACCGGCCGATCCATACCGGCACGGAAATCAACCTGCATATCCCGGCCCTGATTACTGAAGATTACCTGCCGGATGTGCATACGCGACTCATGATGTACAAGCGTATCGCCAACGCCGGCAGTACCCGGGAACTCGATAACCTGAAAGTGGAAATGATTGACCGTTTTGGCCTGTTACCAGAACCCACCAAGCTGCTGTTTGAAGTCACGCATTTGAAACTGGTTGCCGACTCGCTGGGGATCAGCAAGGTGGAAGCCAACGCCCGTTTTGGCAAGGTCATATTCAATACGGACACTACTGTCGATCCCTACGCCGTCGTCAAACTGGTCCAGGACAAACCTGCCGTTTTCTCCCTGGCAGGCGCAACAGAGTTGAAGTTTCGCCACGAGCTGTCAGAAGCCCGTGACCGCATAGCCTTCACCCGCGACATGCTGGCTGCTTTAACTCCTGAATCGCTTCAGGTAGCCTGAGACCATGAAACGCCTGCCATACCTGCTCATTCCTGTTTTATTTGCCTGCCTGGCAAACCAGGCTGTGCTGGCCCAGGGATTCAGTTATGACGGCAATCGCTGGTATGAACTGGAAGTCAGCATCTTCAGTCATGAAAATGGCGGCAGCAGTAACGAACAGGTCATTACCGGCCATATTGACCTGAGTTACCCGGAACTCATACTTTTGCTTGAACCCGCTGTGAGCAGTTTCATGGTGGATTTTGCCCCGGACAATCCCCTGCCGGTCTTCCAGTCCCCGGCACTGCAACCACAAACACCGGCTGAAACCGTGTTGATCGGACCAGAGACGGCCCCGGGTGAAAGTGATTTCAGGCTGACTGATTTCTCCCGTGATCCCTATATCGCACTGGGCAGTGATGAAGCGGAGTTTTCCGAATACAACCGGGATATAGAACGCTCCCCCGATCATCGACTGCTGTTTCATGCCGTCTGGCGACAGCCGGTATTGAACCAGGTGCAGGCAACGGCGATTTTTGTCAGTGGCGGGGATCAGTATGGCAGGCATCATGAACTGGAAGGCAGCCTGCGTTTCAGTTTCAACGTTAACCGCGTGGACGTGGAAGCCCGGCTCTGGCTTGCTACATTTTCCGCCTTTGCCTTTACCAATGCTGGCAATCCTGACTGGCAATTGCCAGACCCACCGTTCAAGACAGGTGATGAGACATTAACGCTGGAATTGCCGGTCACCGATATTGGCTACATGGACCAGGTCCGGCCCATGATCAGTAATGAACTGCACTACCTGGATCATCCCGATTTCGGCATGCTGGTACAGATCCGGCCTTACGAGTTACCCCAGCCCACGAACTTTGCTTTTGAATAGGGTGCCCTGCCCGGACTATTTGACCGCGCTTTGCAGAACCCGGCGAATGTCATTGATACCAGTGTCCAGGATAGCGGATATCTGGGCAAAGGAAATCGCATCACTGTCCAGCCCGGCAGCCCAGTTCACCACCAGGCAAATGCTGGCATAGGGTATCTGTAATTCCCGCGCCAGTGACGCTTCAGGCATGCCGGTCATGCCCACGATATCGCAGCCATCGCGTTTGAGCCTTTGAATTTCGGCTGCCGTTTCCAGACGTGGTCCCTGGGTACAGCCGTAAACACCCTTGTCGATACAAGCGAGCTCTGAGGCTGCCACACTGGCAACCAGGGTTTCACGCAGGGTGGCATCATAGGGCCAGGTGAAATCAATATGGTTTTCCACGGCATCCAGGGCATCAAAGAAGGTGTGGGCACGGCCCCAGGTGTAATCAATGACCTGGTCAGGAATCACCAGGGTACCCGGTGCCATCAGGTCCGTGATACCACCGACCACATTAACCGCAATAATGTGAGTGGCGCCGCTTTCCTTGAGGGCATAAAGATTGGCACGGTAATTGACCTTGTGGGGAGGAATGCCGTGCTCTGTTCCATGTCGTGGGAGAAACAAGACCTCGTTGTCACCCAGGGATTCCCTGTGGACAGTTACCGGGGGCTCGGCAAACGGGGTCTGGATATCAACAGACTGGGTCGGTGTTTCCCCCGACAGGCTGTAGAAACCACTTCCCCCGATAATGCCAATCACTCGAGTGCAGGCCTACTTGTAGTAAGCGTTTTCGTCGAAGGAATGATCCGTTACGTCACGGATTTCCTTGATCTGCGGTAACTGGGATTTCAGGGAGGCTTCCACGCCTTCCTTCAGGGTGACATCCACCATGCCGCAGCCCTGGCAACCGCCACCAAAGCGCAGGATCACTACACAGTCTTCCGTGACTTCTTCCAGGCTGATAAAACCGCCGTGGGCGGCAAGGCCGGGATTGATCTCGTTGTAGAGAATGTAATTGATGCGATCTTCCAGGGGACTGTCATCGGTGATTTTCGGCATCCGCGAGTTGGGCGCGCGAATGGTGAGCTGCCCGCCCATGCTGTCCTTGGCAAAATCAACCACGGCCTCTTCCAGGTACTGCTTGCTCTTCTTTTCCACGTAGGCGTTAAAACCGGTGTACTCGAAAAGTTCATCGTCTTCCTTTTCCTCGCCAGGGCGGCAAAAGGCGATACAGGTTTCTGCCTTGGGCGTGCCACCATCAAGAACAAACACGCGAATGGCAATGCCTTCGCAGTCCTGTTTATCCAGTAATTGCTTGAGGTAGGTTTGTCCTGATTCTGTAATCTCTATCATGAAGAAGCGTTATCCTGATCAGGCCTTCAGCAGACCTGAATCGTAATCGTGTGTTGTAGTCGTGTGTTAAGGGGCGTTCCGGATCTGGTCAGAGCTTCCTTCCAATATGGAGGCTGCCAGCCGTGAATCAAGGCTGGTGGCGAATTGTCGGTCATGTGACCCAGGAAATCAAAGCAAGCCCCTACAAAGTGTGAGTTTATTCAGGGCATTCAAAGGTTTACCCATGGCACTCATTCCGGTGTCGTAGTATCATCGCGGGCCTTTAAACAGGCACCGTTACAGAATTCAAGACGCTGCCGCCAGTACCCAATATATCCGGATTTATTGCATGTACATCTACGACCAGTATGACCACCAGATGCTGCAGGATCGCATCGCCCAGTTCCGTGACCAGACCAGGCGTTACCTGGACGGCAAGCTCACCGAAGAGCAGTTCTTGCCGCTGCGTCTGCAAAATGGCCTGTATATCCAGCGCCTGGCCCCGATGCTGCGCGTGGCCATTCCCTATGGCTGCCTGTCATCCAGGCAACTGCGCAAACTGGCCTCCATTGCCAGGGACTATGACAAGGGTTACGCCCATTTCTCCACCCGCCAGAACATCCAGTACAACTGGCCACAACTGGAGCAGGTTCCCGACCTGCTTGCCGAGTTGGCGGAAGTGGAAATGCATGCCATCCAGACCAGTGGTAACTGTATTCGCAATACCACGACGGACCAGTTTGCCGGCGTCTCAGCCGATGAAATTGAAGACTCCCGCCCCTGGTGTGAAATCATTCGCCAGTGGTCCACCTTCCACCCGGAATTTGCCTACCTGCCGCGTAAATTCAAGATTGCCGTGTGCGGAACCGGTCATGACCAGGCAGCCACCCAGGTGCACGATATTGGCCTGTACATCAAGAAGAACGACAAGGGTGAAGTCGGTTTCCAGGTTCTGGTTGGCGGCGGCCTGGGACGTACACCGGTTATTGGTGCCGAAATTTGCGACTTCCTGCCCTGGCAACACCTGCTGACCTACCTGGATGCCATCATGCGGGTCTATAACCGCTATGGCCGTCGCGACAACAAGTACAAGGCCCGTATCAAGATCCTGATGAAGGAAATCGGTCCCGAAGAATACCGCAAACGTGTCGAGGAAGAATGGCAGCATGACAAGGATGGCCCCGGCACCCTCACGCAGGAAGAGGTCGATCGCTGCAAGGGCTTTTTCACTGACCCGGATTACGAGCAGCTTGAAGACAGCAATCCTGTCATTGAGGAAGCCGCGGCAAGCGACCTGCTGTTCAATCACTGGCTGGAACGTAACGTAGCCCCGCATAAAATGTCCGGCTATCGCATCGTGACACTCTGCCTGAAGGAAACAGGTGTCGCTCCTGGTGATGTCACAGACCAGCAGATGGAATTTATTGCCGACTTGGCAGACAAGTACAGCTTTGGTGAAATCCGCGTCACGCATGAACAGAACCTGGTCCTGACAGATGTTCGCTACAGCGACCTGTATGAGCTCTACCGGGCATTGAAGACAGAGACATTGGCTACGCCCTACCTTGGCCTGATCAATGACATCGTCTGCTGTCCCGGTGGTGATTTCTGTTCACTGGCCAATGCCAAGTCGATTCCCATCGCCGAGGCTATCCAGCGCCGTTTTGAAGACTTTGATCTCCAGAAGAATATCGGTGATATCACCCTGAATATTTCCGGCTGCATGAATGCCTGCGGACATCACCATGTGGGCAATATCGGCATCCTGGGTGTCGACAAGAAAGGCGCCGAGTTCTACCAGGTCACCCTGGGTGGTTCGGCTGACCGGGACACAGCCCTGGGCAAGGTGCTCGGCCCTTCCTTTGCCCAGGAAGACATGCCGGATGTCATTGAAAAAATCGTCAACGTGTATCTGGATAACCGCAATGAAGGTGAGAGTTTCCTGTCCACCTATAACCGAATCGGTATCGAGAGTTTCAAGGAGCGTGTCTATGCCAACGCTGATTAATCAGGGCCAGGTAGTGGAAAACAGCTGGCAAAAAGTGGAAATGGATGCCGGACTGGATAGTGTTGAGGGATCCGAAACCGGCGAGAAGATCATCGTGCCGCTGGCCATGTGGCTCGCGGAAAAGGATGCCCTGGCCGGTATTGGCAAGACGATTGGTGTATGGCTGGACAGCGAGGATGATCCCTACCGCCTGTCAGACGACATACAGTCCCTGCCGCTGATTGCCCTGAACTTTCCCAGCTTCAGGGATGGCCGCGCCTTTTCCTCGGCTGCAATACTGCGCGAGCGCCTGGGCTATACCGGTGAACTGCGTGCCATAGGCGAGGTTCTTCGGGACCAGCTTTTCTACATGCAAAAGTGCGGCTTTGACAGTTATGAACTGGCTGAAGGTGTCGCCGTGGAAGATGCCCTGGCGGCCTTCAATGACTTTCATACCAGTTACGCCAGTACGGTGACCGAGACAACGCCCCTGTTCAGACGCCGCTAACGGCGTCTTGCACCAGGCTGATCAGGACATCATCTCGTTGTTGTTTTTGGAGCGCTGCAGCCAGCGCAAAAGCGTGCTGTCCAGCGCCGACTCCATAATGCTGCCCAACTTGTCGGCAATTTTCTTTTTCTTCTCATAGGCCACGTGATACACATCACTGGCCTCACAGGCCGCAACAATCAGCTCGTCGCTGGTGTTGATCTCATCGACCAGGCCAAGCTCCATGGCCTTGATGCCCTGCCAGGTCTCGCCGGTAGCCAGCTTGTCGATATCCATGGCAGGCCGGGATTCATGGATGAAGTCCTTGAACAACTGGTGTACTTCCTGCACATCCTCCGCCATTTTCTGGCGTCCCTTTTCCGTATTTTCACCAAAGATCGTCAATGTGCGCTTGTACTCGCCCGCTGTCACCATCTCGTAATCGACATGCTTGTCCCTGAGCAAACGGTTGAAATTGGGTAATTGCACCAGGACACCGATTGAGCCGATGTAGGCAAAAGGTGCTGCCACCAGTTTCGTGGCGATACAGGCCATCATGTAACCACCGCTGGCGGCCACCTTGTCGACACAGATGGTCAGAGGAACACCCCGGCTGCGTATACGCTGTAGCTGGGAGGCGGCCAGACCATAGGCATGGACCATGCCGCCAGGGCTTTCCAGGCGCAGCAGTACTTCATCGGTGTCCTCACGAATGGAGGTCAACACGGCTGTAATGGCATGGCGCAATTCATCAACCTGGCTGGCCTTGGGATCACCTTCAAAATCTATAACATACAGACGCTTGCGCTCTGCCTGTGAATCTCCGGCTTTCTTGCGAGCTTTTTTCTCCTGTTTGGATTTCTTTTTCTCTTCCTTGGCTGCCAGTTTCAGGCTGTGCTCATCTTCGACTGCATTGCGGATTTCATCCCGGTAGTGATCAATTTCCTTGTTCAGGTGAGTCACCACGATACTGCCCTTGGCTTCTTTCTTTTGCTTCATGGCATTGGCCACGGCAGCCGCCATGACAATCAGGATAGCCACCACGATGGTGGCAGTTTTGAACAGGAACAGGCCGTATTCAGAAAGGAATTCCAAGGTTTACACTCCAGCGGGAAAAGTCAGGTATTTCAACCTGGACAGGATTCTGGTGAACAGTAGGAAACAGGGAGCCAGTCAAGCTGACGGGCTCCCTGCTCCTGCGTTTTATTCTGCGATTTCAAGCGCAGCGATTTCGTCATCAATCGTGGCACCAATCTCGATTTCGGGGTTGCTGTAGAAATCGAAGAAAACCGACATGATGATGGAACAGATAATCAGGGTCAGGATCATCACCGGCGAGCCTTTTCTGATCCACAGGCCCGGGGTGATGGCCAATTCCGGCCTGCCCTCGTCTTTGGCCAGTTTCTCGGAAATGGTGACAATGAAGACATTGGCCGTCGAGCCCAGGTGAGAGCCGTTACCCCCCATACCGACACCGGCTGCCAGTGCCCACCACAGGGCATTGACGTTGATGCCCTGCTGCTCCAGCCCGATGATGATGGGAATCATGGCCGCAGTGAACGGGATGTTGTCGATAAAGGCGGACAGGAAGGCGGCTACCCACATCAGGATGATACAGGCAGTCAAAAGATCCTCCTGGACAAAGGGCAGGATGAACTGGCCGATATATTCCAGGAAACGGCTGTGTTCCACGCCGCCGACGATGATGAACAGCGCCATGAAAAACATCAGCAGGGTCAGTTCGATATCGGCAAAGTGATCATCCATGTCCACATCCTTGCCGAAGAAAACCAGCAGGGTCAGGCCCATGCCGGCCACGAACCAGGCTTCCCAATGCAGCGTCCGGTGCATGATGAAGCCCACAACCATGATGGCCAGGACAATCAGCGCGACTTTCCAGGTGTAGGGATCCTTCAGTTCTTCCTGCTGGCTGAAATCCTTGATCTCGGGGACTTGTGCCAGCTCTTTCTTGAAAATGACCTTCAGGAAGAACAGTGTCGCCAGCCAGGCAACGAAAACAATGCCGCCCATGTGGTAGAAGAAGGTGTTGAAATCGATATTGGCGGCGGAGCCGATCATCAGGTTGGGCGGGTCACCGACCAGAGTGGCGACACCACCGGTGTCTGACAGCAGTGCCGCTGCAAGCAGGTAGGGAATCGGGCTGACATTCATGGAGCGCGCAATCAGGATGATCAAGGGCCCGAAAATAACTACCGTGGTCACGTTATCCAGCAGCAGAGACAAGACGGTCACCAGGGTACCCATCATGGCCATGAGCAGGAACAGGCGTCCCTTGCTGAGGTCGGCAATCTTGTAAGCCAGCATCTGGAAGCCGCCGGTGGGTATCATGATGGCCACCACGGTCATCATGGCACCAAGCAGGAATATCACGTTCCAGTCGATCGACTCGATGGCGAGTTCGGGGCTGTAAAATCCAAAGTACTGACCTGCCAGGACCATGGCACCAGCACCACCTAAAGCGAATTTGGCACGGTGAAAACCATGCACCCCCTCTGTAAAAATACCAATAAAGGTTATGACCAGAATAATCCCGGACACCATCATGGGGGTATCCATTGTCAGCACTTCCATAGGGATTCCTTAGTTTTTTAACGTTTTGAATTTAAAGATATATTTAAAAAACAGCTGGATGATTATATGCACCGCATTACGGTACTTCAAGAAATTCGCCCGTGTTTACTGCGGGTTCTTGAGCCATAAGCAGCCGTTTTCCGCGGCTTTATCGATCTCCTGGAGGCGGGCTTCATGGACTGCCAGTTCCTCGTCAGTGGCACGGATGATCTTCAGGGGTTTGCGGTCTGCTGACAATTTCCGGATGCCGGTTTCTTCCTGCTGGTTGCCTCCCTCCTCGTAACCCAGGGACAGGCTGGACTGGCCGCCGGTCATCATCAGGTAGACATCCGCCAGGATCTCCGCATCCAGCAAGGCGCCATGAAGCTCACGTTGCGTGTTGTCCACCATGTAGCGCTTGCACAGGGCATCCAGGTTGTTTTTCTGCCCGGGATGCTTCTTGCGGGCCATGACCAGTGAATCCAGCACCGAGCAGTAGTCCGCCATGGACTTGTAGTCCTGTTTCAAAGCCGCCAGTTCATGGTCCAGGAAGCCGATATCAAAGGGGGCATTGTGAATAATGAGTTCCGCGCCCTCCACGAAGTCAATGAAACTGCGGGCGATGTCATTGAACAGGGGTTTGTCGGCCAGAAACTCGTTGGTGATGCCATGCACCTCCAGGGCCGCAGCCTCGACCTCACGCTGGGGATTGATGTAGACATGCAGGTGATTGCCGGTAAGACGGCGATTGACCATCTCGACACAGCCAATTTCGATAATCTTGTGGCCCTGGGCCGGATCCAGCCCGGTGGTTTCCGTATCAAGAACGATCTGACGCATAGTTGTCTCTCCTGCTCTACCTGCCGTTACAACTCATCAATACCGCGGTTGGCCAACTGGTCCGCCAGTTCGTTTTCCGGGTGCCCACTGTGGCCCTTGACCCACTCCCACTGTATATCAAAGTTCTGTACCAGGGCATCCAGTTGCTGCCACAGTTCCGCATTGACGACCGGTTTCTTGCTGGCCGTGCGCCAGCCTTTGCGTTTCCAGCCTTCGATCCACTCGGTCATGCCCTGCAAGACGTACTTGGAATCCGTGACAATCAATACAGGCCACTTGTTGCCTTTCAGGCATTCCAGGGCTTTGATGACAGCCGTGAGTTCCATGCGGTTGTTGGTGGTTTCCGCTTCCCCGCCATAGAGAGTCTTTTCCTTGTCACCGAAACGCAGCAATGCGCCCCAGCCACCGGGTCCCGGATTACCGCGACAAGCGCCGTCTGTATAGATTTCTACCTGCTCTGACATACTGCGGGGATCACTTCTCTTCGTTACTGGCGGCCATGTCCCTGGATACTCGGCTGACGTTTTCGGCAATGGGCATGCCCACGTGGGCGCTGGCAAATTCCCGCCACGAGGTCTGGATCGGGGTCAGGGGCAGCACCTGCTTGCGCGCACAGATCATGTACACACCGCCGGTTGGCCAGTTCAGGCGCGAGGCCAGATTGTCCATGATGCCCGAGTAGCGAATCACACCGGGAGAGTTGATCGGCAGGCAATAGCCCCCGAAACGTACCTGCTCTACCTGGAAGTCGAGTAACTTGAGCCAGTCTGTCAGTCTCAGGGTGCTCAACAGCTTGCCCTGCCAGGGCGATTTCTTGCGACCGGGAAAACGGGTGCGGATGCCCCAGCTACTGATGGGATTGAAGCCGATGATGACAATGTGGCCACCGGCAATAAGGACGCGCGAGACTTCCCTGAGCAACTGGTGCTGGGCAGCGGTGTAATCCAGCGCATGGTGCAGCAGTACCAGGTCAACGGACTCACTGGACAGCGGAATGGCATCGCCCCTGGCGAGAATCTCGGGAGCCTGGTTGATCTCATCCTCTTCATAGTGAGCAGCCTGGGTGATGGCAAACTTGTGTCCGATGGGGCTGCTCTCGTACATCGGCAAATCCGCACAACCAATCTGCAGCAGGTGATAACCAAAGCGCCTGGGAAGGGTTTTTTCCAGCAGTTGTTGTTCGCTTTGCAACAGACGCTCACCCAGGGGAGTGCGATACCAGTGATTCATGGACTGGTAGAAACCCGGTGTATCGAGGTTGTCCCTGTGTGTTTGTCGGAACATGGTTTGCCTGGAAAATCCCCTGGTGGCTGTTTCAGGATCAATGGTCACGGCATGATGCCTGAGATTTCGGTATCATACCGGAGACACAGGGTTCTTGCGACAAGGACCCGATTTTTAAGACAGTTTCAAGACCGCAAAGCCCGGCAGGAGAAAACCATGTTTGACGTCAAACCGATACCCGCATTCCAGGACAATTACCTGTGGCTGTTTCGAGATGACGGTTCCCGTGAATGCGGCATTGTTGATCCCGGCGATGCCGGGCCTGTACTGGATTACCTGCAGGCAAATGACCTGGTACTGTCGGTGATATTCATCACTCACCACCATGCTGATCACACGGGCGGTATTGCCCGGCTACTGGAAGCATTCGATGTGCCGGTTTACGGGCCGGACTCACCCCGAATTCCTGCTGTCACGCACACCCTGTCAGAAGGCAGTGAAGTGAGCGTCTTTGGCCGTTCATTCCGCATCCTGGAAATACCCGGACATACACTGGACCACATTGCCTATTTCTCAGCTGGCGAAAAGGACCAGGCGCCCGTGCTTTTCTGTGGAGACACCCTGTTTGCCGGCGGCTGTGGTCGCGTATTTGAAGGCACGCACAGCATGATGCACCAGTCCCTGCAAAAACTGGCGGTGTTACCGGCCAACTGCCAGGTCTATTGTGCCCATGAGTACACCCTGTCCAACCTGAAATTTGCCCGGGCAGTCACCCCCGACAGCCAGTCACTGGCCAGTCGCCTGGAAAAGGAAAATGCCTTGCGCCAGCAGGATATTCCGACGGTACCCACTACCCTGGAAGTTGAACTGGCAACCAACCCCTTTTTACGCTGCAGTGAAGATGACGTGATTGCAGCGGCCCGCTCTCATAGCGGCCAGTCAGTGGCTGCACCCGATGAAGTCTTTGGCGTCATCAGGGACTGGAAGGATTCATTCTGACTGAGTGGAGTGCCCTGCAGCACGCTCATTAGCGTCTGCAAAAAGGGTTTTGCCGGGAATGGCGTTAAGCAGGGTTTGCGTGTACTCCTGGGTCGGGGCATCAAAGACCTGCTGCACCGAACCGCTTTCCACCAGCCTGCCCTCTTTCATCACCACGATACGGTCTGACAGGTAGCGAACTACCCCCAGGTCATGCGAGATGAACAGCATGGTGAGATTGAAACGATCCACCAGTGCCAGGAGCAAATCAAGGATCTGGGCCTGAATGGTGACATCCAGTGCCGAGACAGGTTCATCGGCAACGATCAGTGCCGGCTTGGTCGCAATAGCGCGGCCGATGGCAATACGCTGGCGTTGCCCGCCGGAAAATTCATGGGGATATCGCAGTACACTTTCCCGGGTCAGCCCGACGGAATCCATGAGTGCATAGACTTTCTGGTCAAGATTCTTGCGGTTACAGATTTTATGCAGCAGCAGCGGTTCTGCCAGGGTATCGTAAACCGTCATGCGCGGGTTCAGGCTGGCATAGGGATCCTGGAAAATCATCTGCATCTGGCGGCGCAGGGGTTTCAGGCGGCTGTGGGAATAATGGCTGATATCTTCGCCATTGACGATTACAGCCCCCTGTACCGGCTCCAGGAGGCGCAGGATGGTGCGCCCCAGGGTGGACTTGCCTGAACCAGACTCGCCAACCAGGCCAAGAATTTCATGGCGTTTGATATCCAGGCTCACCTGGTCGACAGCCCTGACCACCTCGCCTTTTTTGCTGCCGGCAAATTCCACTACGATATCCTGCAAACTGACCATCACTTCGCTACTGGTGGATGAGTCTGCTTTCTGGCTGGTAGGTACTGCGTCGAGCAGTTTGCGGGTATAGGGATGACTGGCATGCCTGAAAATGGCGTCATGGTCCCCCTTCTCGACAAACACACCGTTTTGCATCACCGCGATTTCATCAGCAATATCAGACACCACGCTGAGATCATGACTGATAAAAATCACGCCGATATTACGACGCTCCTGCAGTTCCTTGAGCAACTTCAATATCTGGGCCTGGACAGTGACATCCAGTGCCGTGGTGGGCTCATCCGCAATGATGATGTCCGGTTCAGTGACAAGGGCCATGGCGATAACGACACGCTGGCGCATGCCGCCGGAAAATTCAAAAGGCCACGCGTTCATGCGTTGTGCTGCATCCCGGATACCGACCTCTTCCAGAATCTCGATGCCCTTTTTCCAGGCCTCCTGTTTGCTCATGCCAAAATGCAGGCGCAGGGGTTCAATCAACTGGTCGCCTATTTTCAGGAAGGGATTCAGGGTCGTCATGGGGTCCTGAAAAATAATGGAGATGCCCTTGCCCCTGACCTTGCGTAACTGGCTCTCGGACAGGGTCAACAGGTCCTGGTCATGGAACATCACCTGCCCTGATTCAATCCTGCCTGGTGGCATCGGGACCAGGCCAAGCATGCTGTAACAGGCAACGGATTTACCGGATCCGGACTCACCGATAATGGCAAAGGTCTTACCGACTTCCACATCAAAGCTGATACCGTTGACGGCCTCCACCAGGCCATTGCGGGTATGGAAGTGTACGGAGAGATCCTTGACTTCTAACAGTGGCATAGGCGCTTCAATCCCTCGATGCTTTGGGGTCAAGGGCATCACGCAAGCCATCCCCGAAAAAGTTCAGGGCAAACAGGGTGATGGTCAATGCGAGGCCGGGGAAAATCAGGAGCCAGGGATACTCTTCCATGGTCTCGACACCATAGGAGATCAACACCCCCCAGGATGACTGGGGCGGCTGGATACCCAGCCCCAGGAAGCTCAGGAAAGCCTCCAGCAGCATGACATTGGGAATGGTGAGCGTGGTATAGACAATGACCGGTCCCAGGGCATTGGGAATCAGGTGCCGGGCAATAATGGCAAAGGGAGACAGTCCCAGGGACATGGCCGCTTCCACATATTCCTGCTGACGCAGGCTCTGGACCTGTCCCCTGACGATGCGCGCCATGACCAGCCATTCCACGGCACCAATGGCCAGGAACAGCAGCAACAGGTTACGTCCGAACACCACCATCAGGAGAATGATGAAGATCATGTAGGGCAAGGCATAAAAAATATCGACCAGGCGCATCATCACCGAATCCACCCTGCCCCCGGCATAACCGGCAATGGCACCGTAGGTAATGCCGATCACAAGGGCCACGAATGTGGCTATAAACCCGACCAGCAGGGAAATACGGCCACCATAGAGAATCCGCGTCAGCATGTCCCTGCCAAAAGTATCGGTGCCCAGCCAGTGCTCCGTGTTCGGTGGCACAGCCCCCAGGCGCAGGTTCTGTTCCTCGTAACCGTAGGGTGCTATCCAGGGCGTGAGCAGACAAATCACGATCAGTACCAGCAGGTAGCACAGCCCGAACATGGCCAGGCGGTTTTTGCGCAGGCGATGAAAGGCATCCTGCCAGAGGGAAGTTCCCTTTGGCATGGCCTGTATGGTGTTGGCAGTCTCGGTCGTCATTGCTGTTAATTCTTGAATTGGTAACGCAGTCTCGGGTTCATCCAGGCCGCGACGATATCGGACAGCAGGTTGAACAGCACGATCAGCGTGGAAAGAAAAACTGTTGTCCCCAGGATCATCGTGTAATCACGATTGAAGGCAGCCTGGATATAGAAACGCCCCAGCCCGGGAATCTGGAATACGGTTTCCACCACAAAGGAGCCGCTGAGCAAGGCCGCAAAGGCCGGCCCCAGGTAACTGATTACCGGCAACAGTCCCCCGCGAAGGGCATGGCGAAATACCACGGTGGTTTCAGGCAGGCCTTTTGCCCTGGCTGTACGCAGGTAATCCTGGTTCATGACTTCCAGCATGCCGGAGCGGCTCAGCCGGGCAATATAGGCAGCATACATGGCACCCAGGGTAATGCTGGGCAGTATCTTGTCACCGGGCGTTGATCCCCAACCCGAGATGGGCATGACATCAAGCCAGATGCCAAAAATCAGTACCAGCAGTGGCCCCAGCAAGAATGACGGCATGCAGATGCCAATCATGGCCAGGCTCATCGGGACATAGTCCTGCGCCGTATTGGGTTTCAAGGAGGCAATGACCCCGGCACCACAACCGATGACCAGGGCAATCAGCAGGGCATAGAATCCGAGCTCCGCCGTGATGGGCAGGCCCTGGAATATCAAGTCGTTGACCGAACGGCCGGGGTAGTAAAAGGAAGGCCCCATATCGCCCTGTAACAGGTCTCCCAGGTAGGACAGGTATTGTTCGTGCATGGGCAGATCGAGCCGGTAACGGGCTTCCAGTGCAGCCCTGACCTGTTCGCTGACTGCTTTCTCTGAATCAAAAGGCCCGCCAGGGGCGGCCCTGACAAGAAAGAACGTCACTGTGATGACGGCCAGAATAACCGGAACGGCCTGGAGAATACGAAGCCCGACAAATCGCCACATAGGTTATGTCTACCCTGGCCCTAGGCGTCTGGTTCCAGGGAAATGTACTTGTAGTTGTGATATCCCATGATGTTGTCAGGCATACCCTTCACGCTGGTATCAATGAGGTGTTTGTACTGGTAGGTGAAGATGGGCAGGATCGGCATGTTTTCCAGCAGGATGGTTTCAGCTTCCTTGTACAGGGCATAGCGCTTTTCCCTGTCCAGTTCAGCCGGTGCTTCCTTGAGAATGATCTCGTCATAACGGGCATTGGAGAACCCGGTTTTATTATTGCCGCCGTCGGTGATGTACATGTTGAGGAAGGTGTAGGGATCCACGTAGTCACCTATCCAGCCGCGACGCGCAATGTCGTAATTCATGTTGTTATGGGAATCAAGGTAGACCTTCCATTCCTGGTTGACCAGGTTGACCTGGATATTCAGTTCCTGCATCCACATCTGCTGGATCGCCACTGCAATCTTGCGGTGGTCCTCGTGCGTGTTGTACAGCAGGTCAAAGGCAGGAAAGCCTTCCCCATTCGGGTAGCCGGCCTCGGCCAGCAACTGGCGTGCCTGCTCCGGGTCATAACTGAATACACTGGGCGGGTTGTAGCCCAGGGTACCCGGGGGCACCAGGGCTGTTGAACCGGTGTAAACACCCTGGGTGACCGTCTCGGCTATCAGCGACCGGTCAACGGACATGGCCAGCGCCTTTCGGACCCTGACATCGGTCATGGGTTCACGGGTGGTGTTGATCATGTAGAAATAGGAACCGATCCAGGGTGCGATATGGGTGACTTCGGGCTGTTCGTTCTTGTAGGTCTGGATTTTGTCCAGGGGTATCTCATTTGTGCGGTGAAGCTGGCCATCACGGAACATGCGTTCTTCAGTGACCAGGTTTTCTGTCGGGTAGAACACAACGGCATTGAGATCAACTTCATCGGCATCCCAGTACAGCGGGCTTTTTTCCACGCGCACATGTGAATTGATTTGCCATTCAGTCAGGACGAAGGCGCCATTGGTGACAATATTGCCCTCCCTGGCCCATTGGCTCAGGCGATCATCCATGGAACCAAAACTCTCAACGGTTTGCCGGTGCACAGGAAACAAGCTGTAGTGATCCAGTAACTGCAGGAAATATGGCGTGGGCGATTCCAAGGTGACCTGTAAAGTGAGTTCGTCTATGACCTTGACGCCTACCTGGCTGAAATCGGCCATATCGCCATTGTTGTAGGCCTCGGCATTTTTGATCGGATAATACATGTAGCTGTATTCACTACCCAGTATTGGCGACATGCCACGTTTCCAGGACCAGTGGAAATCTTCTGCCGTTACCTGGTCGCCATTACTCCACATGGCATTGTCACGCAGATGGAAGGTATAGGTTAATCCATCCTCACTGATGTCCCAGCTTTCTGCCACACCGGGCTCGATTTCCAGATCATAGGGATTCTTGGTGACCAGGCCCTCGAACAGGGCGCCGAGGATATGATGCTCAGGAACGCCAGTGACCACATGGGGATCAAGCCCCTGTGGCTCAGCACCATTACCAAAGTGCAAGACACCCTCCCTGTTGCCGGCCTCGACCCGGGACTCGCTGCTGCCGCCACTGCAGGCGGTGAGGAACAGGGTTATGCATATGGCAACTAGGCGAAACTGGGTGAATGTCATCGTCGGTCTTCTCACTGGATTCGGGTGGTAGGAAATTTACAGCCGGACAAGGCCTGGAAACTGACTTGAGGATATCACTGACTATCCTTATGTGCTTGAACTGATTAAAGAATATACACCATTACTTCTGCTGTCTAGCGGGTTTCATGGTCACGTGAACATGATCGCGTCACTGGAAGAGAACCCTGTAAGGCCCGGTTTCTTTCGAAACCGGGCGACAGTGGTATCGGGATTAACGGGTAATATCGGCGCGACTCTCCAGGCCTGTCAACAGTGCCTCAAGACCGGCATTGGCATAATACTGGGACAGGAAGGATTTCAGGCTTTCCAGCTGGGCCTCATCGAAGTCCTCCATGGTGCCCTGCTCGGCATCCTGCAGCTCAACAACGACATAGGCGCCGTTTGAAAGTTGAAAACCATCCACCACGACTTCACCTTCTTCAGGCGGGGTCATGTCAAAGACATTGTTGACCAGTTCGGGAGGGAGCAGCTGGTTGTTGCGCTCCAGATCCTGGATCTGGTTCCAGCTCAGGCCCTGGGTGTCGAGCATAGTATCGATATTGTTACCAGCCTGCAGGTCATTGACGATGGTTGCTCCCATTTCAGCCTCCCGTTCGTTTATCTTGTCGATCTGGAGGGCAATGCGGATTTCCTCGCGAACATTTTCCAGGGGTTCGAGCTGGGGCTGGTTGTGTTCATCTACGCGAATAACGACGCTGCGTGAAGGGGAGACTGAAATCAGGTTGCTGTTCAGCCCATCCGCCAGGACGTCCGGACTGAAAGCGGCATCAACCACATCACTGTTTGCTGCAATACCGGCTCCACCACTTCTGCCAAACAGGTCGGTAGTCTGTATTTCCAGCCCCATGATTTCGGCAGGATCCTGCAGGTCAAATGACTCGAAAGCCAGGTTACCCAGTTCTTCAGAACGCTCAAGGAAAAGGGTGTCCACTTCTGCCGTTTTCAGGTCACGTTCTATTCTTTCCCTGCTGTCTTCAAAGGTTTCAATTTCAGATTCACTTTGTTCCGTCAGCTTGATCAGGTGAATACCGAATTCTGTACGTACCGGACCGGAAACTTCGCCAACAGCCAGTGACTGCAAGGCCTGCTCAAAGGGTTCAACGAAGTTGTCCCCCGAGGTATAACCCACATCACCACCGTCTTCGGCAGAACCCAGGTCGTCAGAAAACTCGGCAGCAAGCTCTTCAAAGCTTTCACCATTATCTATACGTGACTTGATATCCTGGGCCTGTTCGATAGCAGCGTTATATTCATCATCATCAAAGGCTTCCAGGAGAATATGGGAGGCCCGGCGTTCTATCTGTGACTGGTATTCCTGCTGTTCTTCGTCGTAGCGCTGACGAATCTGGTCCTCGGAAACGGTGACTTCGTCGAAAATGCTGTCCTTGTCCAGTTCCAGGTACTGCACTGACACCTGTTCTTCCAGCATGAAGCGGCTTTCATTGTTAGCGTAATATTCTTCAATTTCCTCATCGCTCACGTCGACCTCGGTGAGCTGGTCATCAAGGCTGATGAGGATATAGCGGATATCCCGTGTTTCATTGAGGAGACCGGCAAGCTGTTCTATTTCCCTGTCGGTAACAAATTCAGAGAGGCCCAGGGTGAATGTGGTCTGGTTGATGAGACCCTCTGCTGCCAGCGCCTGGCGATAGGAGTTGGGGGTATAACCCATGCTCTGGAGAATCAACTGTGCCCTTTCAGCATTGAACACACCGTCAACCTGGAAATCGGCTGTCTGGGCAATGCTGCGATCTATGACGCGTGAAGACACGATCATCCCAGCCTTGTCCGCATATTGCATGAGAAGTTCGCGCTCGATCAGTTCATCCAGGGCAACTTCGCGGATCTCTTCCTCGTTAATTGCAGACAGGTCAGCATCCGGTCCCATGGACTCGATTACTTCCTGGATTCTGCGCTGGGTATTCTGTTCAACTGCAAGCTCATCGATATCCACACCGTTGACAGACACCACCGGCGTAGCGGTGATGACACTGGTGACAATCGTACTGGCACCCCAGGCACCAAAGACCACAATAATGAACCAGACAAATATTTTGGCCCCAACACCCTTACTGTTATCGCGAATTTTTTGCAGCATTTCCCAATTCCACGCTTAAAACCGTTTATTACTCACCAGGCAAATCATTCCCTGGCGCCAAATAAGGCCCTGCGGTCAGGACCGTTTCGACTACTTCAGTCTTGTCAGGCTATTTCAGCCTTTACTAAATGAAGAAGGCGCATCAATTGATGCGCCTTCCAAAAGAACCGGTTCAGGAACAAAGTCCTGCGGATTTCTGTTACCCGGCTCCTTCAGAAGGAGCCGGAGTATATCAGGAATTTACCGCGTCTTTGAGTGCCTTACCCGCTTTAAATGAAGGAACCCTGGCAGCAGCGATCTGGATAGGTGCACCAGTCTGGGGGTTACGACCAGTGCGAGCCGGACGATCCTTGACGTTAAAAGAGCCAAAGCCAACGAGTGATACTGAATTGCCTGATTTCAATGATGCAGCAATAGCATCGGTCATGGCATCAATAGCACGGGCAGCAGCAGCTTTTGGTAAATCGGCAGTTACAGCAACAGCGTCAATTAATTCTGATTTATTCACGTTATCCCCTTCTTATGATTGTAGGTTCAAGTTGATGTGGAATTTTTTTGTTAACTACTTTTGTTAATTACGAATGTTAACTACGTTTGAATACCCAAATCGAAACCCGATGTTCCTTCTTCAAAAATGGCTTCGATTTGATGTACCAGCCAGTACGTTCGGGAAGCAGTTAGCTAGCCTGTAAGACAACAACTTTATACCAACTGACTCGAGAGAATGTCAAGAAATACGAGGCTTTTAGTGAGTATTAATAGATTTTTTTCCTATCTGTTTGACCTCGTTCTCAGTTGTTTTTGAGGAACCTTTTTCAAGTGCTTGAGATTTATTATCTTCCACCGGTTCCGGCATGTATTGCAATGCAATCTCAAGAACTTCATCAATCCATTTTACGGGTTTGATTTCGAGGTCGGCCTTGATGTTATCCGGTATTTCTTTCAGGTCTCTTTCGTTTTCTTTCGGAATGATGACAGTCTTTATATCACCTCGATGCGCGGCAAGAAGTTTTTCCTTCAATCCGCCGATGGGTAACACCTGTCCACGCAGGGTAATCTCTCCTGTCATGGCGACATCTTTCCTGACTGGAATATTGGTCAGTACAGAGACCAGTGCGGTGCACATGCCAATACCGGCACTTGGACCATCCTTGGGAGTCGCACCCTCTGGCACATGGACATGCAAGTCACTGTTTTCATGAAAGTTTTCTTTGAGCCCCAGGGTGGAAGAACGGCTTCGCAACACGGTGAGCGCTGCCTGGATAGACTCCTTCATGATGTCACCAAGGGAGCCTGTCATGGTGGTTTTACCTTTACCCGGGGTCGCCACTGCTTCAATAGTCAGTAGTTCGCCACCCACCTGGGTCCAGGCCAACCCGTTCACTTGCCCGATGGCATCATTTTCTTCTGCACGGCCAAAGTCATACTTCTGTACACCAACATACTTCTCGATATTCTCTTTCGTAATTTCGAGTGTTGATGTTTTTTTGTCCAGTGTATGTTCCTTGACGATTTTACGGCAGGTCTTTGCAATCTCTCTTTCAAGACCTCGCACACCAGCTTCACGCGTGTAATGCCTGATCAGGTGAATAATGGCCTCATCGGTAAAATGAACTTCTTTTTCACCAAGTCCGTTATTCTTTTTCTGCTTGGGCACAAGGTAGCGGCTGGCAATATTCAGTTTTTCATCTTCGGTATAACCGGGCAGACGAATAACTTCCATCCTGTCCAGCAAGGCCTCGGGAATATTCATGGAATTGGATGTACAGATAAACAGGACATCACTGAGGTCGTAATCCACTTCCAGGTAATGGTCGTTAAAACTGTGATTCTGTTCGGGGTCCAGGACTTCAAGCAAGGCTGCTGCAGGATCGCCTCGATGATCCATGCCCATCTTGTCGACTTCGTCCAGCAATACCAGGGGATTCCTCACGCCCACCTTGGCCATTTTCTGCAATATCTTGCCAGGCAATGAGCCAATATAGGTACGACGATGGCCGCGAATTTCTGCTTCATCACGTACACCGCCAAGGGCCATACGGACAAACTTCCTGCCGGTTGCCCGGGCCACGGATTCACCCAGGGAGGTTTTACCGACACCGGGAGGTCCTACCAGGCAGAGGATCGGCCCTTTGAGTTTCTTGACCCGTTTTTGTACAGCAAGGTACTCAACGATGCGTTCCTTGACTTCCTTGAGCCCGTAATGGTCGTGATCAAGCACCTCTTCTGCCTTGTTGAGGTCTGTGCGAATCTTGGATTTCTTTTTCCAGGGCACATTGATCATCCAGTCGATATAGGTGCGCACGACTGATGCCTCGGATGACATGGGTGACATCATTTTCAGTTTGTTCAGTTCGGCTGTCGCCTTTTCCTTCGCTTCCTTGGACATGCCCGCCTCGTCAATCTTGCGTTTCAGCTCTTCAGCTTCGTTGGGCACATCTTCCAGCTCACCCATTTCCTTCTGGATGGCTTTCATTTGTTCATTCAGGTAGTACTCGCGCTGGCTTTTCTCCATCTGCTTTTTGACACGACCACGAATGCGCTTTTCGACCTGGAATATATCGATTTCCGCCTCGATCAGGGACATCAGGTGCTCAATTCGCGGCTTCAGGTTGGCCAGTTCCAGGATGTTCTGTTTTTCCTGCAATTGCAGTGACATATGGGTGGCAATGGTGTCGACCAGCCTGCTGGGTTCATCAATACTGGTAATGGAGGTCAGGACTTCCGGTGAGATTTTCTTGCTCAGCTGTACATACTGGTCAAACTGCGAAAGCAGTGAACGCACCAGGATTTCCGAGTCTTTTTCTTCGACGGTACTGCCGGCAAGGCTGCTGGTCTCTGCACGGTAATAATCGCCATCTGTGTGCAGCTTTTTGATCTGCACCCTTTCCACGCCCTCGACCAGGACTTTGACGGTGCCGTCATTGACGTGCATGAGCTGGAGCACGGAAGCGACAGTTCCGATCTCAAAGACATCTTCCCTGCCCGGGTCATCTTCCGAATGCTGCTTCTGGGCGGCCAGCACTACTTTCTTGTCGGCGGCCATGGCTTCCTTGAGGGCACGGATGGATTTTTCACGCGCCACAAACAGGGGGTGAACAATCTGGGGGTAGACAACCACGCCTCTCAAAGGCAGAAAAGGCAGGGAGTTGTCCTGGGTGGAAGCGTCCTGGTTCGTCATCTTGGTTCATCAGACCTGTGTTTGGGGTGGGTAATCACATTGAAATACAAATTCAGCATCAATGCCATAGGCAGCAGCGGAGAAACGAAAATTTCCTGGTTATTTTCCAGGAGCTTCAGGTCGCTGACCTGCCTGCTGCGCCAACGGGCGACAGTAAACGTCTAGATAAGAGGTGGGGCCTGCAAGACAGATTTCAAGGCCTGGCCCGGGCCAGGCCCCAATCTTGCCGACTAGGCTGGATCCTTGCTGGCGGTTTTGCTTTGCGCAGTGTCGCCGGTTTCATACATCAAAAGCGGTTCGGACTCACCCTTGATGACAGCTTCGTCGATAACGACCTTCGTGACACCTTCCTGGGACGGAATATTGTACATCGTGTCCAGCAGGACAGATTCCATGATGGATCTCAGGCCACGGGCACCGGTCTTGCGTTCCTGGGCTTTCCGGGCGATAGCCCTGAGGGCATCATCCCTGAACTGGATTTCCACCCCTTCCATTTCAAACAGTTTCGAATACTGCTTGGTCAGGGAATTCCTGGGTTCCTTGAGAATCTGGACCAGGGCTTCTTCATCCAGTTCATTGAGCGTGGCAATCATGGGCAGACGACCGACAAACTCGGGAATAAGGCCGTACTTGACCAGGTCTTCCGGCTCAACATCCTGCAAGGTCTCACCTACCTGCTGCTCTTTTTCGAGGCTGCGTACTTCGGCGGCAAAGCCTATTCCGCTCTTGTCAGAGCGATCACGAATGATCTTGTCGAGTCCGGCGAAGGCACCGCCACAGATGAACAGGATATTGGAGGTATCTACCTGCAGGAACTCCTGCTGGGGGTGTTTGCGACCACCCTGGGGAGGCACTGAGGCCACGGTACCTTCAATGAGTTTCAGCAGGGCCTGCTGAACGCCTTCACCCGAGACATCGCGGGTAATGGACGGGTTATCCGACTTGCGGGAAATCTTGTCTATTTCGTCAATGTAGACAATACCAATCTGGGCCTTGTCGACATCGTAATCGCATTTCTGGAGAAGCTTCTGGATGATGTTCTCGACATCTTCACCGACATAACCGGCCTCGGTCAGCGTTGTCGCATCAGCGATGGTAAAAGGAACATCCAGCAGACGGGCAAGGGTTTCAGCCAGGAGGGTTTTACCGGTGCCTGTGGGACCAATGATCAGTATGTTGCTCTTGCTGAGCTCCACATCATCATTTTTCTTCTCGTAATTGAGACGCTTGTAATGGTTGTAGACAGCAACCGACAAGGTCTTCTTGGCCTTGTCCTGGCCAATGACGTATTCATCGAGCGTGTCACGGATCTCTTCCGGGGTGGGCAGTTTGCGCTCTTCCTTGTCTACCGACTTCTCCTGGATTTCTTCCCGGATAATGTCATTACACAGGTCTACACATTCATCGCAAACAAAAACGGAGGGACCGGCGATCAGTTTCCTGACCTCGTGCTGACTCTTGCCACAAAATGAGCAATACAGCAGCTTGCCGCTGTCATCATCTTTCTTGTCGTCAGACATATGCCGTTTTTCCGTTTTCCCGATTGGCTGGCTTGTCGCCAGCACCTGTTGAATTTCTGAGCTTTAACTACTGGTCAAGATTAAGGCTTCTGGGCCATTTTACAAGTAGTAACTGCTGATTGTCTCCCCTTTATGGGCGGGGCTTGCGACGGGCTTACTCGCTCGAGCCGTCACCCGAAGACGGCAGTACCCGCCTGTCCATCACTTTGTCGATCAGTCCGTACTTGACCGCTTCACTTCCGCTCATGAAGTTGTCGCGATCAGTATCGCGGGCTATGACCTCGATATCCTGACCGGTATGTTCGGCCATGATCTTGTTCAGGCGTTCCCTGACATTCAGGATTTCCTGGGCCTGGATGTGGATATCAGACGCCTGGCCCTGGGCACCGCCACTGGGCTGGTGAATCATCATGCGTGAATGCGGCAGCGCAAAGCGCTTGCCCTTTTCACCACCGGTAAGCAGCAAGGCGCCCATGCTGGCCGCCTGGCCTATGCACATGGTGCTCACGTCCGGCTTGATGAACTGCATGGTGTCGTATATCGACAGGCCTGCTGTGACCGAGCCACCTGGTGAATTGATATAAAGATGAATGTCCTTGTCCGGGTTTTCGGATTCCAGGAAGAGCAATTGCGCAACAACCAGGTTGGCCATGTAATCTTCAACCTGCCCTACCAGGAAAATGATCCTGTCCTTGAGCAGCCTGGAGTAAATATCATACGAGCGCTCACCACGGGCAGTCTGCTCTACGACAATCGGTACCAGGCTCGCGTACTCCTGCAGAATCTCTTCTTTCGCGCCACTATTTTTCATGTTTTATTCCGGTTGTTGGTCTGCTTGCTATTGCCTGAGGCCGGTCTTGCGACAGGGCCTGGTTACTTGTCCTGCTCACTGTCGTCGGTGGCGCTGTCAGCTTCCTGGGCCTGTTCCTCTGCGGGATTGGCAGGTGGCTTCAGGGCTTCTTCGTAACTGACATTCGACTCTGTCACCTGTGCAGCATTAACGACCAGGTCTATGACAGATTCTTCCAATGCCATCGCTTCAACATTGGCAAGCTGTTCCTTGTCGCTGTAATACCATTTCACGACATCTTCCGGCTTTTCATAGCTTTCAGCCATTTCCTCGATGAGTTTACGTACGTCATCGGGGTCCGGTTTCAATTCATTCTTGTTGACGATCTCATTCATGATCAGGCTCAGCGCAACACGGCGCTCGGCCTGTTCCTTGAACAGGTCATCAGGCAGCATGGAAGGATCAATATTCTGGCCACCACCAAATTGCTGCATGGCCTGCTGGCGCAGGGCATTGATCTCGTTTGCGGTCAGTGCAGAAGGCACGGTGACCTCGTGAATTTTGAGCAGGCCTTCAATCACCTGGTTCTTGATGTTGTTCTTGGCAGCATTTTTCAGCTCCCTGGCCATGTTGGTGGCCACTTCCTTGCGAAATGCCTCCAGGCCACCTTCGGCCACATCAAAGGAGGCGAAAAACTCGTCATCAAGTTCGGGTAATGTAGCTTCGCTGACAGAATTCACCTTGACTGCAAACTCAGCTTCTTTACCCGCCAGGTCCTTGTTGTGGTAATCCTCGGGAAAGGTCAGCGACAGTGTTTTCTCATCACCCGCTGACAGGCCAACCAGGCCTTCTTCAAATCCCGGAATCATGCGCTTGGAGCCCAGAACCAGGTTGGTACCCTTCGCTTTTCCACCCTCGAATTCCTCGCCATCAATGGTGCCGGTAAAGTCCAGGTTGACCTGGTCTTCATCCTGGCTGGCACGCTCTACTTCCTTGTACGTTTTGCGCTGTTCGCGCAGGGTCTCTATCATTTTGTCGATATCGGCATCTGCTATTTCGGCGGATTTTTTCTCAATGGTGATACCGGAAAAATCCTGCAGATCGATTTCAGGGTAGACCTCAAAGGTCGCGGTAAACTCGAGGTTCTTGCCTTCTTCCAGGTTGGTTGGCTCGATCCGTGGTTGCCCGGCAGGCTTGACCTGTTCCTGGGTGACCGCTTCAACCCAGGAGTTACTCATCACCTCTCCAAGTACTTCCTGGCGGACACCGGCACCAAAACGGTCCTTGATTACCTTGACCGGCACCTTGCCCTTTCTGAAGCCCTTCATCTGAAAATTCTTGGCAGCTTCCTTGAGACGGCTTTGTACCTGGCTCTCAATAGTCTCAGCGGGCACTTCAATGGTCATTCGCCTTTCCAGGCCGGAGAGAGTCTCCAGTGATACTTGCATGGTTTGTTCCTGATTCGAGTTATCTGTGTTGCATCTGTTAAAAACTGTTTTCACCAGGCCAGAGTACGGCCGATGACTGCCTGACTAACAGCTGAAATCCTGTTACTGGTTCAGAATGTCGATAGTCGGTTTGCCTGCTTGCGGCTGAATCCTGAAGCTGCACGGATTGTTCAGCCTGACAATGACTTGCCCAAGAGAAGCCAGCACTTTCTGTATTGCGTGCTTGCACCGCTTAACTGAAGTGCCTGAAATAAAAATACCACTTAAAAATCAAGAAGTTATTTATATTTTTTCAAAAGCAGGCCGGGATTGTGCCACATCAAAATGGCTTATTCAATAGCGCTGCAAGTGCACGCAACAAGCGGCTTTGCCCGCATTCACAACGGCCAGTAATCGGGTCATTCAATGACTTGTTCAATGACCAACCAGCGAAGCGTTTAAATGATGTTTCAGATCCTTGAAGACACACTCGCCATCCAGGTTCCTGACCATAAAAGCGGCCGAATAAAAAAAATAAATCTTAATTTTTGTAAGTGCCTATCGGTTCGATAAATTTTTAATGCATCCCTAACCTAAGTGTCTGAAAACGCCAGCAGGCTGATTAAAATATACACATTTTGCACTCTTAAGTTTGGGCTATAACTTGTTGATAATTAATTATTATTTAAGCCCTTATACCGTAATTTGGCGGTCTAAACGATTGATTTTTCGATGATTGCGAATCCAGTGGCTGACGACGGCGGGAAAACAAAGACCACGTGACTGGCATGGATATTGCGCCCTGTT
The DNA here is from genome assembly GCA_964601805.1 of uncultured Enterobacteriaceae bacterium. Taxonomy (GTDB): domain Bacteria; phylum Pseudomonadota; class Gammaproteobacteria; order Pseudomonadales; family Pseudohongiellaceae; genus Eutrophocola. Next base: position 49,933 of record CAZROW010000002.1, read on the forward strand.
TCAGAAGGGGTAAGGCCATTATATTTTTCTGCACTCGTTAGCCCGAGGCGAATAACCAAATGCTGACCACAGGCATTCAATAATAACAACGAGTTAAACCGGACAGTCGCCTCGGGCTAACGGAGACCAAGCTTTACTCCCCTGCACCATCAGCCCCATACAGCCCCCAACAGCCCCTAAGCGAGGTGTACTTCATCTCCCTGATTCGTCCTGCCTGTCAGGCTCGCTCTTTTCCCAGCGGCTTGAACATGATCATTAATCGCGGCAACAAGGTCAGTGCACCTGCAAGTGCCAGACACATGGCCAGGCTCGTCAGCAAGCCGAAATAAATGGTCGGTATGAAGTTGGACAGCACCAGGATCGAGAAGCCGGCCACAATGGTAAAACCGGTGTAATACATGGCTTTACCAATGCTGCCATGACAATAGATCATGGTTTGCGTGTAGTTACCGAAATCCGGGAAACGGGATTTGTAGCGGTGAATATAGTGGATGGTGTTATCCACACCGATGCCTACCGAGATGGCCGCGATGGTGATCGTCATCATGTCCAGGGGAATGCCGAGCCAGCCCATCAGGCCAAGTACTGACATGGCAGCCAGGATATTGGGAATGATGCCGATGACAGCCAGTTTCCAGGACCGGAACAGGACCAGGAACATACCGGTGATTACCAGCAAAACCAGGCCAAGCGTGAGAATTTGTGACTCAAACAGGCTCTGGAGCATGTTGTTGTATAAAACCAGCATCCCGGTGAGATGGACCTGGTCTGCATCAAAACCGAATTGGCTGGTCAGGCCATTCCTGATGGTGTCGAGCAGATCTTCCCTGACCAGGTCCGGGGAGGTTTCCAACACACGTATGGAAAAACGGACCTGGTCATTTTCTACCGAGACGTAGGGCCTGAGCAGGCTTTCCTTGTAATCATCAGGAATACGGTTGTACAACACCGCCAGTTCAATACTGTTCAGTGCTTCCCCGTCATTGAGCTCATAGGCGATACCAAGCAGTGTGGCCAGTGACAACACCTTGCCTGTCTCTGGAAGGCTGTCCAGGTATTCATGAATCGCGATGATTTCAGCCATCTTGTCACTGGTGAACCAGTACGCGTTGTCATCCGCTGCAGCCACGTCGTCAAAACCATCGTCAAAGCCGTCATCGAAACCGCTGTCGAAACCATCATCAAAGTCATTGTCGAAACCACTGTCGAAGCCATCATCAAAGTCATCACCAAAGCCGTCATCAAAAGCGAAATCGGCTTCATTGCTTTCGCCATTGCCTGAATCAAACGGATTCTCCCGGCTCAAATCGATAATCACATCAAGGGGGGTGGTGCCACCCATGTTCTGGTCAATGGCAACCATACCCTGGTAGATGTCGGTGTTTTCATCAAAGTAATCGATGAAACTGTTTTCCACCTTCAATCGGCCAATGCCAATGCCACTGGCAATGAATAACAGGATTGCCGTGATGACAATCGCGTTGCCAAAACGTTGTGTGAAGCGTCCAATCGCCGGCGTGATATCGATTGACTTGGCCCCCTGCGTCGACAGGTTTGCCCGGAAAAGAACGAGAATGGCCGGAAAAATCAGGAAGGTCAGCATGAAGGCGCAACAAATTCCCATCACCATCATCCAGCCAAAGTCTATGATGGGTGGAATATCGCTGACCACCAGGGAGCCAAAGGCCACGATCGTTGTCAGGCTGGTGTAGGCGCAGGGTTTGATCATGCTCCTGAGAGTTTGCTGCAGTCGTTCACCATGGCTGATCCCGGGCAACTCTGTTTCCAGCTCCCGGTAGCGCACAATGAGATGTACCGTTAACGAGATGGTGATAATCAACAGCAGTGAGATAAAGTTTGAAGAGATCACCGTCACTGGCCACTCCAGGAAACCCAGAAGGCCAATGACGCACAGTGCGATCGTTCCACCACAGAGCAGTGGAATGAATACATAACGCGGTTTGCGAAACAGGTAGGCAAGCGCGGCAATGATAAACACCAGGATGGCAGATCCGAACGTGACCAGGTCATTGCGCACGAAAGTCACCAGGTCATCGGCGATCATGGGCACACCGCCCAGGTAGATTGTTGCATTGTCACGATACTGGTCCAGGATACGCCTGACTGCTGTAATGTCTTCATGCAATTGCGCGGCATCGGCAACGACAGCTTCCGTATACTGCTTTTCAGTTTCTTCCAGTAAGCTCGCTTCAGTTTGTGACAGTTGACCTGCAGTTTGCGCCTCGCGCAGTTCAGTACGCCGGGACAGCAATGCTTGCAGTTCGGTGTTGGGGGCAAAATTGACGATCAATGCCGTGGTCTGGCCGTCTTCACTGAGAAGCACATTCCTGTAGGCTTCACTGCTGGTCAGGTCTTCACGGGCCGCATCCAGGGCTACTCCGGGTGAATCCAGGGTAATGATATTGTCTGCCACTTCACTGAGGGAGACATCAGCTACCTTGAAAAGTGGTACTTCAAATATGCTGTCAACAGATTCGACCCCCGCTACGGACAACAAGTCAGCTTTCGCCGCCGTCAGGGTTTCCAGGGTGGTGCTGGTAAACAGCGGGTCATCGGGGTTGTAGGTGACGAAAACAAAATCACCGGTGCCATAACGGTCACTGATCTCCCGGGAATATTCAAGATCCGGATCCCCTTCCACGACCAGTGAATCCGCCGAGGCATCCATGCGGAACTGCTGGCTGTTCCAGCCCAGGAACAGTGCCAGTAAAAGCACGGCAGACAGCACCAGGTAGGGCCTGCCCAGCACGAGGCGTGTATAGACATTAAATAACATGAAAACCTGGATTTTCCCTTAACAGGGAGTCAAAAAAGCGGCAGAGTATAGCATTGTGTCCCGGCATGACAGCAGTCAATCCGGGGAAACGGGCCTTGCTCACCGGGCCGGTACGGACCGGTAGCAGCGGGTCCGGTCATCAGCATGCAAAAATGTGGGATTTTTTCCCTCAAAAGACTATACTGGACGGTATGCCGGAAGATTCTTCACTACAACAGGGTAATAGCGCCGCCATATCAGCTGTCAGGAAAATCCTCAGACCGCTGGTTAAGTTCATGGTGGCAAACCAGATTACCTACCCTTTCCTCATCAACATGCTCAAGGCAGTTTACGTTGATGTCGCGGAAAAGGATTTTCCTGTGTCCGGCAAAAAACAGACCGACAGCAGAATCAATTTGCTGACCGGCGTCCATCGCAAGGATGTGAAACGGCTTCGCGCCGAGGACGACATTGCCGAAACCCGCCCGGCCAATATTTCCATTGGTGCCCAGATCATCGCCCGCTGGGTCGGTGACAAAAACCTGCAAACCAGTCAGGGAACGCCAAAAATTCTGCCTTTGCAGGATGAAGAAGAGTTCAGCATGAATTCCTTTGAAGGCCTTGTTGCCAATATCGCCAAGGGCGATATCAGGCCGCGGGTCGTGTTGGACGAATTGATGCGCCTGGACATGGTTGAACTGGACCCCGACCACAATGTCATCCTGAAAACCAAGGCCTTTACACCGGACAAGGGTCAGGAAGAAAAACTCTATTTCTTTGGCAAGAATATACAGGACCATCTCAACGCGTCGGTCCACAACCTTGCCGGTGAGCAACCCCCCTTCTTCGACAGGAGCGTTTACTACGACGAACTGTCCGCCGATTCCATCGCAGAACTCAATGACATGGCCAGCCAGCTGGGCATGGAAGCGCTTATCAAGATCAATGCCCGTGCCCTGGAACTGCAAACCGCAGACAAGGGCTCTGCGGATGCAACGCATCGCATGAACTTTGGTATCTTCAATTACAACCAGGCATATGAGACAACCCCTGCACTGGCCGCAGATGATAAAGACAGTCAGTCAGAGCAGGATCAAGACTCACAGGTTACTTGAGGAAATACAGGAAATTGTCCTTTCCGGGAGCCCAAATGTGGCCCCTTAAATTGTGAAGCAATTCCTGTTTAAACACGATAAAATAGAGTGATGAAAAACCGCAATCACAACATTTCAGACAAAGCCGCAGCGCTGGTGGAAAACCATTCCATCCTTGCCAGCCTGCTGGCCGTGTTATGTCTGGTGTTTGCGGTCAATTTCTTTCTGACCGGCCCGGGCAGTGATGGTGGCAGTGGCCTTGGTGGCACTGGCAAGTTTGGTGGTGAAAGTGGCTTTGGCGGAACAGGCAAGACACCTGACTCCGGCTTCAAACTGGGCAGTAATGACTCCGACCAGGACGCACAGAATAATCGTGCCTCGGAATACCTCATTCCTTCCTACTCGCCTGCCGACGCGCTGGACGATGAACTTGGCCTGGGCAGGGAAAAGGTCGTGGCCGCCATGGTCCCGACACCAAAACCTGAATTTGATGTTGATGCGCTGCGCCTTTCCCCGGACATGCCTGTCGTGCCAGTAAACGAAGAATTCCCGACAGAAAAGATCGACGTCATGGTAGCCAATGTCCAGTTGGACATTCCGGCTGTGGCCATTGACTCGGCGCTCGATGATCAGCGCAATGTGATTGTTGAAGATACCCTGGTTGCCAGTCTCGATATTCTCAACAGCCTGATGTTGGCCGAATCTGAAACCGCCCTGCCCCTGGAATCAGCAATGGTTGCCAGTGCTGCCTCAGGCGACAATGACAGCCAGTCCATCAGGCAGCGCATAGCCGTACCGGTGCGTCCTGAACGTCCTGATCGCTTTAACATGCCTGGCCGGGTTGCTCCGGTACAACGTGCCAATATCCCGGCTCCGCCTCCTGTGCGCCCAATGCGTACCCTGTCTACTCTGCTCAACAAGTAAACAGCCCTGGTTAACAATATATCCTGACCGACAGAACAGATGTTCTGCGCCTTGCATCGTCCAGGAGAAAAAGATTGCTCGCTAGGGCAGCGAGTAGGAAAACTGGAAACCTATCGCCCTGTCGGCACTGCTGTCGGTAAACCCGGCGATAGTGTAAAGCATGACATTCCAGCGCTCATTGAAGTTATAGGAGACAAAGGGCATCAGCTCATGACTTTCAAAGCTGTTGCTGGAAGCTTTCTCACGATAATCATAAATCAGCCCCAGGTAGGTATTATCACCGTACTGTCGCATGATCCCCGCCGAACCATAGAAAGCGTCTTCCAGGTCATACAGGGGAGTTTTACCCCGTTGCCGGTAACCCAGGGCTGAAAAGTAGGTATTGCGTCCGTAGGTTGTGTAAAAATCCAGCTGGTAACCAAAATCGGTTTCGCCCGTGCCAAGATCCCTGGTTTCATCAGCCGTTGGCAATTTTGCCTGCAGGCTGACATCAACAAACAGCCAACCATTGAAAATGGGATCCAGCTGGTAGGTGGCAGTCACGAACACGTCTCCCAGGCCGGCCTCGTCAATCAACGTGTTGTCACCTTCCCTGCCATGACCAATATTTCCCGCTTCCAGGAAGACATCACCAGGACCTTCCACGCTCAGGTAAGGTGCGACCACTGAAACCACCCAGGGAAATCGTGCTACTTCATAGGTCAGGGGAAAATAGGTAATGTCAGTATCCCTGTCAGCGCCGTAATCACCACTGCTGAAATAACCACCAAGGGTGAATTTATGGGTAAAGTCGTTCTCTTCCTGTGCAGACACGGAAGCAGGCAGGGACAACAATAACAGAGGGAGTACGGGGAGAAGTTTGGGTGGCTGGGCACCTGATACGAACTGGAACATGGCGTTATTCCGGGATGGCCTGAAACAGGCCGTACCCTCTATAGATGCATTAATCGGGTAACTTGTTAATTACAGAAGCTAAAAAGTCATTAACGGGTAGGCCTAATTACCATTACCCGACTATACAGCCTGCATCTATAGAGTAAAGATACGAACCTTTCTTACACTCATATTGCGCTTAATTGTCACCACCTCCAGTCAGGTATTGATTAAACACATGGCAAGTGTATGAGGGAAAATTTCCCACGTCAACAGGCGCGAATAATATTTAACAGGGCTTTTGCAGAAAAAATGCTTTAAAATACTGATATACCCTATTGAATTTATTAGTGTTGCAATGAAAGCGTGAACCGGGTCACCAATACGGAAATTCAAGACATGTCCCCCAAGTGTTCTACAACTCGTCCTGCTGCTCTCCAGTACCTGCTGACCGCCCTGATATCCCTTGTATTGCTGGCCAATGCCGGCTTTGCCGCGGAAGCTGAAAACGACGGCAGTGAAATCATTGCCCGGATGAACCAGATGATTTCCATGGGCCAGTTCCAGGCAGCCTACGAACTGGGGCAAGGCAACCTGTTTGACCTTGAGGGGGAAGCAGAGTTTGACTTCCTGTACGGGCTTGCTGCCCTGGAAACCGGGCGTCCCGATGAAGCGGTATTCGCCTTTGAACGCATTGCCTATATCTACCCGGACCAGCAGCGCGTCAAACTGGAACTGGCCAGGGCCTACTACATGAGCAACAACATGGCAGCCTCGGAACAGTTGTTCAACGAGGTACTGGCGACCGATCCGGGCCCCAATGTCAGTAATAATATCGAAGCCTTCCTGGAGCTGATTGAAGACCGCCAGAATGCCGTGGAAAGCTCGTTCAACTGGTTTGTCAGTTCCAGTATCGGTTCAGATTCCAATATCAACAGTGCGACAGAGCTTGGCGTGATTGACACTCCCATCGGTGATGTCGAGCTTGGCCCCAACGGACAAAGCATCGATGATGATTTCATGGATGTTGGTGCCGGTTTTACCTACAACCACCCTTTCAACAAAAACCACAGTGCCTATGCGCGGGCCAATTACAATCAGCACAATAATTTTTCCACCAGTTCCTTCGACCTGGACGTACTCTCGGGTGAGGCCGGTTATGCGGTAATTCGGGACAATGTCCGCCTTTCACTGGGCGGCCGCGTGCAGCGCGTGGATCTTGATGACCAGGAGTTCCAGTCCAGCTCAAGTCTTCTGGGCGGATTTCAGCGTAATGCCGGCAATGGCTGGTCCCAGGCAGTGACTGCGGCCTATACCACCGTACGCTATAACGATGACCTGAATCCCGATAATGACCTCAGGGATGGAGACCAGCTGCTGTTATCGGGCAGTCTTGGCAAGGCCTCCGGGCGCTTCCTGCATAATGTCAGCGTCTATATCGGTGATGAGGACGCTCGCCAGAGCCTGGGTGAGAACAATGCCCAGAAGTTCTATGGCATTGCCTTTTCAGAACAGTTCCAGTTTCGACCGGGTCATGTGCCCTACTTCCGTATCTCCTTTCACAAAAGTGAAAACAAGGCCTCTGCACCCGTCTTCAATATTGACCGCGAAGATGACACTTTTTCTACGTCCCTGGGATGGATCTGGCAGTTTGCCCGCAATATCAATATCACCACCGATGTCACTTACACAGACAACGACAGCAATATCGACCTGTATGCCTACGACAGGGTGAAATACCAGACAGGTCTTCGTTACCAGTTCTAGTCTCATACCCGCACCGTAACTGGCCGGGTTTATCTTATTCCTCACCTGGTGCCTCCTCTCTTGTTCCGGAAACAGTACGACCTGGCGCTGACATGGCGCCTAATTTGCATGAGGAATGAACAGTTTTGAGCCCTGGCAGGGCTGAAGGCTGGTGTTATTCGCTTTTTTCGAATTTCAGTGCGGCGGAATTAATGCAGTAACGCAGCCCGGTGGGTTCCGGCCCATCATTGAAGACATGGCCCAGGTGCGAGTCACACTTACTGCAGACCACTTCAGTACGTTTCATACCCAGGCTGTTGTCTTCGATTTCAGTCACACCATCTTCGGTGGCCGGGCTGTAAAAACTGGGCCAGCCCGATCCCGAGTCATACTTGGTTTCAGAAGAAAACAGCGGTTCACTGCAGGCACGACACAGATAAGCGCCTTTCTCACCGGTGACCTGCCAGTACTCGCCGGTAAACGCACATTCCGTGCCTTTTTCACGACAAACATGGTATTCCTCGTCTGTCAGTATTTCCTTCCACTGCTCGTCTGTTTTCTTGACCTTTGACATACCTGTATTTCCAAAGTGGGTTTCTGTAAAATGCGACGCCCTGTACAAACGGGTGGAATATACCATATCCCGCCGGATAAAACGTCCGGCCCTAGCCGGAATCCGGAGCATGAATTTATACAAGCAGAGCGAAAAGCTGCGCCAGGTCTGTTACGAGATCCGGGGGCCGGCACTACAGGAAGCCCGTCGTCTAGAAGAGGAAGGTCACCGAATAGCCAAGCTCAATATTGGCAATCCCGGCGCCTTTGGCTTCGAAGCCCCCGATGAAATCCTCCATGACGTTATTCTAAACCTGCCCGAATCCCAGGCCTATTCGGATTCCAAGGGACTGTTCTCAGCCCGCAAGGCCGTCATGCACGAAACCCAGCGCCTGCAGATTCCCGGTGTTGGTATCGAGGATATCTACCTGGGTAATGGCGTCAGTGAACTCATTGTCATGGCCATGCAGGCCCTGTTGAATAACGGCGATGAAATCCTGATTCCGGCACCGGACTATCCCCTGTGGACAGCGGCTGTCACTCTGAGTGGCGGCAAGGCCGTGCATTATCAATGCGATGAGGAAGCAGACTGGTTTCCCGACCTGGACGATATCAAGAGCAAGATCACTTCCCGTACCAAGGGTATCGTGGTCATCAATCCGAACAATCCTACCGGGGCGGTCTATAGCAAGGAATTATTGCAGGGCATTATCAAGCTGGCTGAAGAAAACAATCTCATCGTCTTCGCCGATGAAATCTACGACAAGATTCTGTACGACGAAGCCAGGCATATTCCGCTGGCCTCTCTATCGGAAGACATCCTGGTCCTCACCTTCAATGGCTTGTCCAAGTCCTACCGGCTCGCCGGCTTTCGTTCCGGCTGGATGTTCCTCAGCGGTACTCTCGAAAAGGCGAGCGACTACATTGAAGGACTGGACATCCTGTCCAACATGCGCCTTTGCTCCAATGTCCCTGCACAGCAGGCGATACAAACAGCCCTGGGTGGCTACCAGAGCATCAATGAACTGATCATTCCCGGTGGCAGGCTTTGTGACCAGCGAGATACCGCCTGGAAGCTGCTCAATGAAATACCGGGGGTCAGTTGTGTCCTGCCAAAGGGAGCCATTTACCTCTTCCCGAAACTGGATCCGAAAAAGTTCAACATCAAGGATGACGAACAAATGATCCTGGACTTCCTGATTCAGGAACATGTGCTCATGGTGCAAGGCAGCGGCTTCAATATCAGTGACAACAATCACTTCCGGATTGTCTTCCTGCCCCGCGAGGATGCCCTGACTGACGCCCTGGAAAAGCTGGCGCGTTTTCTCGACGGCTACAGCCAGTAAATTACTGGCGCCTGAATCCAAGACTCTCCAGGTCTCTGACCAGGCTTTCAGTCAAAGCCCCGGCATTGAATACAAAATCCCGGCATTCCGGGCGAAAGGCATAGTTGTTTCGACGCCGGTCAAAATGGCCCGCCAGGTCGGCAACCTGCGTATCGAGAAAATCTTTACTGACCGGGTAAGCTTGCAGTAACGCGGAATCAACCAGATCCTCATGATTGTCGTCTCGCGACAACTCCAGGGTCCCTGCCGGGGATTCCCTTTGAAGCTCCGGACAATCCAGTCCAAAGCATTCACAAAAGGCCTGGTGAACGGCCAGTGTGGCATTGCGTTTACCGTTTCGGCTGTAGCCGGCAATATGTGGTGTTGCAATGGCAACTTGTGAAGCCAGCGCCGGGTTGATCCCGGGTTCCCCTTCCCAGACATCCAGGACCACGTGAAGGTCAGCTCGCTCGGCCAGCAGTTCCAGCAAGGCAGTATTGTCGATAACTTCCCCGCGCGAGGCATTGATCAGTATTGCCCCTTCAGCCAGTGTGGAAAGTCGTTGGCGTTGTAAAAGATGACGCGTGGGGAAGTCTCCACCGACTGTCAGGGGGACGTGCAGGCTGATGATGTCACAGGACAGGGCCTGGTCCAGGGAAACGAAACAACTCGCCAGGGGATGTGATGCAGGTAACAGCGGATCATGGATACTGACCGGCAAACCCAGTGCCAGCATTTTGTGCGCCAGCCGGCTGCCGACATTACCGGCACCAATAATGCCGATACGTTTGCCACGCCACTGGGACATTCCCTGCCGGGCAAGCCAGGCCAATGCGGCAAACACATAGTCCACCACTGCATCGGCATTGCATCCGGGCGCATGGGCAAACGTCATCTTGTTTACTGCCAGACAGTCCTGATCCACATGATCGGTACCGCTGGCAGCACTGCCGATAAAGCGCAGATCAGTGTCCTTAACAAGCGCTTCATTGACCGCGGTAATGGTGCGCACCAGCAAGGCGTCAGCATGGCGCACATGCTCATGGGTGATTTCCCGTCCCGGCATCAGGGCCAGCTCGCCATAGCCAGAGAAATACTCGGCTACCTGGAAGATATCCCTGTCAGCAACGATTTTCATGATGGTGAGAGTACCCGCCCTGCCAGGTCAGGCATCGGCAGCTTTACGGATAGAGTAGCGAAAGGTCTTGTCATCTTCGGACGAACTGAGCAGTTCATGGCCCAGGAAATGACAGAATTTTGGTACGTCGCGCGTGGTGGAAGGGTCTGTGGCGATCAACACCAGGACTTCCCCCTCCTGTATTTCACGAATCTTCTTGTGCAGCAACATTACCGGCTCGGGACAGAACAGGCCGCGGGCATCCAGCAGATGCTCGGTGTTGGCGGGCTTGTCCTGGTCCGTTTGCGTGCTCATCAACATTCCTCAGAGACTGACTACGTTGATCCTGTCCGGAGTCCCGGCATTATCATCTGCTGCCTTCCTGGCCTCTTCCCTTTGCGCTTCAAGAGAATGGAAATCAAACAGTTCAGTGTCCAGTAGATGGGAAGGCGCCACGTTGCCGATACTCTTGAACAGGACTTCCAGCCTGCCTGGAAACTGGCGATTCCACTCGTTGAGCATTTTCTTGATTTCCTGGCGCTGCATGTTTTCCTGGGTGCCGCACAAATTACAGGGAATGATCGGGAATTGCTTGAGGTCGGCAAACTTCGCAATTTCCTCTTCCTTGCAGTAGGCCAGCGGACGTATAACGATGTGTTTCTTGTCGTCACTGAGCAGCTTGGGCGGCATGGTCTTGAGCTTGCCGCCAAAAAACATGTTCAGGAACAGGGTTTCCATGATGTCATTGCGATGATGCCCCAGGGCGATCTTGGTCGCCCCGATTTTTTCTGCATAAGAATACAGGTTTCCCCGGCGCAAGCGCGAACACAACCCGCAATAGGTTTTACCGGGCTCGGTTTTCTCCATGACAACCGAGTAGGTATCTTTTTCTATGATGTGGTACTTCACACCAATGGACTCCAGGTACTGCGGCAGTACCTCCTCGGGAAATCCCGGTTGCTTCTGGTCCAGGTTGACGGCGACCAGCTCGAAGTTGATCGGGGCATGCTTTTGCATATTGAGCAGGATATCCAGCATGACATAGGAATCCTTGCCACCGGACAGACATGCCATGACGAGGTCTCCGTCGCTGATCATGTTAAAATCAGCAATCGCGCGCCCTGTTTCACGCCTCAGGTTTTTCTGCAGGCGATTGAGGGAAAAGGTTTTTTTCCGAATATCAGTCATGGGTAATGGTGTGCATTAGAAAAGGACGACAGTATAATTCCTGGCTCAAGTAATTGCTATTGAGCCCCTATGCCATTCGCAAATCTGGTGAAAACCTGCCTTGCCCTTGCCACCGCCCTGTTCTGCGGCCTGGCTCATGCCCAGTATGAAAAACAGGCCGTCATCCTCCAGTATCATCATGTCAGTACCCAGACGCCCCCGGTGACCAGCCTGAGCGAGGCGTCGTTTCGTACTCACATGGAATACCTGGCGGACAATGGCTTCACGATGCTGCCCCTGGAAGACGTCGTCAGTACCCTGCAGGACGGTGGCAGCCTGCCGAATAAAACCGCGGTAATCACCTTTGACGACGGTTATACCTCTGTTTATGACGTGGCCTTTCCGATTCTCAAGGCATACCAGTGGCCCTTTACCGTGTTTGTCACTTCCGGGCTTGTCGGCAGCAACGATCGCCTTTATGCCACCTGGGATCAATTGAGGGAAATGGGCGATGCCGGAGCGACACTGGCCAATCACACCATCAGCCATCCTTACCTGCTGGAACGCAATGCCGGTGAAAGCGATGAGCAGTGGCTGGCTGGAGTACGCCGGGAAATCGTGGGTGCCGAAGACATGATCCGTGAGCAAACAGGCCAGAATCACAAACTGTTGGCCTACCCCTACGGTGAATACAATCCCCGAATACAGGAACTGGTCAGCGAACTGGGATTTATCGGCATCGCCCAGCACTCCGGCCCCATCAATGGTGCTTCCGATTTCACCGCCCTGCCCCGATTCCCGTTTTCAGGCATCTATGCGTCCATGAATACCTTTCCAACCAAGGTGCAAAGCCTGGCGTTTGACAGGATTTCCATGACCCCGAACAGTCCTGTCACTGATCAGAGCATGCCATCGGCGCAACTGGATTTTGCTGATGACCAGGAAGGCATCAGCCAGCTGGCCTGTTACAACAACAATGAGAACATGGAGGTCACGGCCATCAATGCCGCGTCAAACCAGTACCGTATTTCAACCCGGGTCAACAACCAGAGCCGCCGTTTTCGGTACAACTGTACAGCACCCGGCAAAAATGGCCGGTATTACTGGTATTCGGTTCCGTGGATCAACCCGGCAGTCAGCGAGTAAGCGGCCAGGTTACAGATTCAAAGCGAGGTATTGTCGCGGGACAACAGGTTGTTGCTGTAAATCATGTTCTGAACTTCTTCGATGTAATCATGGCCCCTGGAAGAGTAACTTTCCAGGCCATCCGCCAGGGAAAGGCCATCAACGGGTCGGTTTTGCTGCCTGAGCTGCTGACGAATTCGTCTGAGCATCTGGTAGCTGGGAAACGTATTGAGGTTATGGATGTAGGCTGCTACTGATTCACGAGTGCTCTCGAAACTTCGCACCTCGTGACTGGCTCCTTCCCGGCGCCGGTTTGGCACAAGGCCGCAACCGTCGCTATAACACCACTGACCAAAGAAATTGTTGCCGTCCTCGGAAAAACGCGATGTGCCCCAGGCCGATTCATTGGCCGCCTGTGCCAGGGCCAGGGAAGCCGGAATCTTGTCCACACGGCGTAGCAGTACATTGAGAAATTCTTCGCTGGCCAGGTTATCTGCTTCCAGTTCGTAAACTTCCGCCATGTTTTCCAGGTAGCGCCGATCATCACCGGACAAGGAATTACCGGTCATCAGCTTGTTGCGAATTCTCAGGACTCTTTCACGTTCTGACATAATCTGGGCGTTCACATCATCCACGAAAGGTTCCAGGAAATCGAAGAAAGCCTGCTTTTTCAATTGCACATCCAGGATCCCGGCAAAATCGGGCTTGTCCGACTCATCAGGCAAGGTGATACCGCTCACCTCTGCACTGTTATCAATCATTTCATCAACCAGGAAAATAGCAGGGACGAAAAAAATGAGCACAACAGCGCAATAGACAAGGTAGGGTTTCAGGGAATTCCAGGCAGTGTTCATTTCAGGGACTCTCAATGGGCAGCTTTTAAAAATACTAACACAGTAAATTGACCGGGATCAGCAACATTTCTTTCCGGCAAATACGGTCGGAAGCTTTTTTCGTAAAAGCCATACCGTGTTGTTTTTATTCGTTTTTTCCGGCGCATTCGGGCGAATCTGGCACGCTGGATTGCGCTTGCCATTCTTCGGGGCTGTACAGGTGAAGCGCCAGGGCATGCACAGGCCCAGCCAGTTCCTCTGCCAGTATCCGGTAAACCATCTGGTGACGCTTCACACGATTCAGACCGTCAAATTCTGCAGTGACCAGCACCAGCTTGAAGTGGGAATCCGTAGCGGGTCCGGCGTGCATATGGCTTTCATTGAGCAGTTCCATATGCTGCGGCTTGCAAGCGGTACTGAGTTTGTTCTCGATAGTGCTGGCAATACTCACGACGACGTATCACTCCTTTTTTGAGACAATGCACCCCGGTTACAAGGAGTCATTATGGTGATTGGTTGGTATCCCGGGCACATGAACAAGGCCCGCAAGGACATTATACATGTCCTGAAAAAAGTACATGCCGTCATAGAGGTGGTAGATGCCCGCCTGCCCTATTCCAGCGAAAATCCCTTGCTGCACGAACTCAAGGCAGACAAACCAACCCTGAAACTGCTGAACAAATCCGACCTGGCGGATCCGGCAATGAACAAGGCCTGGCTCGACTTCTACCAGGGCGAGGACAAACCTGCACTCACCGTTTGTGGCACGGCTCCCGGCAAACTGAAAAACCAGGTCATCAATCATTTTGCCAGGCTCCAGAACAACGTTCGACCACCGTTCAGAATCATGATTGTCGGCATCCCCAATGTCGGCAAGTCCACCCTGATCAATGCCCTGGCGGGTCGCAAGATTGCCAAAACCGGTAACGAGCCTGCCGTCACCAAGGGGCAGCAACAGGTGATGCTGGATGACAATCTTGCCCTTCTCGATACCCCGGGCATTCTCTGGCCCAAAATAGAAAACCAGGAATCTGCCTACAGACTGGCGGTCACTGGCGCTATCAAGAATACCGCCATTGACCTGGCCGACATCGGTCTGTTTGCCGTGGGGTTCCTGCAACAGCGCTATCCTGAAAAGTTGGCCGAGCGTTATGGCCTGGAATCGCTTGAAGATGAACCCATACAACTGTTGGAGACTATCGGGGCAAAGCGAGGTTGCCTGGTCAGGGGCGGCGTGGATTACACCAAGGCTGGCGAAGTCCTGCTCAATGATCTGCGCTCAGGCAAGTTCGGCCTGTTGAGCCTGGAATCACCCGGAGACATTCCGGCGCCACTCCAGGAAGACCCTGAAGCCGGTGTCACAGGCTAAGCAGCGCCCTGCCCAGCACCAGCAAGGCTGAAATCACGCACAACCCGAGCAGAAAAGGCCGGGCAGAATGCCTGTCGATGAACTTGCGCAGCGGTGCAGCTGCCTGAATGCCAATCACTACCCCAATCATCAGCACCAGGCTGTATCCCAGGTCGGACCAGTGAAACCGTCCGATGAGGATCAATGCAGTCAGTGATACTACGCACCCCATCATGAACAACACTGACAGGTTGGCGCGCAGCTCAGCTCCCCTGGAATTCTGGTACACCAGGGCGACAGGCGGGCCTCCAATCGAGGAAATCGTGCTCATGAAACCGGAGGCAATCGTGGCAAAGAAGATGTTCCGGGGGGTAACGCGAATATTGGCGTGTATCAGGCTGATAAGAACGGCCAGCAATACCAGCACACCAAAGATGAGATCAAAGGTCACTGCCGAGACCGTTCCCATCAGGAATGCGGAAGGTGGTGTACCAATCAAGCGCCCGACCAGGGCCGCCTTGAATATCTCCCTGTTGATTGCATGACGGTCTTTCCAGGCAACCCACATCACCAGGGACAGGGCCGTTGCAATCAGGGGGCCTGGCACCAGGTCGCGGTCTATCAACAGCAGGATGGGCGCAGCCACCATGGCCAGACCGAAACCTACGGCGGCCTGGATGGCAGTACCAATCGCGACCACACCAATTGCCAGTAACAGGTCCAGCCACGTGAGTGCCATGGATAAGCGTCAGACGTCTTTGGCCCGGCGGGCCTTGAACTCTGCAGTCGAGTTACTTTTCGGAAAAGGCTCATCGGGTACGGGCACATCCAGTGCCCTGCATAAGGGCTCCCAGCCCTGGGTAACATCCCATTCCAGCAGGCGATCAGCGGGTACACCCGCCCTCACGCGTTCGATATGCGCCAGGTAGGCCGCCTTGGCAGATACCGGGTCATCAAATCCCCGGGGATAAATACTTTTGTAGATTTCCAGCACCATATCCAGCCAGGCCCGGCGTGCCGGGGTCAGGTCAGGCGGTGGATTTTGTTTCACCGGCAGAATTGTTTCACTGGCACTTTTCCACCAGCTGTCGGCATCCCGAAGGGACAGTACTACCAGTGCGTCCGGGTAATACTCGATCAGTGACTCCCACTGGGTCGATACCGGCTCATCCACGGCAGCGACATAGCCGTCAAACACCTTGCTCCAGTCAACGGCTTCACCCCGTGCTGCCGCATGCCACAGGGGCGTGTGCGCCTCCAGGTGCTCAAAGAGCTCTACCATGTGATAACAGGGTCCGCCCAGCAGCTTTTCCAGGGCAAATTTCAGGGACATGGTCCCGGTCCTGCCCAGACCGGCACCAATGACTTTCAATGCCATAACACTGCCTTACCGTGGGTAGAACGGTGGAATCTTGGCGTCAAAATTGACCCAGACAGATTTCGGTTCCGTGTATTCATGCATGGCGAAATGCCCCATCTCCCGGCCATAACCGGAATCCTTGATGCCACCAAAAGGCGATCCCGGGTGGAAACGCTTGTAGCAGTTAATCCAGACCATGCCGGCTTCCATCGCCTTGGCGACCTTGTGGGCACGGGTGAGATTATTGGTCCACAGACCACCACCAAGACCGTAAATGCTGTCATTGGCCTGGGCAAGAACCTGCTCGTCACTGTTGAAAGTTGAGACGACAACAAAGGGCCCGAATACTTCTTCCTGGCTGACGCGGTCGCTGGCTTTAGCCCTCACGATGGTAGGCTGCACAAAGCAGCCTTTCTGCAATCCAGGATCATCCGGCTGTTTGCCACCCATGAGAATTTCCCCGCCCTGCTCCCTTGCCACATCACAGAAACTGAGTACCCGTTCCTGGTGCATCTTGGAAGTCAGCGGTCCCATTTCCGTGCTCGGGTCCAGGGGATTGCCTTGCTTGATGGATGCTGCAAGTGCCGTGAATTTTTCCAGGAACTCATCGGCAATCTTTTCATGCAGCAACAAACGGGAACCGGCAATACAGGCCTGGCCCTGGTTATGGAAAATGGCAAAAGCGGATCCGCCTACTGCTGCATCGATATTGGCGTCCTCGAAAATAATATTGGCGCCCTTGCCGCCAAGTTCCAGTTGCACGCGTTTGAGATTGCCTGCCGAGGCCTCAACAATCTTGCGGCCTGTCACCGTGGAACCGGTAAATGAAATCTTGTCGATACCCGGATGCTCTGCCATGTACTGGCCGGCAATATGGCCATAGCCTGGCACCACGTTGATCACGCCGGGAGGAAAGCCCACTTCGCGAGCCAGTTCGGCGATTCGCAAAGTAGACAGTGGCGTCAATTCAGCCTGCTTCATCACCACGGTGTTTCCGGCAGCCAGTGCGGGCCCAAGTTTCCAACTGGTAAACATCATCGGGAAATTCCAGGGCACAATCTGTCCTACCACACCGACCGGCACGCGCTGGACATAATTCAGGAAACCGGTATCCACGGGAATTACCGTTCCTTCATTCTTGTCCGGCATACCGGCGAAATAGCGATAGGTAGCCACGGTCCTCAGAACATCGAGATTATGCGTGTCTCGAATCGGGTGACCTGTGTCCAGGGATTCGATGAGGGCCAGATTGTCCCGGTCGGCTTCAATGGCATCGGCCAGTTTGCCAATCAGCACACCACGGTCTGACGGGTTCATGTCTGCCCAGGCAGGAAACGCATCGCGCGCTGCCTTGACCGCCTTGTCAATATCGGCCTCCTTGGCTTCGGCCACATTGGCCAGCAAGGAGTTGTCATAGGGATTAAAGACTTCAAAGGTGGCGCCGTCGACGGCGTCCACAAATTCATTATTGATAAAGAGCTGGGTTGGATAATTGGCTTCGGCCATAGTACGGGTCCCTGCGTTGGTCTTGGGTTAATCGTTGTTTATTTTTGGAAAAACCGATGGGCAAAAACAAATCCGGCCTGCATCAAACAGGCCGGACTGAGGCGTCTTGTCGGGCTGGCTTACCAGCGACTTGCCGTGATCGGGAACGGTTCAAGCTCGCCGCTGGCATATTTCTCATCCAGGCCGGGAGTACCGTTTTCCAGTACCATCAGCATGGAACGCTTCGGTGAATAGCCCTGGTGGCGGATGTCGGCAGGCATGGCACAGACATCGCCTGACTTCATGACGATGCGACCACGCGGGTTGCCGGAATCCTTGTCCTGGATATTCCAGTGGATTTCGTCAGTCAGCTGGATAAACCATTCGTTGCGGTCATTACCGTGAATTACCGGCAGCATGTGTTCCTCGCTGGTCACACAGCAGATACAGGCGCGGGTAATGGAGGTAAAGGATGGATTCCAGGTAACGTCGGCACGGGCAATATGATCAAACAGGTTGAAGGCATGCACTGAGTCTTCAAACCCGGGTTCAACTTCAATATCCGGCTGATCATAATCCAGGTCAGCAAAGGCCCTGTTGATCGGGTGACCGGTTTCATCGGAACGCGGCTGCACATCACCGGGCAGACCGAGCATACGGCGGGCCGGCTCAAAACCGCGAGTCAGCGGACCGGACGCTTCCTGCGTCTTGGCACCCAGCGGGGAGCCTGTTTCCAGTGGTGCACTCAGGGGATCATAACCTTCGTTGATCCAGTCCTTGGAGATGGTTTCAAAAGCCACGCGGACGTCATCGGTATTGAAGGTCTCCAGGTAATCCACACCTGTATCCTTGTGTCCCTTGCTGTAGGTACCGGCATAGATATCAACGGTGCCGTAGTGATTCTGTGTGCCAAATACGTCATCAAAGAAAATCCAGCCGTAAAAGAAGCCCCAACCGATATCACGCACCATGGCGCGCAGGAAGCGATCGACTTCCATCGTATGGGTACCTTTCGGCCATTCTACGTGAACAAAATAGGCATCACGTGTGAACTTGAAACCGCCAAACTGGAAACTGCGATATCCCAGGACGGGATCCGGTTCGGAAGCAATGACTGAAACTTTTTCCGGGGTAACTTCGGTATTCATTGCGTTATTCCTCTCAATTTACAAATTGAATTCTTGGGTTGACTGCTTATTTCAGGGTGCAGATTTCTGACCATTTCTCGACACTTTCAGGACCAGCCGAGGTCTGGATCAACACCACACCGGGTGCGTCAGCTTTCATCTGATAGGCTGCACCTTTTGGCAGGAGCACTTCATGGCCGCGGCGCGCAGTGACCTTGCCCATGCGCTTGCCTTTCGGGTTTTCGGCAAGCCGACAGGCACCGTACTCGTGATCAGGCTTTTCGTCGTCCTCAAGCTGGTAAAACTCAAACTCGACTTCCCCTTCCATGACGATGGCAAACTCATCGTGTGGCGCGGTGTACCAGGGTGAGGTGCCTTCTGCACGGGTGGTTTCTGCACAGTATTCCAGATTCGAGGCCACCATGATGCGTTCATAGGGCTTGGAATCATTGCAGATTTCAAAGATGTTGGAAAAAGCATAATGCTTGAGATCATCGTTGAGCTCGATGGTCCCTTTGTCGTAGGAGTCGAGTGACCCTATCATGGTTTTATAGCTCATAGATTTCCCCTCGGGAGGTCTCGGCCTGGGCCGGTTATTGCTGATTCTTGTGACTTTGTTGTTTCTTTTTTGATTCTTGTAGGAAGGCAGTATGGCAATAAAGACCGGGCCAGTGGTTGATACCGATCAATCCTGCATGCTGCCGATGATCTATGCCACCTTATCTTCCCCTAAACAGATATTCGATAATATGAAGTTCGAAAGCAGGAATCAAGCGGGCTTTGGCCTGTAGTTTGAGCCCGGCCAGCCCGCTCAGCCCCCTAATCCGGCAAGGCAAACACGTATTGCCGGCTTTCAATACCCGGTGGTGTGCCTTCAATATACCGGGCCTGTCCTGCGGTAGTGACCGACGTTCCGGTACCTACAGAGATATACTGCTTGCCATTGACGGCAAAACTGATCGGGTAACCGGTAATGGAAGAGCCCAGGTTGGCTTCCCACAAGACTTCACCGGTTTCCTGGTCAAAGGCCCTGAAATTCCCTTCAATATCGCCCCCAAAGACCAGTCCGCCGGCCGTAGCCACCATGGAGAGGGCTGTACCGGCGGTTTCAAAAGTCCAGAGGGTCTCACCGGTTTCAGCGGAAATGGCATAAACAGTGCCCACATTGGTCCGTCCCTCGGCCAGTTTCTCCCGGCCAAAGAAGCCGTAAAGGACATCCGGGTCCTGTTCATCCTTGTCAGCGGTGACCGTCAGGTCCATACAGGTATTTTGCAGGCCGTAAAACATGGTATTGGTCTGGGGACTGTATGCCCCCTCCTGCCAGTTCTTGCCACCCCCGGTGGAAGGACAGATTTCCCGCTGCTGACCGGTTTCACTGAACAGGGCTTCCGGATTGACCGTTGCCTTACCCGTTTCACCGTCGATGGAAGCCAGGACGTTCTGGTAAACCGTGGGCCTGGCCCACAGGAATTCGCCGGTTTCACGATCTATGGTGTACACCACGCCTGTCTTGCCCGGTATGCCGGTAATGACCTTGTATTCCTTTTCCGGATCAATCGACGGATTGATCCAGGGAACCGCTTCCGGATCAGGTGAAACCCGGGTGTTGACCAGCAGACGTTCAAACGGATGATCAAGGTCCCAGTGGTCCACCAGGTGCTGGTAGTACCAGGCGATGCTGCCGTCTTCCGGACGTATGGCCAACGTGGAGTTGTGATACAGGTATTCCTTGTCATTCCCTGCGAGCAGGAACTTGGGCGCCGGTGCCGTCACCGAAGTGCCCATGTAAATCAGGTTGAGTTCGGGATCATAACTGGGGGCCATCCAGGCACCCACATGCCAGCGTTTGTCCCAGGGCATGTCGCCCCAGCTATCGGTATCATCACCCGTAGGTGACTGGATCAGGTTCAGGCGCCAGATTTCCTCACCGGTTTCGGCATCGTGGGCCGCAATAAAGCAGGCCTCGGGCCCGGCAGGCGGCTGGCAGTTACGCCCGGAGACGGCCATACCATTGATCACTACCGGCCCATTGCTCTGCTGCGCCGGATGGGTGCGGTAGTCCAGGATCTTTGTTTCCCACTTGATCTCACCGGTGTGTACATCCAGTGCCAGGATATAGTCATCATTGGTGGTATAGATAATGGCATCGTCATAGATGGCCACATTGCGCATGGTCTTGTTGGCCCCCAGGTAGTCACCCAGGTCTTCCGGCATCTGGCGTACATACTCCCAGAGCATGTCTCCGGTTGTGGCATCGCGTGCCTGGATTACATCACCGGGGTTGGGCAGGTACATCATGCCGTCATAGACAAGCGGGGTGCCCTCCTGGATAGGGGTGCTGGGCAGCACACCGTCATGAAGCTCCGCTGACCAGACCAGTTCCAGGGCGCCGACATTATCCTTGCTGATCTGTTCCAGGGGGCTGAAGCCCCAGGAATCGAGGGTACGCCTGAAGCTTAACCAGTCCTCCGGATCAGGGTTGCGCAGCATCTCATCGGTCACCGGTACGTAATCACCCGACTGCGCAAGGCAGGCCGTACCAATCAAAAGGCTCAACAGGATACCTGTCGGTTTGGAGATTCCAGCGATCATATTTTCCCCCGGTCATTCTTCTTATAATGATTATGCGAGCCGGACGATGCCGGCAAGTGCCCGCTGAAACTAGCAGACTTTATTGGGGGTGTCACTCTACAAAGCAGGCGGTTCCCGTTATACTGCGGGGCTTTATCAGGCACCGGCCCCATTCCAAAATGCAGTTAAAAGATTCCACGACATTGTCCCCCCGAAAACAGGCAAACTCCAAAGTCGACATTTCTCCCCACCCGGCATTTATTCACAAGCGCAGCCAGTTTCTCGAAACACTGAACCTGTCTGTTGAAGAGTATGAACATCGCGAAACCGGTGCCATGCACTACCACCTGGCCAGCGATAACCCGGAAAATGTCTTCATGGTCGCCCTGCGTACTGTGCCTATGGATTCCACCGGTGTGGCGCATATCCTGGAGCATACTGCCCTGTGTGGCAGCCGCAAGTTCCCTGTGCGTGATCCCTTCTTCATGATGATCCGGCGTTCCCTGAACACATTCATGAATGCCTTTACCAGCAGTGACTGGACCGCTTACCCCTTTGCCAGCCAGAACCGCAAGGATTTTGACAATCTGCTGGAAGTCTACCTGGACGCCGTATTTTTCTCGTCCCTGCACGAACTGGATTTTGCCCAGGAAGGCCATCGCCTGGAGTTTTCCCAGCCGGACAATCCGGATTCCCCCCTGGAATACAAGGGGGTGGTCTACAATGAAATGAAAGGCGCCATGAGCGCCCCGACATCGCTGATCTGGCAACAGCTGTGCAAACACCTGTTTCCGACCACCACCTACCATTACAACAGCGGTGGCGACCCGTCGGACATTCCTGATCTGAGCTATGAGCAGCTCAAGGCGTTTTACAAAACCCATTACCATCCCAGCAATGCCATCTTCATGACCTTTGGCAATATTCCCGCCAAGGAACACCAGCAGCGTTTTGAAGAACAGGCATTGAAAGAATTCAAACGCCTGGACGTGCATATCGCCGTCGGTGATGAGCAGCGCCTGCAGGCCCCTGTCAGGGTCAGGGAAAGCTACCCGCTCGATGAAGAGGACACCGCCAACAAGACCCACGTGGTGATCTCCTGGTTGCTGGGCAAGAGCACCGAATTGGCTGAAATGTACAAGGCACAATTGCTCGCCGGTGTCCTTCTGGAAAACAGTGCCAGCCCCCTGCTCCAGGTACTGGAAACCACCGAGCTGGGCAAAGCCCCCTCGCCGCTGTGCGGCCTGGAAGACTCCCACAAGGAAATGAGCTTCATGTGCGGCCTGGAAGGCTGCGCCGATGACAGTACCGAGGCCATTGAAAGCCTCATTCTGGATACCCTGACACATATCGCCGACAACGGCATCGACCAGGACAAGGTGGAAGCCTCACTGCATTCTCTGGAATTAAGCCAGCGGGAAATCAGCGGTGATACCTACCCTTACGGTTTGCAACTGCTGCTTGCCGCACTGTCGACCGCCACCCATCGCGGTGATCCCATTGAATTCCTGGATATAGACCCGGTTCTGGCCCAGCTGAAAGAAGATATCCAGGATCCGGACTACATCCCGTTCCTGATCCGCAAGTACCTGCTCGACAACCCCCATCGCGTCACCCTCACCGTCACGCCCGACTCCGCACTGTCGGAAAAAATGGCGGCGACGGAAGCCAGCAAACTGGCCGCGATCAAAGAGTCCCTTGAAGAAGATGACGTCAACCTGATTATCGAGCGGGCCGCCCTGTTGAAGCAGCGCCAGGAACAGGAAGATGATCCGTCAATTTTGCCCAAGGTCACCCTGGATGATATTCCTGCCGAGGTCAGCTGGCCGGAGTCCTCTGTTCACCACCTCAATGTGGGTGAGTCACAGGCCCCCGCCCACTTTTATGCCCAGGGGACGAACGGCATCAGTTACCAGCAGATTATCCTGTCCATGCCGGCAATGGATCCGGCGCTTGCCGACATGCTGCCCTACTACACCAGCTGCGTACCCGAGCTGGGCATTGGCTCGCGTGATTACCTGGAAATCCAGTCCCTGCAATCTGCCATCAGTGGTGGCATCAATGTCCACAGCACCATGCGCAGCAAGGTGGATGATGAGCAGTCCCTGAACAGTTACATGGTCTATTCAGGCAAGTCCCTGTACCCGAACCAGCACCTGGTCAGCGACCTGCTCAGGGATACCCTGCTGGAATGCCGGTTCGATGAACATCAGCGGATCAAGGAAATCATGGAGCAGATTTCTGCCCGGCGTGAGCAAAGTATTACCAGCCAGGGACACAGCCTGGCCGTCGGTGTCGCCTGCAGCCGACTCAGCCCCATTGCCGCCATGAACTACGAAAGTTCGGGAATGGCAGGTATCCAGCAGTTGAAAAGGCTCACTGCAGGCTTCGCAGAGCCGGCCAGTATTGCCGAGTTTGCCGGACACTTTGAACGCATTCACGAACATCTACTGTCTGCAGACAAACAGTTCCTGCTGATCAGTGAAGACAGTGAACGGGACTTGCTACTCGATAGCATCACGCAATCCTGGCAAGGCAAATCCTCGCCGGTTCCAGGTAACGAATTTGTACTCCCCGGTTGCCGGGAGACCGTCAGGGAGGCCTGGCTGGCCAACACCCAGGTAAGCTTCTGTGCCATGGCCTTTCCAACGGTACCTGTCGGCCATCCGGATGCCGCGGCGCTGACGGTGCTTGGTGGTTTCATGCGAAACGGCTTTTTGCACCGTGCGATACGTGAACAGGGTGGTGCCTATGGTGGTGGCGCAAGCCAGGATTTGGGCACGGCCACCTTCCGCTTTTTCTCATACCGTGACCCCCGCCTTACTGACACCCTGGAGGACTACCGGCGTGCCATCGACTGGTTACTGGAAAGTGATCATGATGCCCGCGCCCTGGAAGAAGCCATTCTTGGCGTGATCTCCAGCCTGGACAAACCTTCCTCGCCATCCGGCACAGCCAGGCAGGCGTTTTACAACGAGTTGTTCGGGCGCGATCGTGAGCAACGGGCCAGGTTCCGTCGCAGTATTGTTGATGTCAGCCTGGAAGAGCTCAAGGCCGTCACCGAAAAGTACATGGCCAACAGCGAACCTGCCCTTGGTGTTATCACCAGCAAGTCCCGAGCTGAAGAAGTCGAAGCGCTCAACATGGACATACGGCAGTTTTAATTTTTTACGATGACCGGGAACTTTAAGTGCAACCGGCATTCTAAGATTTGTAGCCGGATGCATTGTGGTTAGTTGTAGTATCCGGCTCAGCTTCAACACAAAAGCCTGACTGATGTCAGGCTTTTTTTTGGCCTTGATTATTGTCTCTTTTTCACGGTCACTTTTACTGTCGCACCAGGCATGTTGAACCGATAGGTTGACCACATGCATTGGCATATAATGTCGAACACATGAGTGATACCGTACAACAGCAGAACCTGGCAGCCAGCATTCGCGTCACACTAATCGGCGCCGTACTGGACCTGGTCCTTGGCATACTGAAAATTATTATCGGTATCAGTGCCAACTCCATTGCCCTTATCTCCGATGGTGTCCACTCCCTGTCCGACCTGGTCACCGACGGCTTTGTGCTGATCGTGTCACGATTTTCCCATGCTGATCCCGACCGGGATCATCCCTATGGTCACCGCCGTTTTGAAACCCTGGGCACCATCATCCTGGGCATCGTCCTGTTTGCCGTGGCCGGCATCATCTGTTTTGACAGTATCCGCCGCATTGTCCTGGAGGATCCCCTGCCGGTACCCGGCTGGCCGGGATTGATAGTTGCCGGATTCAGTATCGCCAGCAAGGAATGGATCTTTCGCTACACCCGGCAGGTCTCGGAAGAAATCAACTCCAGCCTGTTACTGGCCAATGCCTGGCACAGCCGCACCGATGCCATGTCCTCGGTGGCCGTGCTGATCGGCATCGGCGGTGCCATGGCAGGCTTTCCGGTCATGGATCAGCTGGCAGCAGTCATCGTTGCCCTGATGATCGCCTGGATTGCCTGGAAACTGGTCTTTCCCAGCCTCGGAGAACTGGTGGATACCGCATTGCCAACAGATAAGGTCAGGGCTATTCGCGAGCATGCCCTGGCCATGGAAGGGGTACTTGGCACGCATGAAATCAGGACACGCCTGCATGGTGGCCGCAGTTTCGTTGACCTGCATATCCAGGTGGATGAGCGCATCTCGGTATCTGAAGGACACTTCCTGGCTGACAGGCTGACCTTGTCCCTGAAAGAAACCATGCCGGACATTACCGATGTGGTGGTGCATGTGGACCCCGAACCCGATAACGAGCCCGGCTCGGCCCTGAAAGCACTGCCACTGCGCAGTGAAGTCCAGGCCCTGCTGAAGCAACGCTGGCAGGAAGAGCTCGGCAACGAAGGCCTGAAACGGCTTGAACTGCATTATCTGGGAAACCAGATTGATGCAGACGTTTATCTTGATATATCTTTAATAAACAATGATTTAAAAGATAAACTTGACAATCTTGTTGAGGATGTATCCTGGCTCGGCAAGGTCAGCTTTTTCGGGATGCCGTGACGGTATCGTAGGCATTGCGAATATCCTGGACCTTCTTGTTCGCCAGTTCCATCATTTCCTCCGGCAGTCCCTTGGATACCAGCTTATCCGGGTGATGCTGGTTCATCTGGCGCCGGTAGGCTTTTTTCACCTCCTGGTCACTGGCATGACGGTCCACTCCCAGTAGCTGGTA
Organism: uncultured Enterobacteriaceae bacterium; assembly: GCA_964601805.1. Classification (GTDB taxonomy): domain Bacteria; phylum Pseudomonadota; class Gammaproteobacteria; order Pseudomonadales; family Pseudohongiellaceae; genus Eutrophocola. The sequence goes on from CAZROW010000002.1 coordinate 76,059, forward strand.
AGCATCGTCCAGTGACATACCCGCTTGCTGCTGGCTGTGCACGTGACGCTGGGCCTGCATTCGCTCCAGGATGCCCCGGTATTCCGCCTCACTGAAGCCCAGGATATCAGCGGCCTCCTGCAGGATACGGCTTTCCCCGGGATCAAGCGTGCCGTCAGACAGCGCCATGGCCACCTGGATCTCCAGGAACATCTGCAACAGGTTACGTCGGCGATGGCACTCTACCCTGAATTGCTGCAACACATCCCGAAAGGGAAAGTCAGGCTTCTTGCCCTCGTTGAACAGCCGCTGGGCGACCTGCTTTTGCCGCGCATCCAGGCGCATTTGCCGCATGACGTCTTCAGCGACGAATATTTCATTCCTGGAGACCTGCCCGTCCGACTTGGCGATATAGCCCATCGTGCCAAAGGTGGCGGTGAAAAAGGCGGTCTGGATCCGCTCGATATCACCAACAAAGGCCCCGCCCCCGAGTCGGTTCATGCCCTGGTCAAAATTATGACCGAAAGCAGCACCAAACATCGCGCCCAGTGGGCCACCGAGCATGAAGCCTAGGCCACCACCGATGATTTTTCCCCACCAGCTCAGAAGAACAACCTCATGAACCAGTTGCGACTCAGCGCTTTTTCACACTGGGCATATTGGCGTTGATACAGGTTGGCATTGGCCTGGACCCGGCGGCTGATATCAATAAGCTCCGGTTTGCTATTGTAGGTTCGGCGGGAAAAGCCGCCGTTGCCCTCGTGATAGGCCAGGTAATGGTTATAGGCGTCATCCCTGGCAATGCCGTTGACCCGTGTGGAATTGTTCGTATACCAGCCAACAAAGTCGATGGCATCATCAAAACGTGAGCGTCTGGCACCCCAGTTCCCCGCTTCAGCCTTGTATTCCGTCCAGGTGCCATCCAGGACCTGTGCATAACCATAGGCAGACGAAGGACGGCGCCAGGGTATCAGGCCCAGCAGGCGGGTACGCTCCGGCTTGGCACGGGATATGAACGAGGATTCCTGCTGGATGATGGCCATGGCGACAGGCACGGGTGTTTTCCAGCGTTTTTCAGCTTTGACTGCCGCCTTGTACCAGCTGCGGCGTTCTTCAAACATGCTGCAGATATTGCTGGTGTTTTGCGGCGGCGCCGAGGCACAGGAGACCAGGACCAGGACAGCCGCCAGGAGGAGGATCCTTTTCATACTGTTCAGGAGGGATTTCCCTTTATCAAATAAGCACATACTGGATGCAAACTATGTCAAAAACAGGGCAAAGCCCTGCCTTTTTCAGGACAATGGCCCGAATACCTTGAATCTGATTGGAAGGGGTACTTTACACGCTTTCAGGTGGGTATGTCATGCTGCTTGAGCAGTGACAAAAAGCCGGCTTCATCCATGACCTCTACGCCGAGTTCTTCCGCCTTCGTCAGCTTTGACCCGGCACCCGGCCCCGCAATGACACAGGTGGTGTTTTTCGACACACTGCCCGCCACTTTGGCACCCAACTGCTGCAGTTTTTCCTTGGCCTGCGTACGTCCCATGGCCTCCAGCGTTCCTGTGACTACCCATGTCTGTCCACTCAAGGGTAATTCCTCCCTGCTGACAGGTTCGGATTCCGAGGGCGACACGCCAGCTTTACGCAGGGCCTTGATAACATCGCGATTATGCTTTTCGGCGAAAAAGGCCTTGATGTGATGGGCCACCACATGGCCGATATCAGGAATTTCTACCAGTTGCTCTTCAGAGGCCTCCATGACGCCATCCAGCTTGCCAAAATGGGCTGCCAGGGCCGATGCAGTGGCCTCCCCGACTTCCCTGATCCCCAGGGCAAAAAGAAAACGCGCCAGCGACACCGATTTACTGTTTTCGATGGCCTTCACCAGGTTGTTGGCTGACTTTTCCCCCATCCTGTCCAACTCGGCCAGGGAGTCAGCCGTCAGATCATAGATATCGGCCACTGAGGTCAGCTGCTCCCTGTCCACCAGTTGCTCAATGAGCTTGATGCCCAGGCCATCTATATCCATGGCGGCACGGGAGGCAAAATGAATGATGGACTGTGTGCGCTGGGCCCGGCAAAACAGCCCCCCCGTGCAGCGCATCAGGACCTCGTCCTCGATGTGCTCGATATCGGAGTCACAAACGGGGCAACTGGTCGGGACCTCGATAGCCCGGCTGTTAGGTGGACGCCGGTCCTGGATGACCGAAATGATCTTTGGAATCACATCCCCGGCACGCCGGATAATGACAGCATCGCCGATACGCAATCCGAGCCTGGCGACCTCATCCATGTTGTGAAGTGTCGCATTACTGACTGTCACTCCGCCGACAAAGACCGGTTCCAGCCGGGCGACAGGCGTGATCGTGCCCGTCCTGCCCACCTGGAACTCGACATCCCTGAGGGTTGTTGCCACCTCCTCTGCCGGGAATTTGTAGGCCATGGCCCAGCGCGGTGTCCTGGCATTCATGCCCAGGGCATCCTGGAGTGCGAAGTGATTGACCTTGATGACAACCCCGTCAATTTCATAATCCAGGGCATCACGCTTGCCCAGGATTTTCTGGCAATAGGCGAAGCTACCGGAGACACCATGGCAGATCTCGCGGTCTGGATTCACGGACAGGCCCCAGGACTCAAAGGCCTCAAAGACCTCCCCAAGGTTGTCCGCCAGGGTGCCGCCTTCTACCAGGCCATAGCTGTAGCAGAACATGTGCAGCGGGCGCCTGGCGGCAATCCGGGAGTCCAGTTGCCTGAGCGTACCGGCAGCAGCGTTGCGGGGATTAACAAAGACTTTCTCGCCGGCCTCGGTGGCAGCCGTATTCATTTTGGCAAAGCCGCTGCGGGTCATGTAGACCTCGCCGCGTACTTCCAGGCGCCCGGGATAGCCACTGCCCTCAAGGCGCAGGGGAATATCATCAATGGTTTTCACGTTATGGGTGATATCTTCCCCGGTTTTACCGTCCCCGCGAGTGGCCCCGCGAACAAGCAGCCCATCCTCATACAACAAGCTGACAGCCACCCCATCCACCTTGGGTTCACAGCTGTACTCCGGTATCCGGTCGCTTTCCAGGCGTTTCAGTATGCGCGCTTCAAAACGTTCAAGCTCTTCTTCGCTGGTGACCTTGTCCAGCGACAACATGGGGATTTCATGGCTGACCTGGGTAAAGCCGCTGAGAGGTTCACTGCCTACCCGCTGACTGGGGGAATCACTGGTGACCAGTTCTGGCCACCGGGCTTCAATTTCCAGCAGACGATCAAACAGGCGGTCATAGTCCTGGTCCGGAATTTCAGGGGCATCGTGACGATAGTAGAGACGATTGTGATGGGAAATCTGCTTGCGCAGTGTGGCAAGTTCGTCAGTAATGGCTTTGGAGGGGGCTGTCATCGGGATTCACCCGCGGCGAACAGGTTGCCGCATATTACTTCCTGGCAAGCATTTCCAGCTCGAAGTCACGAATGCGCTGGCGACTGTGCTCGATGGTCTGGCGAGTAAGCACGCTGCGGTTTTCATCCTTGAGATTGGCATCGAGTTCTTCCTTGACGGCCTGTGCGGTTTGCAGCATCTGGTCAAAGCACTGCATATTGCCGACCTTGTTGGGCAACTGCATAAAAAAGCTGACCCCGGGCGTGGTAAAGGTTTCCATCTCACCGATGGAAAACGTACCGGGTCGGAGCATGTTGGCCATGCTGAACATAACCGGTCCCTTGCCGTTATTGTCAGCATGACGGTGAAAGATGCTCATGTCACCCAGGCGCATGCCATGCTTCATCAGGACAGGCAGCATGCGCTTGCCCTCTATGACCATACCTGGCCTGGCCATGACGTTGATGATGATGACTTCCTCAGCCTGGGCCTGCTCATCGGACTCTTCCGCGGGTTCCTCATCCTCATGTTCAAACAGGTCATGATGCTCAAGGTTCAGCTCACCCTGGTCATCGCGCCCGAACGTCATGTCATCGTCACCAAAAGTGGGCTCGATTCGTTCATCCGGCCGTGTTTTTCGCTTCTTTTCTTTCTGTTGGTCTTTCTGTTGATTGCTGGCTGCTACCGGTTCTGGCTCCTCTCCCTCGAGGCTTACCGGGTCGATATCACGCCAGGAATCATCTTCCTGTTCATCTTCGTCATCGACCTCATCCCCGTATTCGCCCTCATCGTCAGCCATGAAACTGTCTTCGTCTTCATCAGCCGGGTCATCCTGTTCGTCAAAGTCGTCTTCATCGGAAAAGTCTACTTCTGAGTCGTCTTCATCAACAATAGCCGTGGCAAAGTCTTCTCCTGGTGCTTGCCAGGTTCCGTCATTGTGATGGGCTTCGTCATTCAGGTCGTCATCCGTCTCATCGGGAACCGAATCGGCGTAGCCCGCGATATCCTCGTCATCGATATCCACGGAATCCACCAGTACAGGCACTTCTTCCCCGGCCCGGGTCTTGATGCGTGCCCCACCGTTTGGCAGCTCGGATTTGACGATAACGTCATTGACGTCTTCGACATCCTCGGCAGGAATGTTCTTCTCGAGTTTTACGCGAATGCGATTTTTGCGTTCCAGCCACTTGCGCCGAAAGCCGTCCAGCAGGATCAGCACGATAAACACTATGACTATGATGGCTAACCAGTCTCTGATACCCATGCGCTTTATCTAGTCCCGTTTATCGTCCTGTTTTAAGGTGAAAAGTAAAATGAATAGTCTTGTTTGTGTGCCTGTATCGCTTTACCAGGGGATAGTCACCCCGAGATTATTAATCCACTCTGGCCTTTCCTGCAACCTGTTGCCGACAGCCTACACTGCCACCATTTCTGCAGCTTCATCAATATCCACGGCCACCAGCCTGGAGACACCCGGCTCATGCATGGTGACACCCAGTAACTGGTGGGCATATTCCATGGTGATACGGTTATGGGTGATGAAAATGAACTGCACCATGGACGACATTTCCTTGACCATGTCGGCATAACGCCCGACATTGGCATCATCCAGCGGGGCATCCACCTCATCGAGCATACAAAACGGTGAAGGATTGAGCCGGAAAATGGAAAATACCAGCGCAATGGCGGTCATGGCTTTTTCACCCCCCGAGAGCAGGTGAATGGTGCTGTTTTTCTTGCCCGGCGGACGTGCCATGATTTCAACGCCGGTATCCAGCAGGTCTTCTCCCACCATGTTCAGGTAAGCATGACCACCGCCAAAGACCTTGGGAAACAGCTCCTGCAAGCCATTGTTGATCTTGTCGAAGGTTTCCTTGAAGCGGTTGCGGGTTTCCTTGTCAATTTTGCGAATGGCGTTTTGCAGGGTCTTCAGCGCCCTTTCCAGGTCTTCGTTCTGGTCATCAAGGTAAATCTTGCGTTCTGATTGCGAGTCATACTCGTCAATAGCCGCCAGGTTGATCGCACCCAGGCGGTTGATCCTGTTGCCCAGCTTTTCAAGCTCTTCTTCACAATTGGCTTCGGTAATTTCTTCTTCGCTGGCACTGATCCTGTTCAGGACCTGTTCCTTGTCATAACCGTTTTCGGTCAGCTGCTGTTCCAGCGCGGCACGTTTCACGGTGTCCCCTTCAATACCCAGGCGCTTGTTGGACAGCTCGTCTCGAATGCGCTGGGACTCTTCCTGGGAGGTATTGCGGGCAGCTTCCAGTTCCCGTTTCTGATGATCAATTTCATCCACCCGGGTCTTGGCTTTGCCCAGGTCGCTTTCAATATTGTGACGGGACGCCAGCTTTTCTTCCAGCTCTTCCTTGAGTGCCGGGATGGGTACATCGGCCTGTTGCAGGTATTCGGTCAACTGCGTCTGGCGGGTTTGATAGGACTCCACCTGGTTCGACAGGCGTTCCATGTTCTGCTGCAAGGACTCCAGTTGTGCGGAAGTGGTCTGGTGCTGCAGGGCCAGGCGATGTGACTCATCCTTGTCACGAGCTGCCTTGTCACGAATCGAATCCAGGGTCTGGCGGTACTCATCACGGCTTTCGATCAGTACTTCACGGCGCACGGTATGCTGCTCCATGCGATCAAGAATGCCTTCCAGGTTTTCCCGGGACTGGCGGATATTGGCCTTTTCCGTATCCAGTTGCTTCTCGAGTTCGGCAATTTCCACGGTCAGACGCTCACGGCGTTTCTCGGCCTGCTCAATCTTGGTCAGGCGTGCCGACTTGTCAGCACTCAGTTCGGTGAGGGAGCGGTTGACGTCAGTCAGCTCGTGTAACAACCCGTCACGGTCATTTTCCAGGGTTTGCAACAGAGCTTCTTCGTTCCTGAGCTTGTCTGCAGTCTGGCTAATCTGGTTTTCCGCATTGCTGATCGCGGTCTCCAGGGCTTCCAGTTCCTGCTGGCGCTGGATGACACCGGCCTTTTCATCGAAATCCCGGGCTACACGCAACCATGAGGGTCCCAGCCACAGTCCCTCTGGTGTGATCAATGATTCACCAGGATTCAGGCTGCCGCGTTGGGCCATGGCTTCCTGCAGGGATTCCACGCAATAGATGCCGCCCAGGAGCGCATTGAGGTTCTGGGAAGAGCGGACCTTGTCCAGCAAGGGAACGGCCTGCAAACCGGGGTTGGCCGCAGCCTGACCGCCGGCATAGGACGTATCGATCAGTTGCAGGCTGCCTTCGTTAAAATCGCCCAGGAATTCGGATACGGCATCCAGGCTGTCGACACAGACCGCCTGGAGGCTGCCGCCAAGGACCATTTCCATGGCGGTCTGCCATTTGTCCTCGACCTGCAGGTTATCGCCAAGGCGGGGTTTGCCGGCCAGGTTGTTGCGTTCCAGCCAGCTGATGGTGCTCCGGTCATTCCGGCCAAGCGCGGCTTTCTGCAGGGCTTCCAGCGAGGACTTTTGCCCCAGCATGGACTGCAGTTTGCTGCGCTTTTCATTCAGTTCGTTGTTCGAGTTCCTGATGGCCTGGCGGGCACGCTCGATCTTTTCATTCAGTGCCGCGCGACCTGCTTCAAAAGACTCCTGCTTTTCCATCAGGCCCTTGAGTTTCTCTTCCAGGTCCTGCAGGTCACCGGTGTCAGGTGTTTCCAGGTTGTCCTGCTCATGCTTGAGCGAGGCGCGGCGCTGCTTGCCCCGGTCGACAATATTTTCCAGGTGGTTGATGCGCTCCTGTTCCACTTCCGCTTTCTGGGAAGTTTCCGAGGCATCTTCGTTGAAGGTATCCCACTCCTGTTGCCAGTTGGACATCTTTTCTTCGGCCTGGGCCAGGGCTGCAGTGGATTCCTGCTCTCGTGAGCGCGCAGCTTCCAGTTGCGGTTCGATCTCAGCCAGGCTTGTCTTCAGTTCGGATATTTTCTGTACATCCTGCCCCAGTTCACTCTGGAAGTGCTCCAGGGACTGCTTGATTTCGCCCAGATCCAGTTCCAGCTGTTGTTTGCGCTGCCCCTGGTATTCAATATTCTGCTCGATACGGGTGATTTCACTGCCCAGGGAATAATAGGTGCTCTGGATTTCCTGGTAGGCATCATTGGCCTCGGTACCCTCTTCCCGCATTTTCTCCATGTCAGCTTCCAGGGAGCGTGTTCGGGCAACATTGGCTTCCAGGGCGATTTCCAGTTCGCTGATTTTCTGTTGGGCACCGCTGACAGTCTCATTCAGGCGCTGCCAGCGCAGGGCCTGCAGGTTGGCCGTGGTATCACGTTCCTGTTGCTTGTATTCCTTGTAACGCTCGGCAGCACGGGCCTGGCGCTGCAGGTGCTGCAGCTGGCGTTCCAGTTCTTCCCGAATATCGGTCAGGCGTTCCAGGTTTTCCCGGGTGCGCTTGATCCGGTTCTCGGTCTCCCGGCGGCGTTCCTTGTACTTGGAAATACCGGCGGCTTCCTCGATGAAGACACGCAACTCCTCGGGTTTGGACTCGATGAGATTGGACACCATGCCCTGCTCGATAATGGAATAACTGCGGGGGCCCAGGCCAGTGCCCAGGAAAATATCCTGGATGTCACGGCGGCGGCACTTGGTGCCATTGAGCATATAGGTGGACTGCGCTTCACTGTTGACGACACGCTTGACCGAAATATCGGTAAAGGCCGCATATTCACCCTTGATGGTGTGGTCGGAGTTATCGAAGATGAGCTCAACAGAGGCCTGTCCGACCGGTTTGCGGTTGGAGGAGCCGTTGAAGATGACGTCTGTGAGATTCTCGCCACGCAGTTTGCTGGCAGAACTTTCACCCATGACCCAGCGCACGGCATCAATAATATTGGATTTGCCGCAGCCATTGGGACCGACGACGGCACAAAGATTACTGGGGAGGTTGACTGTTGTCGGGTCTACAAACGACTTGAATCCTGCGAGTTTAATACTTTTTAATCGCATTGATTGCGAATACCCTGACAACGAGATGGTCTAACAAATTATTCAAACAAGTGTATCTGATTCGTCCACCAAACTCATTAAGAATTTATCCACAGGTGAGTAAAAATTTACATCCGGCGACTCGGATATCTGACAGGAATACTGAGCCCGGCAAAGGCCGGCATCCCGATAGGAAAATAATCCATAGGTCACCCGCTTATTCAATGGTAGAATGCGCGCCCTGTTATGAATGAAGACATAACAGGCTGAATTTTAAAGATATTTTAATCGCACCCACCGCGAATACTGAAAATACCAGGTACTGCCCCACTTTTTTTACATGACCATCTACGCCGTCCCGATAGCTTTTTTCACCTGCCTGATTGCCATCCTGCTTCTGCGCCCGCTGGCGCGCAAACTGGGCCTCATGGACGCTCCCGGTGGCCGCAAAACACACAGCAAGGACACCCCCCTGATTGGCGGGCTGGGTATCTTCATCGGCCTGCTGGCAGGCTGCCTGATGAGCCCGGACGTCCTGGCCCATTACCAGCCACTGCTCATCATATCCTGCCTGCTGTTACTGACCGGCCTGGTCGATGATTACTACCCTTTGCCCGCCATCGGCAGGATGGCGATACAGGTCATCGCCGCCTGGCTGATGGTCAGCTACGGCCAAAACGAATTGGTGACACTGGGGAAACTGGTCGGGGATTGGGAGATGTTTCTGGGCCGTTACAGCACCCTGATGACCA
>CAZROW010000003.1:0-4756 GCA_964601805.1 uncultured Enterobacteriaceae bacterium
TCCCTTGTCCCTTGTCCCTTGTCCCTTGTCCCTTGTCCCTTGTCCCTTGTCCCTTCAAACCACCGTCCGCGCCAATGCCCACACATGCACTTCGCAGGCTCCCCCTTTAAGCAGAACTCGCGCCATCTCATTGACCGTGGTGCCAGTGGTGACGACATCATCCACGATGGCGACGGGGGTACTGGAGGGAATCTTTACTGCCGGATTGAGTTGAAAAGCGCCACGCAGGTTCTTCCGGCGCTGTGCTGCACCGAGGCCGGTCTGGTGTGGCGTATCCCGGGTCCGGATCACCAGCTCTGGCGCTACGGGAATACCGGTATCCCGGGATAGCCAGCGAGCCAGTTGCAGTGACTGGTTGTAACCGCGCTGACGCAGGCGCCTGGCATGCAAGGGCACAGGCAGGAGCAATCCGGGTAATTGTTCTTGAGTGTAGGCGGATTGGAGCAGTTCTCCCAGACTGCTTGCCAGGACGCGGCCATTGACCAGTCGGTCGTTGTATTTGAAGCCGGCAACCAGCGCTGTCACGGGAGGCTTGTAGTCCAGGGCGGCGATCATGCGAGCATAAAACGGGGGGTGCACCAGGCAGCGACCACAACGTGTTTGGGCATATTCGCCAGGTGGCAGGGGCAGGGCACAGCAATGACAGGGATGCTGAATACGCGGCAGGGACCACTGGCAGGCACGGCACAGGTCAGTGCGTTGTTGCCCGGGTTGCCTGCAAAGCACGCAGACTGGTGGAAACAGCCTGAATTGAACAAAATTTAACCACTTGTAAATGCTTTCTGAAATTCTGGTTGACATGATAGAATGCATCCCTGCGCCGGCCCCTCCAGTGTAGTGGTAAATGCACTGGCTGCCGCGGCCACATGTTCATCTGCTTAACCGAATCAGCCAAGACAATTCCAGGAACCATTGCCATGACAACACTCCTTCGCCATGACTGGTCATTTGAGGAGGTACAGTCTCTGTACAGCCTGCCATTCAATGACCTGCTTTTCCGCGCCCAGAGTATTCACCGGGAAAACTTTGACCCCAATGCCGTCCAGGTGAGCACGCTGTTGTCCATCAAGACTGGTGCCTGCCCGGAGGACTGCAAATACTGCTCACAGAGTGGTCACTACAATACGGAGCTGGAAAAGGAAAAGCTGCTGGCCGTGGAAAAGGTACTGGAAGAGGCGCGCCAGGCAAAAGCCAGCGGATCCTCACGCTTCTGCATGGGCGCCGCGTGGAAACATCCTTCGGCAAAAGACTTTCCCCATGTGCTGGAAATGGTCAAGGGGGTGCGCGCCCTGGGTATGGAAACCTGCATGACCCTGGGAGCGTTGAGTAAGGAACAAAGCCAGGCACTGGCCGAAGCCGGCCTGGATTATTACAACCACAATATCGATACCTCGCGCGATTACTATAAAACCATTATCAGTACCCGCACCTTTGAAGACCGCCTGGATACTTTGGACAATGTCCGCGAGGCCGGCATCAAGGTCTGTTGTGGTGGCATTGTCGGCATGGGTGAAGAACTCAATGATCGTATCGAATTCCTGAAAGAACTGGCGAACCTCCCCCATCACCCGGAAAGCGTGCCGATCAATAACCTTGTCAAGATCAAGGGGACCCCCCTGGAAGATGCAAAAGACCTGGAGCCCTTCGAGTTTGTCCGCATGATTGCCGTGGCCAGGATTCTCATGCCGGCTTCCCATGTCAGGTTGTCCGCAGGCCGTGAAGAAATGAATGACCAGATGCAGGCACTGTGTTTCTTCGCAGGCGCTAATTCCATTTTCTATGGTGAGAAGCTGTTGACCACTTCCAATCCCCTGGAAAACGATGATTTGCAGTTGTTCAAACGCCTGGGCATTCACCCTGAAGAAGTGGAAGTCCACACCGACGGTGAGCCTGTCATGGCGCCGCCACAGGCAGCTTCGTCAGCCTTTTACGATGCCATGAACGGGTAGCCGTTACCTTTATTGTGAAAACCTTTCGGCAGGACCTTCGCCAGCAGCTGCAAGCCAGGGAGCAGGCTTCCCTCATGCGGCAAAGACGGACGTTGTACTCCCCCCAGGGCTCGGAAATTATCCTGGATGGCGAGCATGTCACCAGTTTTTGCAGCAATGATTACCTTGGGCTGGCCGGTCATCCGGATGTCGTCCAGGCCTTTCATGCAGGCCTGGATAACTTTGGTGCCGGCAGTGGCGCCTCTCACCTGGTCAGTGGCCACAGCGCTCCCCACCATGCCCTGGAAGAAGAACTGGCTGCCTTTACCGGGCGCAGCAGGGCACTGGTGTTCTCCAGTGGTTACATGGCCAATGTGGGTGTGATCACTACGCTCCTGGGTAAAGATGACGCTGTTGTAGAAGACAGGCTCAACCATGCTTCCCTGCTTGATGGCGGCCTGTTCAGTGGTGCTGCCTTCAAGCGCTATGCCCACCTGGACAATGAAGCATTGGCTGGTGTGCTGGAAAAAATCACCGGCAAGCGAAAACTGGTGATCTCCGATGGCGTGTTCAGCATGGACGGGGATATGGCCAACCTGCCCGGGCTGGCCGCAACAGTATCTGCCCATGATGGTCTGCTGATGATCGATGATGCCCATGGCTTTGGTGTGCTTGGTGACAACGGCGGCGGCACAGTCGCTTACTGGCAGCAGCAGGGCCATATCCTGGATGAAGAAAACCTCCAGGTACTCGTTGGCACTTTTGGCAAGGCCTTTGGCAGCAGCGGGGCCTTCGTGGCCGGTAGCGAAGAATTGATCGAAACCCTTATCCAGTTCTGTCGCCCCTATATCTATACAACCGCCATGCCGCCGGCCCAGGCAGAAGCCATTCGCACCAGTCTCAGGCTGGTGCAGAAAGATCGCTGGCGCCGTGAGTACCTGGCGCAGATGATCAGCCGTTTCAGGACTCACTGTGAAGAGCTTGGACTGACGCTTCTGCCCTCCATGACTCCCATTCAGGCCATAGTGCTGGGTGATGTGGACCTTGCACTGGAAGCCAGTGAACAATTATTTGAGGACGGCCTGTTCGTGTCGGCCATTCGCCCGCCGACCGTACCGGCAGGCACTGCGCGATTGCGGGTCACGTTCAGTGCCATACATACAGAAGACCAGTTTCTGAAACTTCTCGATGGCATGGTGAAAGTGGCTCACCTGTATCACAGCCGGGAGCAGGCCTCATGAGTGCCTGTCACCCCTTGCCTGGCCTGGAGCAGGTAGCCCGCTCCTTCGGTAAAGCCGCTGCCAGCTATGATCGATATGCGCAATTCCAGCGCGATGTGGCGGACAGGCTGCTTGCAGCCATGGTGCCTGAACCTGCAGCGCAAATACTGGACCTGGGCAGTGGCACAGGTTACTGCGCCGAGCAATTGCGAAAGCGTTACCCGCAACCAACCATTACCAATCTTGATGTGGCAAAGCCCATGCTTGCCTACGCCCGCGACCTGGCGAGTGCGGATAACCAGCACTGGGTGTGCAGCGATGCCCAGTGCCTGCCCTTTCGGGATAACAGCTTTGACCTGGCCGTCTCCAGCCTGACCCTGCAGTGGTGCCCGCAGCCGGCACAATACTTTGCCGAGTTGTATCGTGTCCTGAAACCAGGTGGCAGGGCATGGGTCAGCACACTGGCCGTCAATACACTCAAAGAATTACGGGAAAGCTGGGCCATGGTGGACAGCTATGTGCACGTGAACAGCTTCCTGGAAGTGGCGGCTATAAAAGAAGCGGTCCTGGCAGCACCTTTTACCCACCACGACATCAGTAATGAGCAGGAATATTATTACTACGAGTCACTGGCAGCCCTGACCCGGGAATTGAAAGGAATCGGCGCCAACAACCACAATGCGGGCCGCGCCAGTGGCCTGACGGGGAAGCAGAAATTGCGGCGGTTAAAGTCAGTCTTTGAACAGCGCCAGGTGGCAGGCCGGGGTATTCCGGTGACCTATGACCTGGTAGTGATCGCCCTGGAAAAATAGGAAACGATAGCTGCCATGGCAAAAACGTTCTTCATCACCGGTACAGACACCGATGCAGGTAAAACCCGGGTCGCCTGCGCCTTGCTGGCTGCAGGGCGGGCACAGGGCCTGTCCACGGCAGCATTGAAACCGGTGGCTGCGGGAGTCTCCGAGACACCGGCAGGCCGCTGTAATGGCGATGTCGCGTCACTGTTGCAATACTGCCAGCCTGAACTGTCGATTGATGCGATAAACCCGTTCTGTTTCGATGAACCCATCGCCCCCCATATTGCAGCCGAAAATACCGGCACCAGGCTGTCTGTGCACGACATAGCAACCCGGTGTCAGCCGGTTCTGGCACAAAAAGCGGACCTGACCCTGGTGGAAGGCGCCGGCGGCTGGAAGGTGCCGGTCAACGATACCGATACCCTGGCCGACCTGGTCAAGGCCCTCGAATTGCCGGTTATCCTGGTCGTCGGCATGAAGCTGGGTTGCCTGAATCATGCCCTGCTCACTGCCCAGGCTATTGCGGCTGACGGGCTTCAGCTGGCAGGCTGGATCGCCAATCGCGTGGATCCCGACATGCTCTATTACCAGGAAAACCTGGAGACACTGACCCGACGCCTGCAGGCGCCATTGTTCGCCGAACTGCCGTGCCTGGAGGCCGCCGACAGCGGTGCCGGCTTTATTGACCTGTCGCGGTTGCCTTGAGGCCCTGCCTATTTCCCGGGTAACCAGTGCCCGCATGGACGAAAGCGTGTACACCTTTGTATAATCTGCGCGCATTTTGCTCCGGATTTACGATCCGAATCGCGAA
>CAZROW010000003.1:4856-13217 GCA_964601805.1 uncultured Enterobacteriaceae bacterium
CACCTTTGTATAATCTGCGCGCATTTTGCTCCGGATTTACGATCCGAATCGCGAAAGGAAAAAAGCATGAATCATCCAACACCACAGATTGTTGTCTGTGCCATTTATCATTTCGTTCGCCTCGACAATTTCGAGGCCTTGCGCGCACCCCTGTTGCAGCTCATGCAGCAACACCATGTCAAAGGCACGTTGCTGCTGGCCAGTGAAGGCATCAATGGGACCATTGCCGGTACCCGTGAAGGTATCGATGCGGTACTTGACTGGCTGCGCAGTGATCCCCGCCTGAAAGATATCGATTCCAAGGAATCCTTTGATGATGAAATTCCCTTTTACCGCGCCAAGGTAAAACTGAAAAAGGAAATCGTCACGATGGGGGTTGAAGGCATAGACCCCAACCGCAAGGTGGGCACCCATATCAAGCCACAACAGTGGAATGAACTCATTTCCGACCCCGATGTGCTGCTGATTGACACCCGCAACCGCTATGAAGTGGAAATTGGCACATTTGCCAATGCGGTCAACCCGGAAACTGACAGTTTCAGGGAGTTTCCCGATTATGTTCGCGAGCACCTGGACCCGCAGAAGCACAAGAAAATCGCCATGTTCTGTACCGGGGGGATTCGCTGTGAGAAGTCCACGGCCTACCTGAAGGAGAACGGCTTTGACGAGGTCTATCACCTGGAAGGCGGCATACTGAAATACCTGGAGGAAGTGCCCGAGGAGGAGTCGCTCTGGCAGGGGGAGTGTTTCGTCTTTGATAACCGTGTTGCCGTCAATCACCAGCTGGAGAAGGGTGGTTACGATCAGTGTCATGCCTGTCGCCTGCCAATTACCGAGGAAGACAAGCGCAGTGACAAGTACGAAAAAGGCGTCAGCTGCCCCCGTTGTTACGACAGTAAATCTGCCGACCAGAAACAGCGTTTCCGGGACAGGGAGAAGCAGATGCAGCTGGCAAAACTAAGGGGCGAAAGCCACCTGGGGTCGGAGGTGTCCGACCTGATCAGGCAGCGCAAGGCAAAGAAGATACGTCTCAAGGAAGCCCAGAAACAACATGAAACCAGTTAAATGCCAGGCGATTGACCTGAGTCATACTGACGTTTTTTCATGTTTTTTTCTTATTCAACAGGTAGTCTTAACAATTCTATAATCCAGTTCCAACAAGGCTGGCCAGGCAGTAAAAAAATACGACAAGCCTGGAAACTCAATTAAAAAAGCGGATTTCGATATGAATAAAAAATTGATGCCACTGGTTATTGTCCTGGTTGTCATACTGGGCGGGCTCTACTGGGTATTCGGCATGCCGATGGTAGGTAATCCCGAGATTCCCACTTCGGCCGAGGCCATTGCCCGGGGGGAATATATCTACAATGCCGGTGGTTGTGGCGCCTGCCACCAGCCTGAAGGCACGGAAGCCCCTGTCGGGGGATACGTCATCGAGGTGGAAGAGCCATTTCCCAACACCTTTTACACACCGAATATCACACCTGATGAAGAAACCGGGATTGGTGGCTGGACCGGGAAGGATTTCATCCTGGCGCTGAAGCATGGTCGCACACCGGGCGGTGGATTTTACTGGCCATCATTTCCTTACCGCACATACATGAACATGACCGACGAAGACGTGCTGGATCTTGCTGCATACGTCATGTCGATGGAACCTGTGCGCAACGAAGTGCCTGAACACGAATTGCCGGCCTGGCAGTTTGATTTCCTCATGGCCGGATGGAATATCCTGGCGGACTTCATGGAAGGCGAGCCTCCAGCTATTGAGGATGATCCCCAGATACAACGGGGAGCTTACCTGGCGCGGGCATTGGGTCATTGTGGCGAATGCCATACACCGAGAAACTCACTGGGTATGATGGTAATGGCTGAAGAATTTGCCGGCTCTGATATTGTAACAGCAGCTATTGATCCTGAAGGGCTTTCCAGCTGGACAGCTTATGATTTTGTCGGCCTGCTGCAACTGGGTATGACAGCAAGCTTTGATTTTGTCGGTGGAGAAATGGCTGATGTTGTTGAACATACCAGCAAACTCAGCGAAGAAGACCAGGAAGCCTACGCGGCCTTCTTTACCCGGGGTAGCACGGCCGGTGAAGGCGGAGGAGATGACTTCAATTTTGATTGATGTCATTCAATTTCAGCACCCTGTGTAGGAAGCGGCTTTAGCCGCGAACGCCAGTCAGTGACAAATCAGTATCACGGCCAATAAATAACCGGGACAAAATCCCGGGACAAAAAAAACGCCCCTCAAGAGGGGCGTTTTTCATGGCGTTCGTACTGGTGTTTAGTCCAGACGGAAACGGTCGTGACAAGCGCCACATTTCGGTCCGATCTGGCCAACAGCCTGGCGGACACCGCTGGCACCCTGGCTTTGCAGGATTTCCAGAGCGGCTTCAGCGCCTTCCTGAAGGTCCATGGCCAGCTGGGCGAAATCAGCCTGGTTGTCCCAGATGGTATCGGCAGCGCGGCTATCAACGTTGTTGCTGCGGGTATCAGCCATGAACAGGCCCGGAATCATCGGTGCCAGCATGGCAACACGTTCAGCGGCCAGTGTGGCAGCTTCGGCATCAAAGTCACCGCCACGTGCCATCTGGCCCAGCGGACCGTTGGCATAAGACAGGATCTGGAAAATGGACTGGCGGCGTTTGACAGCACCAGCGGCATCTTCATCTGACATCTGGGCCATGGCCCCGGCAGAAAAAATTGAGCTTAATACGATAGCTCCGGTCACTAAGAGTTTCTTCATTATTGGTTCCCCACTCTTTCGGTTTGAAGTTTAGTTAAAAAAATTCAATAAAAACTTAATCTGTTTCCAGTAGTTTTAAGTAGTTATTTGTAATGGCTTTTTTCCAGCCGGATGCCAAATGTAATCATTCAGTTGCTGTCCGACAAGTCTCAGCGTTGCATTCAGCCTTTGTTTTCGCGTGGATAGTGTGCGATGCCTTGTGCTGTGCGACGCTATTTTGCCATGTTCAACTACTCCTGTCTGCATCTTTAGCCAAAATTAATAATGTCTTGATGTTATTAATATCTTTTAATTCAACTGGTTACGTTAGATAATCGCAGCCTGTCTGGTTGACATACAGTATTGACGAATTTTACTGAATGGCGCCTGAACCTGGAAAACGGCCTTTCTATATTCCTTAATAATTGCACAAAGTAGTTCAAGGTTTTCACGCCGGTTTTTTACGAAGATTCCAGGTTATTTGACCCCCCGGCGCGTCTCCGCTAAGTTTGCGCTTCCCTTGAAAATGGCGAAAAGGCACCCTGATGGCACGTAAAGCAACCCCGTTTAATTTTGAAGACGCACTGGAATCCCTGGAGGAACTCGTTGAGGCCATGGAAGAGGGCGAATTGAGCCTGGAGGAATCCCTGAAAGCATTTGAAAAGGGGATCAAGCTCACCAGGGAGTGCCAGTCAGCCCTGGAAAAGGCCGAGCAGAAAGTCCAGTTGCTCGTCAAAAGTGATGACCTTCCCGAGTCCGAGCCCTTCGACAGCGAAGACGAGGACGAAGGCTAGTTCCAGCACCTGATGGATACCCGATCCTATATTCTCTCCCTGCAGGACAGGGCCTCTTCAGTGCTCAGGGAAAACCTGGCCACTCCTGGCCTGGCCGGAAAACTTGAAGAAGCCGTATTGTATGCCGTGCATAACGGGGGTAAACGCATTCGTCCGGTGCTGGCCTATGCCAGTGCCCAGACTCTCGGTGGCAGCCTGGAAGATGCCGATGCCGCTGCCTGTGCCGTTGAACTGATTCATGCCTATTCCCTGGTCCATGATGATTTACCCGCCATGGATGACGATGACCTGCGACGGGGACAGCCAACCTGTCATGTTCGTTATGATGAGGCCACGGCAATTCTCGCCGGCGATGCCCTGCAATCCCTGGCCTTTGAAATCCTGGCTGACTCACCGGTTGCCAGGGCCAATCCGGCCAATGCCATGGACATGATCCTGACCCTGGCCAGGGCTGCAGGCTGGCAGGGTATGGTCGGCGGACAAAGCCTGGATATCGAGGGCGCAGGCACCAGCATGACAGAAGAGGACCTGGCCAGTATGCACCGACTGAAAACAGGGGCCTTGATTAACGCCAGTATCAGGCTGGGGGCACTGGCTACCGGTAAAGCCAGTGATGAGCAATTACAAAGCCTGGGTGTTTTCGCTGACCGGATTGGCCTGGCGTTCCAGGTGAAAGATGACATTCTTGATGTCGAGGGTGACACCGCTGTGCTTGGCAAGACCCAGGGCAAGGATGAGAGCATGAACAAACCGACCTACTCTTCGCTGCTCGGTGTGGACGGAGCCAGGAAGCGTATGCAAACCCTGTTTGATGAGGGGATTAATGCCCTGTCGGTATTTGGTGACCGTGCGGATAAATTAACGGCTATTGCTGCCTATATCATAGAACGAAAATACTAGACCGGGGCTGAAAGGGGCCTGAATTCAGACACACAGGTACCCTTTGCGGTAGAATATCTTTCTTGAATTACCATTAAGCTTCCTTTGATGTTTGACGAAATTCCACTCGAGCGGCCGCAAACGCCTTTGCTCGACAGTATTGATTCCCCCGCTGATTTGCGAGAACTCTCGCCTGAGCAGCTGGAAGAGGTGGCCAGGGAGCTGCGCCATTACCTGTTGTATACCGTAGGCAAGACCGGCGGGCATTTCGGTGCCGGTCTCGGTGTGGTGGAGCTGACCATTGCCCTGCACTACGTTTTCAATACGCCCGAGGACAAGCTGGTCTGGGATGTCGGGCATCAAACCTATCCCCACAAGATCCTCACAGGCAGGCGTGAGCAAATGCTGACCATGCGCCAGCCAGGCGGACTGTCCGCCTTTACCAACCGCAAGGAAAGTGAATACGATACTTTCGGCGCAGGTCATTCCAGCACCTCGATTTCAGCCGCACTTGGCATGATGATCGCGGCCCAGCAACAGGAGTCCGATCGCAAGGTGGTTGCCGTCATCGGCGACGGTGCCATGACGGCAGGCCTGGCCTTTGAGGCACTCAACCATGCGGGCGACCTGGAAGGCGATATCCTGATCATCCTCAATGACAACAACATGTCCATTTCACGCAATGTAGGTGGCCTGTCCAGTTACTTTGCCCGGATGTGGGCGAGCAAACCCTACAATGCCCTGCGCACTGGCAGTAAAAAAGTATTGTCTGCACTGCCACCTGCCTGGAAGGCAGCCCATCGTGCCGAGGAATACATGAAAGGCATGGTGTCACCGGCGACAATTTTCGAAGAACTGGGCTTCACCTATTTTGGTCTCATTGACGGCCATGACGTGGATGGACTGGTCCAGATACTGAACAACATCAAGGACATCAAGGGGCCTCGTGTACTGCATGTGGTCACCCAGAAAGGGAAGGGCTATATCCCGGCAGAAGAAGACCCCTTTGGCATGCATGCCTTGAGCAAGATGGTGCCCGAATCAGAGAAAAAAGCACAACCCAATGGCACCGTACCCACCTATTCAAAGGTTTTTGGCCAATGGTTGTGCGAGATGGCGAGCGTTGATGACAAGCTGGTCGGGATAACACCGGCGATGAGCGAAGGCTCCGGCATGCGGGAATTCGAGGAGCAGTTTCCCGAGCGCTTTTTTGATGTGGCCATTGCCGAACAGCACGCAGTGACTTTTGCCGCCGGTATGGCCTGTGATGGTCTCAAACCGGTTGTGGCTATTTATTCGACCTTCCTGCAACGGGGCTATGACCAGCTTATTCATGATGTCTGCCTGCAGAACCTGGATGTCCTGTTTGCCATCGACCGTGCCGGCCTGGTGGGTGAAGACGGGCCAACACATGCCGGCAGCTTTGATCTGACCTACATGCGCTGTTTGCCCAATCTTGTTGTCATGACACCCAGCGATGAACAGGAAGCACGCCTGATGCTGACAACCGGTTACCAGTTTGCCGGTCCTGCAGCTGTACGCTATCCACGCGGCAAGGCTACTGGTTGTGACATGGATCCGGACCTCAAGCCGATGACTATCGGCAAGGCAAGAGTGTGCAGGGAAGGCGATAGCGGAGTAGCAATCCTGGTTTTCGGTACACTGTTGGCAAAGGCCGCCAGTGTCGCCGACACACTGGATGCAACCCTGGTCGACATGCGTTTTGTCAAACCACTGGATGAAACGCTGCTGATCACTTTGGGTGAGCAAAGCACCCTGCTGGTCACGATTGAGGAAAATGCCGTGCTTGGCGGCGCAGGTTCCGCAGTCAATGAATTCCTGGAAGCCCAGGGCATCAATACCCCGGTGCTCAACCTGGGACTGCCTGATGAATTCCTTGAGCATGGCAAGGCAGATGACATGCTGGCTTCCTGTGGCCTTGATTCGGCAGGAATACTCAACGCCATCGAACGACGCCTGGGATAACACACAAATCACATGGCGCGCCGTACACCGACGGACATAGAAAACCTGGACATGAAGTGGCATGTCATCAGGCTGCTTGTTCCCTACCTGCTGGAATTCAAAAAACGCACACTGCTGGCATTCCTGTGTCTGGCCCTGGCCAAGTTGTCGAGCATCAGCCTGCCGTTTTTCATGAAGTACGTGGTCGATAACCTGGATGGCCAGCTTGCAGGTAATACTACCGGCAATGCTCCAGCCCTGGTTGCCATTCCCGTGCTGCTCATCATCGCTTACGGTGTGTTTCGATTCTTCAATGTCATGTTCAACGAGATGCGTGACACCATTTTTGGTCGCGTGACAGAAAGAACCATTCGCCGTGTCAGCCTGCAAACTTTCCGTCATCTGCACAAGCTCGATCTGGATTTTCACCTGAACCGGCAGACCGGTGGACTGGCGCGGGATATTGAGCGTGGTAATTCGGGTATCAATTTCCTGATGCGCTTCATGATCTTCAATATCATTCCGACCCTGCTGGAACTGCTCATTGTCATCGGCATCTTCCTGGGTAATTACGGGTTTTCGTTTGCCATCGTCATTGTGCTGGCCATCGTTTTCTATGTTGCCTACTCGGTTGTTGCCACAGAAAAGCGGACCCGTTTTGTACGGGAAATGAACCTGGCTGACTCGGCCACCAATACCCGAGCAATAGACAGCCTGCTCAATTACGAAACAGTGAAGTACTTCACCAACGAAGAGTTTGAAGCCAGGCATTTTGACGAGGGCCTGGCAAACCTTGAAACAGCCAAGCGCAAGAACAGGCTCAGCCTGTTTGCCCTGAATGGCGGACAGGCATTGATTGTTTCCTCCGCCATGACAATTATCCTCCTGCTGGCAGCCAGGGGGGTGGCAGAGGGCACCATGACCCTGGGTGACTTCACACTGGTCAACATGTTCATGATGCAGTTGTTCATCCCGCTGAACTTCCTGGGTTTTGTCTACCGCGAAATAAAAGGTGCCCTGGCCAATATCGAAAAGATGTTTGATCTCCTGAATGAGAAAGCCACCGTGCTTGAAAAAGAAGGGGCCGACACATTGGAGGTTTCCAAACCCTCCATACGTTTCAGCAGTGTAGGTTTCCACTACCGGCCTGATCGGGAAATACTGCACGATGTGTCATTCACCATTCATCCGGGTGAAAAACTGGCGGTGGTTGGTGCCAGTGGTTCCGGTAAATCTACTCTGGTGAAGTTGCTTTTCCGCTTTTATGACTGCCAGCAGGGATCCATCGAAATCGATGGCAAGGATATACGCGATGTCACCTTGTTATCCCTGCGTTCAGCCATTGGTATCGTTCCCCAGGACACGGTGCTGTTCAATGACACAATTTATGAAAACATCCGGTATGGCCGGCCCGATGCGACCGAAGAAGACATCAGGGAAGCGGTCAGGCTTGCCCATCTTGAACAGTTTATTGCCCAGTTGCCCCAGGGTATGGAAACCATGGTGGGGGAGAGGGGACTCAAGCTCAGTGGCGGTGAGAAACAGCGGGTTGCCATAGCCCGTACCATGCTGAAACGCCCGGCCATCCTGGTCTTTGATGAGGCCACCTCGTCCCTGGACAGCAAAACGGAACGGGCCATCGTGCAGGCCATGCGTGAGGTTTCCAAAGGCCATACCAGCCTGGTGATTGCGCACCGGCTTTCAACGGTAGTCGATGCAGACCGAATCCTGGTGCTTGACCAGGGCAGGATAGTGGAGTCCGGTACCCATACCGAGTTACTTGCCAGGGCCGGGACCTATCAACACATGTGGATGCTTCAGCAGCAGGAGAAAGCCGGGGAGCTCGAGCCTGGTGTTTTGTAGGCCGGAAATTGCGTAGCAATCTCCGGCATCAGTGATTTTTTCCATACCTGTTTTGCCGGAGATGGCCTGCGGCCATTTCCGGCCTACGAGAAGTCACGGAAATTTTATTATTTTCTGCTGGCAATAAAAAAG
>CAZROW010000003.1:13317-36552 GCA_964601805.1 uncultured Enterobacteriaceae bacterium
TCCGGCCTACGAGAAGTCACGGAAATTTTATTATTTTCTGCTGGCAATAAAAAAGGGCGCTTTCTTAGCGCCCTTTTTTAATCGAGGTGATTTTTACAAACCTTCAGTCTTGTCAAAAAAAGGCTGGCCGAAATCGTCTGTCATGTCGAGGAGGAACTTGTTGTTCTCCTGGCAAATATAATCAGCCAGTTCCTGGCCTTCTGACCAGCGAATATTCCAGCTCACGGTCCAGGGCTCGGAATAGGCGCCCGGGTCATCTATCACAGCTTCGTAATGCAGGGTTTCCTTGTCGGGACGAGAGAAACGCTCGACTGTATGCATCTGGTCGGTGTGCATGTAACCGCCAAAGTCGATCCAGGTTTTCTCATTGAAGCCGATTGTATCGACAACAAGTGTGTCACCTTCCCAATGGCCTACGGAATGACCGAAATAGGTCGGGTTGGGGTCTTCCGGGTGAGGACGGCCATCCATGTGTATTTCACGCCAGACATGACCGCCACCTTCAAAGATAATCACGATACGATCTCGGTCCTGGATAATTTCGGCCGGGTAGGGTGTACCCATGGAACGGGGACCACCGGGAGGCAGGCAGAAACCTTCCGGGTCATATTTCACATTGTTGTCCTTGTTGTATTCCCACATGGCCTGGGTCCAGGGCAGCATGGGCGGCAGGTCGCCTTCTTCATAGCCGGGCATGCGGACAGCAAAGTCGGTGATCCAGGGCAGGCTCCATACGCCATCACCACCCAGGTCTACTGTACCATCAGCAAGACGCGGTGTTGGTGTGGACGGACGGTCGTCATCAGCACGCGGTTGTGCTTGTGTAAGGTTTGCCAACAGCATGGTTGACGCAATGGCTGTTGCCAGCAGTGCCGGTTTCAGCATGAATCGTTTTTTTGTATGAGACACTTAAATTCCCCGGGTCAGAAAAAAGCGCGCAGTAAAGCGCGCTTTCTTACATGTTCAATAATAGTTTGGCGTGAAAGATGAATCAGAGTTCGCACTCTTCCTTGGGTGCGGCATTTTCATCGAAGTCACGCTGGCTGGTGCCGGCAAACAGGCGCTGGCAGGTTTCAGCAATGACAACTGTCTGGGCGTTGCCCTTGAAGCTGCCATCACGGGCACGTGTACCACGAACGATTACTTCCGTGCCTATTTCCAGGGTATTGCGTGTCCAGCCGCGACGCATCAGGCCGTTGGGGCTGCCCATTTCAAAGGCCCATTCTTCGTAATCACCGTCTTCGGTTTCGACTTCGACGTAGAAGTAAGTGTGCGGGTTGGTCCAGTCAACCTTGATGACAGTGCCTGTGACGTGAACGGGATCGTCGGCATTGAACTCTGCCTGGAAAGAATGATGGGCAACTGCCTGTATGGAAATAAAAGCACCGAGAAGGCCGCTGGCCAGTGCAAAGAGTTTGGTTTTCATGTGTTGTTCTCCGTAAGAGATAAACCTGGTCGATTAAATGCCTGTTTTCGATAATGGGAAAACAGGTTGTTGGTTAATTCAGTGTGATGTCGAAAGTGCCTTTTTCATCACCCATGGTGTAAGCACCACGATATTTTCTGTTGGTCCATGAACCGAGATTGCTCAGTTTGCCTTCCATGACCAGTTCGCCATCAGGCATGTCGGCAGTAATGGTCAGTGTCCATGTCTCGGCATCGAGTTCCACGTTACTCATTTCAACGCCACGGCGTCCGGGGTTAACTGTACCGGACAGATCGCCGTTCCAGGCATCAATCAGCAGACGGATTCGTTCTGGACCTTCCGCAGTAAAGGGAACGAGATCTCCGGACCAGGAGCCTTTTGCCGGATGACCCGTTTGGGATATGGCTGGCAAAGACATGATTGTGCAGGTCAAAACTAAAAGTATTCGGGCAAGCATATGGAACTCCTGACGTGAAATCTGGCTGGACCAGAACACATTATTATTCTTGTGGTTATTCAATAAATATAAGCTGAAGACAGGGTGATGAAGTATTGGCTTCACAACCGGACTGGTCAAAATTTTACTAGAATATGATGAGTGAAACATATTGAAAGCGTAGTCGGTCCGTAAAATTCACTGTATTTGCACAAAACCTCGTATATAAAAGGATAAAACCATTTAATAACATGAGGTTATGATGAATAGTCATTTATTAACGCGCCAGTCAGAATGACCTGGCCTGATATTGGTTGGGTATTAAATTTGAAAATACTTACCAATATTTGTGCAGTTAAGATGCGTCATTGGCGGTTGCCTGACAAGAGGAAATACCGGTTTTTACAAGATAAGAAAAAAGGGCCCGAAGGCCCTTTTTCTGTGATATCTGCCAGATGTCTTTGGCAGGCTTGTCGCCTAAAACTGCAGGTTCAGGCTCAAATTGTATCGACGACCAAAAATATCATACTGGTTGGCTACACCCTGGCTGCCTGTAGAGCTGGGAATGATCGGCGGATTCTTGTCGAACATGTTCAGGACATTGAAGCCGACGTTCCAGGAACCGCCATTTTGCAGTTCGCTGGAATAACGCAGGGTACCGTTCCACCAGGTGGAAGAGGGCACCTTGTTACTGTCGACATCGACGCCCTCGACCCAGTTGCGGTTTCGGTTTTCGCTGGAAATGTGCCTGCCCTGCAATTGCAATGACCAGGGACCCAGTGAGTACGTGCCAGTGATGTTGGCCGTCAGTTCCGGCATCGTGTACTGGTCCATCAGGGTGCTTACCGTGCCGTTGGCCGCGATATCCTCGCGGGTCAGGGTCTTGCCACCGAGGACGCGAAGGGTCACGTTCTCGAAGTCACTGGAGAAGAGGTCCACTTCACGGGTGTACCTGACTTCGAAGTCCACACCTTCCACGATGGCTGCATCCTGGTTGAAGAAGCGACGGAACACGCGGGTGATGCCACCGGTGGCCGGGTCACGCTCGATATTGGCACACTGCTCCTGAACACCCTGGATATGACAGCGGTCAACCACGTCCTGCTGGCCGATCTGGGAAATGGCGTCCTCGATATCCACTTCATACCAGTCGGCTGACACACGCAGTCCATCGGCCCACTCCCACTGCGGTTCAAACACGACACCAAACACGGTGGTGTCAGCCGTTTCAGGAGACAGGTTGGGATTACCGGAAGCTACCACGGTGATCGAGACATCGTCGATTCCCAGCAGGGGATCGTCGACACCACCACCGCCGCCCTGGGCGTCGAAACGTTCGGAGAAGGTGGCTTCACGCACGTCCTGGGAACGGGTGGCACGCAGGCGCAACCCTTCCATCACCTGGAAGTCGAAACCGACCTTCCAGGCCTCGACCCGGCCACTGGTGTTGTAGTCGGACTGGCGGAAGGCCAGGGAGCTACCCAGGGTCTGTTCACCTGAACCGGACTCCCAGATCGGGGCGTTGATCTCGGTAAACCATTCCCACACATCGTATTTACCGCTGATCTTGGGGACGGTGGAGAACTTGTGCAGATTCGGGCTACCGCCGGTGTAACCGCGGGCTATGCCGCGGATACCCAGATCGGGAACATTTTGGGGTGGTCCAAGGGCATCCACATCGGCCGGCAATGCTTCATCGGAGAAACTGGACTCACGCCATGTCAGACCAGCTGCCATGGAGACCGGGCCATAGCCCCAGCCTTCATAGACCTCGCCGGTGGCGATCAATTCGGCAAAATCCTGTTCGACAATACCGATGGATTTTTTCACCGTGCCCACGTAATCGATGGCATCTTCGCTGATATTGCCGTGACCGAAGACGTTGTAGGGCACACAACCTTCCACGGTGCCGTCCAGGCCGATCGGTGACCCCAGCGGCTGAGGGTTGGGATCCGATGCGGTGCGGGAATTGGTCAGGCCGCTAGCCAGGCCTGCCGCCCTGAGTTCCTCTTCAGTGGGCGAGAACTGGGGCAGGTTGACACGGCAGACGATGGCACCGGTGTCCGGGTGTACCACGGCATCCATGGCCAGGAACATGCGATCGACCCGGTTCATGTCATAGGTGTGGGTCAGGCGTTCGGTTTCGCCGGTGGAGAAACTGCCGCCAATACTCCAGGTGTTGTCGAAATCGTAATCGAATCCGAAGGTATAGGTCTGGGTAGTAAAGGTGTTGTCATTGACCGAGTCGATTCCGATATCACGCACACCCACCATGGAGCCGTCACGGCTGAGCGTGAGTTCATCGACCCCGTTGTCGAGCATGACCTGTCGCACGTAATCGGGCAGGTAGGCGTTGTCCACGGCAATCTTTGGCGCCCAGATGGAGCGGAAGGTAATGCCGGTGGTGGTCGCACGATTGTTCACCGAACCGTTCTCGGAACGACCGACAACCGCTTGGGCATAACCTGACAGGTTGTCGCTGAACTGGTACTGGGCCGCCAGAAATAGCGAGCGCCCCGCGACTTCCTGGCCGTCCACGGGACTCGAATAGGCCCGCCAGGCCAGGTCGGCTTCCGGACCGCCGGAGGTAGTATTGATCCTGTTTTGGCGGTAGTTGTCGCCCTGCCTGAAAGGTTGTACCGCCGTGCCTTCGCGGTTGAAGACCATGCCGTCCAGCTCGGTGCGCGTGCCTGAAATGACGCCGTAGACATGACGGTCCGTGGGTGCCACGTTGGGTCGCGTCAGTCGCCTGGGGCCGTTGGGATCCGGGTTACCGACATAGCCCCAGCGCTGGTACCAGTCGGAATCAAGTTCCCAGGGCTCCACGTCAATCTGGTCGATCTGCCGGCCTTCGAGTGAGCCGATGATATTGAGGCGATCACCGATCTGGAAGCCGCCGGCGATGCTGGCGTTATAGCGGAAGCCGTCGCCGGTTTCCATGATGCCGGAGCCGACATTGATTTTCAGCCCCTCGAATTCGCGGTCGAGTATGAAGTTGGTGACACCACCCAGGGCGTCGGCACCGTAGGCGGCGGAAGCACCACCGGTGACCACATCAACAGTACGGACCAGTGCAGTCGGGAAGGTGTCCACGTTGACGGGCCCGCGCTTGTCGCCGGGGGCCATACGGGCGCCGTCCAGCAGGACCAGGGTTCTGTTGGTGCCTAGGTTGCGCATGTTCAAGAAGCTGCCCACGGTAAAGGCCAGGGAGCCCCCATTGCGCTGTGGAGTGATCGTATTAAAGAACTGGGGCAGTGCGTCCAGTTGTTCGGACACTGTCCCACCCGGATCGAAGCTGGCTAATTCATCAGGTGTTACAACAGTAACGGGTGTTGGCGCGGCCATACCATCAGTCTGGCGGATTCGGGACCCTGTCACAGTGATTTCTTCGATGCCTCCATCATCTTGTGCAAAAGCAGGTATTGAGGCGGTGGATGCCGTGGCAACAGCCACGGCTGTGGCGAGCTTTTTAAAGCTCAATTTAATAGATCTATGCATGAAACTCCCCCTTTGAATGTTTCATTATTAAAATCAGAAATTGAAGGCCAGCTCCTGATGAAGGGCAGGTAAATAATTCACCTGTTTTCAGAGAAATTGACTATCAACAAAATGTGGAAGGAAGCGCACTAAAGCATGAATGCGAATGCATTCTGGAACGTTTATATAATGAAAATCCCCCCTTGAACCTGTTTAGTTTTTTTAAAAAGCTGTTTCTCCCTAACGTAACAGGCAACCCTAATTATTAGAAAAATGAGCGTATTATGCAACCCTTGAGAGTTTCGAGGAATATCTTTTAACTAATTGATTATTATAGATAAAATTATAGATCTTTATTGGGAACTAGTCCTTAAAAAGGACTTTGATCAATCGAGGGGGGGAGGAAGATAAATTTACCTTAACCGAAGGTTATCGCAACTAATCACAGCCTGTTGGACTGAAGTATACGTTTAACTCACTTTCCAGGTATGACCTGTATGCAGCAGAGCGGAGAGATCACCTGAACCACGTGTCTCCCTGAGTTTCAATCGCTGGTCGGACAGGTCCGAGACATAGGCTGTCACCGGATTGTGATACAAAATGCCGACTGCTACCGGAAAGTCCGGTCCCTGCATGGCTGCAATCAGCTGGGCCAGGGCCAGGTTGGTCTGGTCATGGACCAGGATATCTTCCAGTTCTGCGCCTTCACCGAGGGTCACGACTTCCAGTCTGAGCGTGTCGCGATTCAGGCGAATACCCTTGCTTTTGTCCTTGCCAAACAGCAGGGGCTGGCCGTGCTCGACTTCTACCCGGTAATCCGCGGCAATTTTCTTGTCCTTGACCTGTTCAAAGATGCCGTCATTGTAGATAGGGCAGTTTTGCAGGATTTCCACGAAAGAGGCGCCCTCGTGAGCATGGGCTTGCTTGATAACAGCGCTCAGGTGCTTCATTTCCGTGTCAATGGAGCGGGCCACGAAAGGAGCGCCTGCGCCCAGGGCGATGCCGCAGGGTGACAGGGGGCGGTCCACAGAACCTTCAGGAGTTGAAGGCGAACGGGTGCCGACCTTGGACGTGGGGGAATATTGCCCCTTGGTCAGGCCGTAAATTTCGTTATTGAACAACAGGATGTTCAGGTCCACGTTACGACGCAGGGCGTGCATGGTGTGGTTGCCGCCGATACTCAGGGCATCGCCATCACCGGTGATTACCCAGACATCGAGCGCCGGATTGGCCAGTTTGACGCCGGTGGCAATCGACGGGGCCCTGCCGTGAATCGTATGAAAGCCATAGGTATTCATGTAATACGGAAAGCGCGAGGAGCAGCCGATACCGGAGACGAAAACCTGGCTTTCCCGGGGGCGCTCCAGTTCCGGCATCAGTTTCTGAATGGTTTTCAGAATGGCATAGTCACCACAGCCCGGGCACCAGCGTACTTCCTGGTCGGAGGAGAAATCTGCGGTGGTCAGTTTATCGACTGCCTGGTTCATGATGTTTCTTCCAGTCTTTCCGTAGTGAAAAGGATAATGTTAAGACGGTGGGCCTAGAGTTGAGCCAGTTCCGCCTTGATGCTGTTGACGATCTCGCGAATCTTGAAGGGCTGTCCTGATACCTTGTTCAGGCCCTTGGCATCAATCAGGTATTCGGAGCGTAACACTTTCACCAGTTGCCCGGTGTTCATTTCCGGCACCAGCACCTTGTCAAATCCGGACAGCAGCTCTTCCAGGTTTGCAGGGAAAGGCCACATGTAGCGTATATGAATATGGGAAACGTCCAGGTCTTCCTGGCGGCAACGTTTCACTGCCTGGTGAATGGCGCCAAAGGTCGAGCCCCAGCCCACCACGGCGAGCTTGCCACTGCTGTTTCCCATGACAACTTCCTGTGCCGGAATGTCCTTGCTGATGCCCTCAACCTTGTTTTTGCGGGTATCGGTCATCTTCTGGTGATTGTCCGGGTCGTAGGAAATATTGCCGGTGTCATAACTCTTTTCGATACCACCGATGCGATGCTCCAGTCCAGGTGTACCGGGTTTGGCCCAGACACGTGCCAGGGTTTCGGTATCACGAATAGATGGCGTGAAGTCCTTCGTGTCAGTGTGGAAAGACACCGGGAAAGGGGTAAATGCCGACATGTCAGGAATTACCCAGGGTTCGGAAGCATTGGCAATATAGCCATCGGACAAGAGCATGACCGGCGTCATGTATTTCGTGGCAAGTCGTACCGCCTCGATGGCTACCTCAAAACAGTCAGACGGCGAACTGGTGGCGATGACCGGCAGCGGTGTGTCGCCATGTCGGCCATAAACGGCCTGCAACAAGTCCGATTGTTCAGTCTTGGTGGGCAGTCCGGTGGATGGCCCGCCGCGCTGGGTATTGATCACCAGCAAGGGCAGCTCCGCCGAGACGGCCAGGGAAATGGCTTCCATTTTCAGGGCAATGCCCGGGCCAGCGCTGGATGTGACACCCAGGCTGCCGGCAAAAGAGGCGCCAATGGCGGCACAGACCGCGGCAATTTCGTCTTCAGCCTGGAAGGTGGTGACATCAAACTCCTTGCGGGCAGCCAGGGTATGTAAAAGGCTGGATGCAGGCGTAATCGGGTAGGAGGCAAACAGGACATTGATGTCGGCCAGCTGGCCGCCGGCAAGCAGACCCCAGGCCAGGCCGGTCGTGCCGTTGATGTCGCGATACAGGCCAGGCGCCATTTTCGCCCGGGGTACTTTATAGACTTCAATGCCGCTGGGTAATTCAGCTGTCTCGCCATAGGCATGGCCGGCATTGAGCGCCGCTATATTGGCACCGGCGACCTCAGGTTTGCTGGCGAACTTTTTCTGCAGGTTCTCTACAGTGGCTTCCTTGTCCCGGTCAAACAGCCAGAGGACCAGGCCGAGCGTCCACATGTTCTTGCAGCGCAGGGAGTTCTTGTGACCCAGGTTGAACTCTTCAACGGCGGCAATGACCTGGCTCTGGATATCAATTTCCAGGACCCGGTAGGCGTCCAGTGAGCCGTCTTCCAGGGGATTGACGTCATACTTGGCCTTGTTGAGATTCTTCTCGTTGAATGCACCGGTATCAACGATGATGAGCCCGCCCGGGACAATCTCGGCCAGGTTGGTGACCAGGGCAGCAGGGTTCATGGCAACCAGCACATCAATGGCGTCCCCGGAGGTGGTGATGTCTTCGGAGCCGAAATAAATCTGGAAAGCAGAAACACCGAATGTTGAACCGGCTGGTGCGCGGATTTCCGCCGGGAAATCCGGAAAGGTCGACAGGTCATTACCGAACAGGGCTGTATCGTCGGTGAAATTGGCGCCGGTGAGCTGCATGCCGTCACCGGAATCACCGGCAAAGCGCACCACGATGCTTTCCACCGTTTGCGTGTTAACGCCGGAGGTGTCTGTGCGTACAGCTTCTTCTGTTTCAACGTCCATCTGTCACTCATTTAATGCTTTTCGAAAACCGGCAACCTGGCTCAAGGGTTTGCTCCCTGATTCCAGACTGAATATTCAGACTTCGGGGAATGAATACTGGTATAAAAGACTGTAACCGGCGGTAAATTTGCTCATTTCAGCCCCGGGCTGAAATTTGGGCGCGCATTATAGCAATCAGGCTGTAAATAATGCTAATTAATTGACGCCGACAGGGGGCGAATGTGCAGGCAATGAGAATTTACCATTGACTGCTGACAAGGTCCCTTAGATGGCGGGAAAGCCAGTAATTACGGGCCTTGTGCAACATGCCCCCCTGCTTTATGCTTGAACGCTTTCGTTCGCCCGAGACCATTCCTGGTAGCCATAAGAAGCAGCCACTGAAGCTGCTATAAAGGCAAAAAATGGGCGTCAGACTTTCATCATCAAGCGCAAGTTATAAAAGAATAAGGATCTGTTATGTCCAATGGCGTTCTCGCAATCTTGTCCCTTTTGCCCATCATTTCCGTGGCGGTATTCCTGGTCATGCTGCGCTGGCCGGCCAGTCGCGCCATGCCGATCTGCTATATCGTGGCAGTCCTGCTGGCCCTGTTTATCTGGCAGGTGCCTTTCGTGAGGGTCATGGCGGCTTCGGTCAACGGCCTCATTGATGCCATTGAACTGATCTACATTATTTTCGGTGCCATCCTGCTCCTGAATACCTTGCAGGAGAGCGGCGCCATCCAGAGTATTCGCAAGGGATTTTCGGACATCACGCCGGACCGGCGTATCCAGGTCATCATTATTGCCTGGCTGTTCGGCTCCTTCATCGAGGGTTCGGCAGGTTTTGGCACGCCTGCTGCCGTGGCCGTGCCCCTGATGGTAGGCCTGGGCTTTCCGGCCATGGCCGCCGTGGTTTCAGGCATGATCATCCAGAGCACACCGGTATCGTTTGGTGCGCTGGGTACACCCATGCTCACCGGTGTTTATACCGGTCTTGAGGGAGATGCCGAGGTGCAGGCTTTTGCCCTGCAGATGGGCATGGATCACCTTGAACTTGTGTCCTTTATTGCTGCCAGGGTGGCCTTTTTGCATGCCATTGCCGGCACGTTCATTCCCATGATCCTGGTCGCTGTCATGACCCAGTTTTTTGGCAAGAACAGGTCGTTTACCGAAGGCTTGAAAATATGGAAGTTTGCCTTGTTTGCCGCTTTTTCCATGACGATTCCCTATGCCCTGGTAGCGCGTTACCTGGGCCCGGAGTTCCCTTCATTGTTTGGCGGTCTTATCGGCCTGGCCATCGTGGTCACTGCGGCCAAGAAAGGCTTCCTGATGCCAAAAGAAGACGAGATCTGGCAGTTTCCCGAGCGCAGCGAATGGGATTCCCACTGGATCGGCAAAATTGAAATGGAAGAAAAGAAATTTGAGGGGCCGGTAATGAGCATCATCAAGGCCTGGATGCCCTACATCATCGTGGCCGGTTTGCTGATCATTACCCGCCTGCCGCAACTGCCGTTTCTGGGCATGTTGCGCGGAGAAATTGCCACGTTCACCATCAGCAATATTTTCAATACGCCGCTCGGACAATCGGTGCAGCCGTTTTATTCGCCGGCGGCCCTGTTTATCACGGTGTCCATCATCACGTATTTTGTCCATGGCATGGACAGCAAATCGTACGTCAATGCCTGGAAGACATCCGGCAAGACCATGTTGTCCGCCGGGACCGCGCTGGTATTCACCGTACCCATGGTGCAGGTTTTCCTTAACTCGGACGGGGGTGCCTCCGGCTACCAGGAGATGCCCATTGAACTGGCTGAAGGCGTTGCAGCCCTGGCCGGCAATGCCTGGCCCTTCTTCTCCACCTTCATCGGCGGCATGGGTGCTTTTGTTGCTGGCAGCAACACGGTAAGCAACATGATGTTTTCGCTCTTCCAGTTTGGTGTCGGCGAGCGTATCGGTGCCGACCCGACCTGGATTGTGGCGTTGCAGGCAGTAGGTGGTGCCGCAGGTAATACTATCTGTGTTCACAACGTGGTGGCGGCATCAGCCGTGGTTGGACTGATCGGCCGTGAAGGCGAGGTCATTCGCAAGACCCTTCTGGTGTTTATCTATTACGCCCTGTTCACCGGTGCAGTCGGTTATGGCATTATCGCCACCGCGAGCGGCAACATGTTCAATATCGGTTACATCATTGCAGCGATGATCGTTGTCAGCGCGATAGCCATTATCATCAAATATGGAGTGAGCCAGGATCAGATAAGCGCGAGTTAGACACAACAGAACTGACAGAGGTTTCTTGATCGAAACAGCAGACCCAGACTATGTCCAAGAAAGAAGAACAGCGAAAGATAAAGGAAGAAAAACAGGCAGCGGCACGGCGCAGGGAAAAGCGTAACGCCCTGTTGATCAAGGTGGGTGCCGTCATCCTGGTTCCCATAGTCCTGGTGGTGTTCTACCAGGGCCTTTTCACGGGCCCGCCGGCCTTGCCACCTGACCTGGTGGGTGAGGCTGATCACGTACGCGGCAATCCCGAAGCGCCTGTGACGGTGACCATGTATGCCGATTTCCAGTGTCCGGCCTGCCAAATCGAATACCAGGTGATCGCCAGGGCGTGGCCGCGCATACGTGACGATGTGCAACTGATTTACCGTTATTTCCCGCTGGATACCCATCGCTTTTCATTTCAGGCTGCGCGTTTTGCAGAAGCTGCGGGCTTGCAGGGCAAGTTCTGGGAAATGCATGACCTGTTGTTTGCCAACCAGCAGGCCTGGAGTTTCGTGGAAGACCCAACGCTGATGTTTGAGGATTACGCGGAACAGATTGGCCTGGATATGGCGCAGCTTCGGGCTGATATTGAACGCTCAGAGGTGCGAGCCAAGATCGTTTCTGACCAGCAGGGTGGTGTTCGCGCCGGTGTGCGCAGTACACCTGCCCTGTTTATCAATGGTCGCCAGGTAGCCAATCCGCAAAGCCCGGCAGGATTGATTGATCTTATCGAAGAAGCACAAGCGGAAGGCTAGCTCCAGCAGTCTTTTACGCTCAATTTCTTTTCAGAATTTACGGGAAGTGGTCGAGGCGCTCGTTGAGCGCCATGCCGGATGACGGCCCTGCGGGCCTCTTCCGGCCTACTGTCAGAGTGCCCTTAATCCTTCAAGCAGTTCAAAGTTGGCGTAACCGTCGGTGGGCAGGCCTGCGCTGGCCTGGTAGCTGCGGATTGCTGCCCGGGTCATGGAACCGGCAATGCCATCGGGCGTGCCGGTGTCAAAGCCCTGTTCATTCAGCAGCGTTTGCAGTTCGATGACCTCATCGCGACTCAAGGGACGTTCTGCTCCGGAAGGCATGTTTTCAATGGGTCCGCCACCAACGAAGCGGTCGGCCAGGTGGCCCACGGAAATGGCATAAAAGGTTGAGCGGTTCCACACCATGGTAGTGCGGTAGTTCTGGTAGGTAAGAAAAGCAGGCCCATTTGCCCCCGCCGGCAAGACAATGGAACCCAGCATGTCGGCATTGCCGAGTGGCTGGCCATTGACGCGGGTAACGCCAAGGCGGTTCCACTCTGTCACGGTTTTGCGAACCCCGGTACCGGTCTGGGTAAAGTCAAATCCTGCCGGAAGGATGACTTCCCGCCCCCAGCGTTCATCACCCTGCCAGCCATTTTGTGACAGGTAGTTGGCAGCGGATGTCATGACATCGGGGACACTGTTCCAGATGTCGATTCGGCCATCGCCGTCACCGTCTTTTGCGTAAGAGTAAAAAGTGGACGGCATGAACTGACATTGCCCCATGGCGCCAGCCCAGGAGCCGGACATTTGGTCGGCCGCGATATGACCTTCATCAATGATGCGCAGTGCGGTGATGAGCTCCTTGCGGAAAAAATCGCTTCGACGTGGATCGAATGCGAGTGTGGCAAGGGCATTGATTACCGAGAAACCACCGGTAAAGTCACCAAAGTTGCTCTCCAGGGCCCAGAAAGACACCAGGTAATGGGGCTGGACACCATACTCGTCCCGAATCCTGTTGAACAGGTCGCTGTAATCCTCGAGCAGGCGCTGTCCGCGGGCAATACGGGCATCACTGAGGCGGTTGTTCATGTAGCCGGCAAAGGTCTGGACAAATTCCGGTTGGCTGCGATCCAGTTCCAGTACCCTGGGTATGGGTTCCTCAACGGTGGCAAAGGCAGCTTCGATGGTTGCTGCACTGATGCCTTCCTGCAGCGCTTCCTCACGCAGTTCATTTAACCAGTCGGCAAATGACTGCTCCTGGGCATGCAAAGCTGGGGCAATGACCAGAAAAGAAAAAGTGATGATGGAGAAGGTTGTTCTTAACATGCTCATGATTGATGTTCCCTGGACTGGCGTTATAGCTGCCAGACCGCTAAACCCTGTTACTACTGCCACTCAAACTTGTAGCCGACGGCATACAGAGAGTGGATCAGTTCCACATCAGGCAGCTTCTCGGCAATTTTCTTGCGCAGTTTCTTGATATGGCTGTCGATAGTCCTGTCGCTGACAACCCGGCCATCGTTGTAAATCTTGTCGACCAGCACACTGCGTGAAAATATCCTGCCAGGCTGGTCAGACAGTACTTTCAGCAACTGGAACTCCACGGCGGTCAGGTTGAGATCCTGGCCATTGATGGTGGCCTTGTAAGTGTCCGTATCCAGGACGAGTCCCTTGTCAGACAGGTTTTCCGTGCTTTCCGCACGCCGTAGCACAGCCTTGACCCGGGCCACCACTTCGCGGGGACTGAAGGGTTTGCAGATGTAGTCATCGGCTCCCAGTTCCAGGCCCAACAGGCGATCGATTTCCTCAACCTTGGCAGTGATCATGATAATGGGAAGGCCGGATGCCTTGCGCACATCCTTGCAAATCTCGGCACCGGGTTTGCCCGGTAACATCAGGTCCAGCAGCATGAGACTGGTCGAGTTATTGGCAAGCCAGTCCTCAACCTCTGACCCGTCATTGAGCACACTGACTTCAAACCCGCTCTGGACCAGATAGTCCTGGAGCAGGGAGGCAATCTTCATTTCATCCTCAACAATCAAAATATGCTGGCTCATAACTTTGCAACCTCTGTGTATCAGTACACTAGTCTAATTCGGTAAAGGGCACCCGGCAAATAGATATACATCAAGCTACCTTTACTGAAGTTGAATAAAGCAAGCCGGGAAGGAAGGTAAAAACTGTCAGAAGGGTGGTAATCAGGCTGGCAGGCAGGGAATCTGGATCACCAGTTTGAGACCGCCCAGGCTGGAATGTTCTGCCCGGATGGTGCCGTCATGGGCTTCCACGATGTTCTTGCAAATGGCCAGGCCAAGGCCAGATCCGCCCTGTGCGCGGTTGCGTGAGGAATCTACCCGGTAGAGCCTGTCAAACAAATGGCTAAGGTCCTCATCGGAAACACCAGGCTTGGAATCAAACCACTCGATGACCACATGCTTGTCCTGCTTGTTGATATTGATGACCAGTTCACCACCATCTTCGGTATAACGGCATGTATTCTGGAATAGGTTATCGAACAATTGCAGCAGGCGATTCTCATCGGCACTGACCCAGGTATTCTTTTTCACTTCATTACTGATGTTCAGGGTCAGCTTGATGTCGTGTTTTTCCAGCCTGCTCCTGCTCATGTCACAGGATCTTTCAAAGGTGTCGTAAAGGTTGACCCGCTCTCTCTGGTAGATCAGTGCGCCCTGGTCCGACATCGACAGCTCATGCAGGTCGTTGACAAGTGCATTGAGGTGAACGACTTCATGGTGAAGTGAATTGATGGTATCCGGGTTCATGGGACGAATGCCGTCCTGTAACGACTCCAGTTCACCCTGCAGGATGGACAGTGGTGTGCGCAGTTCATGGGAAATATCGGCAATCCACTGCTGGCGGGCCTGCCGGTTCTGGTCAAGTGTGTCTGCCAGGGAGTTGAAATCCGCAGATAACCGGGTCAATTCGTCGGAGCCTCGCACAGGAATACGGGAGGTGTAATCCCCGTTGGCCAATGCCCGGGTGCCATGGACGAGATCGCGAATAGGCCTGACCATGAAGGTGGACAGGGGAAATGCTATGAGGGCGGAAATCACCCCCAGGAACAGGGCAAACAGGAAAAAGGTGTTTTTCTGTTGTTCAGCATAGAGCAGGTCAGCTTGCTCAGAGAGCACCTGTCGACTGGTGACGGCCAGGAAACCGACAGTTTCACCGCGCACGATAATCGGATTCAGGTTTGCCTCGGGCAAGGCATCTGCTGTACCCCAGATAATTGACTGGTCGGCATCCAGCAAAGCCAGGTAGGGACGGGCCGGGCTGTATTCCGACGTGTAGTACCAGTCATTGGGGGAAAAGCCGATGGGAGGTCCGGGGCGTTGCTGGATACCGCGCCTGGAATCGAGAGTTGGGTTAGGGTCAACCGAGCTTTCGATACTGTCCCTGATCAGGTCGCCGAACTTGTCGAAATCTTCACGGATGGGGTCCCATGAACCAGTGTGTTTGTAAAAGTTTTTCAGGCCATCGACGAGTGCAGGTACCTGGCGTTCCTCGATTCGGGAAATATATTCCAGGAAGCCACTGTCAAAGTTGTATCGTCCAATACTGTACATCGCCACGTACACAAGAAGATGCGCAGACAGAATGGAGAAAAACAGCTTGTATTTGATACTCAGGCCCATAAAAAAAGCGACGAAATGACTGTGGTTGGAGGCTCCCGAACCGGCTACTATACAAGGGAACCAGATGCTTTAAAAAATTTTTTCAGAACACCGGTTATGTTTCATAATATTTGCACATATTTACCGGCTTGAACTGCACCTGCACCACTTCCAGACACTGCTGAACCTGCCATGATTTTTGACGGCTTTCATCCCGCAACCCGCGACTGGTTTGAAAACAACCTGGGCAATCCCACGCCTGCGCAGGAGCAAGCCTGGCCGGCGATCCAGCATAATGATCACACGCTGATTGCCGCTCCTACCGGCAGCGGTAAAACCCTGGCGGCGTTTTATGTGGCCATTGATCGCCTGGTACAACAGGCACTTCGCCATGAACTGGCACCGGCAACGCAAATCATCTACGTCTCCCCGCTGAAAGCGCTCAGCAATGATATTCATCGCAACCTGCAGGTGCCCCTTGAAGGTATCTGTGAGGCTTTACGTGAGCAGGGTTGTTCGGGTGTTGATATTCGTGTGGCCGTGCGTACCGGCGACACTTCCCAGTATGAACGCCAGCAGATGCTGAAGAACCCGCCTCATATCCTGGTCACCACGCCGGAGTCGCTTTACCTGTTGTTGACCAGTAAGGGGGGCAGGGGGATTCTGTCAGCGGCCAATACCCTGATCATTGATGAAATTCACGCCCTGCTGGGAGACAAGCGGGGTGCCCATCTGTCACTGTCTGTCGAACGCCTTGAGCAGCTCACCGGAAAACGCCTGCAGCGCATCGGACTGTCTGCCACACAAAAACCGATTGATGACGTGGCCCGCTACCTGGTGGGCAAACACCAGGTGGATGAGGAGGGGAAGGCTGACTGTGTCATTGTCGATAGCGGTCACCGCAAGACACTGGACGTAAGCCTGGAAGTCCCCGGTTCGCCATTGACCGCCCTGATGAGCAATGAAGTGTGGGAAGAGCTCTATGAACGCCTGGTCGAGTTGGTGGAAAGCCACCAGACAACCCTGATTTTTGTTAACACACGTCGGTTGGCAGAGCGCCTTGCCCTGTCGCTTGGCGAGCGCATCGGCGAGCAGGCAGTCTCTTCCCATCATGGCAGCATGAGCAAGGAGCATCGCTTCGAGGCAGAGCAGAAACTTAAAACTGGCCAGTTGCGGGTGCTGGTTGCCACTGCCTCCATGGAACTGGGAATTGATATTGGCTCGGTCAACCTGGTCGTGCAGTTTTCCTCCCCTAAAAGTATTTCAGCTTTCCTGCAGCGCGTAGGTCGCAGCGGACACCAGGTCGGCGGGGTGCCCAAGGGCATCCTGTTCCCCCTGACCCGTGATGACCTGGTGGAATGTACGGCGCTGCTGGACAGTGTCAGGCGGGGTGAACTGGACCAGTTATGTATACCTGACAAACCCCTGGATATCCTGTCGCAACATATCGTGGCTGAAGCCGGTGCCTGTGAGGCCGAGGAAGAAGGTTTGTCCCTGGATGAGCTGTTCACCCTTTTTAATCGGGCGTGGTCCTACCGCAACCTGTCCCGCGAAGAGTTTGACCAGCTGGTGATGATGCTGGGCGAAGGCTACAGCTCACGTCGCGGCCGCAGTGGTGCCTTGCTGCACCTGGACAGGATCAATGGCAGGATCAGGCCGCGCAAGTCGGCCCGTCTGACCGCGCTGACCAACGGCGGAGCCATTCCCGACATGTTCGAATACCAGGTGGTACTGGACCCCGATGACATTGTCGTGGGCAGTCTCAACGAAGACTTTGCCCTGGAATCCCTGCCGGGTGACATTTTTACGCTGGGGCATCACAGCTGGCGCATGCTGCGAGTGGATGGCCTGAAGATTCGCGTGGCCGATGCCGAGGGACAGCCGCCCACAGTGCCATTCTGGTTTGGTGAGGGCGCAGGCAGATCGCGTGAACTGTCCGAGTCGGTATCGCGATTGCGTAAAACATTGCGTGACCGCCTGGACGCCAGTGACCAGGACGCGGTGGCCTGGCTGGTCAATGAATTAGGGCTGCAGCAGTCACCGGCCGAGCAACTGGTGCACTACCTGAAAGCGGGCAGCGATGCCCTGGAGGTCATGCCGAGTCGCGACTGTCTTGTCATGGAGCGCTTTTTTGACGAAGTGGGTGATATGCACCTGGTCATACACTCACCTTTTGGCAGTCGCATGAACCGGGCCTGGGGCCTGGCACTGCGCAAGCGCTTTTGCCGCAGCTTCAACTTTGAATTGCAGGCGGCAGCCAACGAGGACAGCATTGTTATTTCCCTGGGACCTGTGCACAGCTTTGAAGTGGCCGATGTCTACCGTTACCTGAATGTGGCCAGTGTGCAGGACGTGCTGGTCCAGGCCCTGCTGGATGCCCCCATGTTTGAATCGCGCTGGCGTTGGAATGCCACGCGTTCGCTGGCTATCCAGCGCAACCGTAATGGCAAACGCGTACCACCACAGTTCCAGCGCATGCAGGCAGAAGACCTCATTGCCCAGGTCTTTCCTGACCAGCTTGCCTGCCAGGAAAACCTGACCGGCAAACGTGAAATTCCTGAACACCCCCTGGTACAGCAGACCATCCATGACTGCCTGACCGAGGCCATGGATATTGATGAGCTGAAGTCCCTGCTGACGGCGATGGAAAATGAGTCACTGGAAATGGTGGCCAGGGATTTACGTGAACCATCGCCTTTTGCCCAGGAAATTATCAATGCCAGGCCCTATGCTTTTCTGGATGATGCCCCGTTTGAGGAGCGTCGAACCAATGCCATTCGCAATCGCAGCTGGCTTGACCCGGCAGAAACCGATGATTTCAGTGCGCTGGACCTGGCGGCTATCGAGCGGGTCAGGGAAGAAGCCTGGCCCTGGATCAGGTCGGCGGACGAGCTCCATGATGCCCTGTTGATCCTGGGCTTCATGACCGATGCGGAAATGAGTGCAGGGCCGGATGGCGAAAATTACCGGGTGTACCTGGAGCCCCTTTTAGAGGAAGGGCGAGTCACGCTGGCAAGTCATGGTGAGACCCGGCTCTGGATTGCCGCTGAACGCCAACCCTGGTTTCGCCAACTCGACTCTGCTTTCACGTTTGACCCAGCCCTTGAGCTGCCGGAGTCCCTTGCCAGCATCGACCTTGATGCCCAGGAGGTGCTCAGGGAACTGGTTCGAGGGCGCCTGGAAGGCCTGGGCCCGGTGATAGCCAACAGGCTGGCACAGGATGTCGGCTTGCCTTTGCCTGATATCGAGTTTGCCCTGACCGCATTACAAACCGAGGGCTTCGTGTTTCGAGGGCACTACACGGCACCGGTGCCGGAAGCAGGCGAGTTGGGCGAGGAGTGGTGTGAGCGCCGGCTGCTGCAACGTATCCATCGTTACTCTATTGATGCGCACCGAGACAGTATCAAGCCGGTTTCCCTGCAAACTTACATGGAGTTCCTGTTCAGGTTGCATGAAGTGCGCGACCTGGAAGAAAGCGTACCCCAGCCAGCCACCCATGATTCCCTGTTGCGGGTACTGCAACGGCTCGATGGCTGTAGTGCACCGGCATCAGCCTGGGAGTCGGATATCCTGCCCGGGCGCTTCGCTGCTTATGATCCGTCCTGGCTGGATATGCTATGCCTGAGCGGACGCATTACCTGGGGCAAGTTCATCACTCCGACTGCTGCCAGGGAGGCGCAAAGCGTGCGTCCCCGGAAACCAAAAACCGGGCCCGTAAAAAGTACGCCCATCAACCTGGTACAGCGGCGCAACACCGGACTCTGGCAGACCCTGGCCGGACAACAGGATCGGGAGGACATCACTCTGAGCAGTGATGCAACACTGGTCAAGCAGGTACTGGCGGAGTCTGGTGCCAGTTTTTTCCTGGATATTGTCGAGCGCAGCGGGCTGATAAAAACCCGTGCCGAGAATGCCCTGGCAGAACTGGTAAGCCAGGGGCTGGTGACCAGTGACAGTTTTGCGGGCATGCGTGTCCTGTTGTCACCAACCAACCGGAAACAGCGCAATGGTCATTCCGGCAGAAGGCGGCGCACTCCCTATGAAATCGAGGACGCCGGGCGCTGGACCCTGATTCCCTTTATGCCCTCCATTGCTCAGCAACAGGCAGACAGTGAAGATGAAATGCTTGAAGAACTGGTCAGCATCTACCTGGAACGCTGGGGGGTTATCAGCCGCAAGATACTGGAAAAGGAAAATCGCACACTACCCTGGCGCACATTGCTGTTGAAACTCCGGCGCATGGAATTGCAGGGTCGTGTACGTGGCGGCAGGTTTATTGCCGGCATCGGCGGCGAGCAGTTTGCACTGCCGGAGACCGTCAAGGTATTGCGGACCTGTGCCAAAGATTTACAGGAGCAGCCTGAAAACCGTTGCACGCGCCGTGTCATCAATGCCACCGATCCGCTCAACCTGCTGGGTGTGATATTACCGGGGCGCAAGGTAGCTCACCTGGCAAAGAACCGGATCCTGTTTGAAAACGGCCTGCCGGTAGCCGTGTGGGAAAAGGATGAGATGAACCTGCTGCGCCCCTGCCTGGACAAGGACCTTGCTGAGTACCGGCAGGTATTGCAAAACCGGACCTTTCCGGCCCGACTGCGAGCCTATCTCTGAGTGCGACTGGTTATGAATTCGCCTGGTTACCACGGCATAAACCAGGTTGTAATTAGCTGCCTGAATCCCACGCTTTACAGTTATAATGTCCTGTCTGATGCAAGAGTAGACCCAAGAGTCCAATGCAGGCCCCGATTTCAGGATTTTTTGAATAAAATCATGGAACAAGGTGCTGAATGATAATATTTTACCAGCATCATCAGTTGCGAAAAGAAACTGACTTGTCCCCAATTCCATGGACAGGTTAAAGGACAACTAGGAAATTTTGATGAAAAGGCAAGAAAGGGATTCATCACTTGATTTGAATATTGAACAAATCGAGCTGAAAGGATTTTCCCGCAGTCTGACAGAAATCGAATTCCTCCTGCTAATACTGGTTATCCTTTATTACGTTGTCCCTAGAACTGCTGTCGCCAACCCCTTCCTGATGACCGTTTCAATGCTTGTTTACGCGGTCTTCGTGCTCGGCTTCAACTACGTCAATCTTGATACGCCACAGTATTCCTGGAAGCTGGCAATTGAAACCTGGATCATGATCGGCTTCATCACCTGGGTTTTGTGGAATACCGGCAAT
Source organism: uncultured Enterobacteriaceae bacterium (assembly GCA_964601805.1). Classification (GTDB taxonomy): domain Bacteria; phylum Pseudomonadota; class Gammaproteobacteria; order Pseudomonadales; family Pseudohongiellaceae; genus Eutrophocola. Next base: position 33,879 of record CAZROW010000003.1, read on the forward strand.
ATCAACAGTCCGCTGTTGAACCTGTATCTGCTCGTGATTATTTCCAGTGCCATAACGCTGGATAAAATAACGACGATACTGGAAATCATCCTCATCTTTGCCTTTTACCTGTTTCTGGCAGTCAAGAATGGTATGGCCTATGACCTGGCCGAGTTCAGCGAGATGATCATTTACTTCTCCCCGTTTGTACTGGTGGCCTATATCACCACCATGCTGGCCTCGGATGTGCACTACGGCAAGATGATGTTCAAGGCCCTGTCAGAAACCGATGAAATGACCAACCTGCTCAACAAGCGTTCATTCACCCCCATGTATAACAAGGCTGCTGAAGTGGCCATGAAATACAACCAGCCCCTGTCCATCATGATGATTGATGCTGACAACCTGAAAGAGGTGAACGACAAGTATGGGCACAAGGCAGGCGACAAGCTGATCATGTCCATCGCGAAAACCATCGAGGACTGCCTGCGTACCTCGGATGTCATTTGCCGTTTCGGTGGTGACGAATTCGTTGCCCTGCTGCCACAGCTACCATCGGATCGTGCCAAGGAAACCTGTGAGCGTTTGCGCAGCGCCGTTGAAAACACGTCCTTTGATGTTGACGGTGTCTCCATTAGCTCTACCGTTAGCATCGGTATTGCCACCTACCCCGATGAGGTCGGTAATGTCTTTGATCTGCTGGAAAAAGCTGACGAGGCGCTTTATGAAAGCAAACGTTCCGGCCGCAATACCGTGGTCAGTTTCGGTTCGGTGGCGGCCAAGTCCGGTGTGATTCATACCTCAACCAAGGGATACGAGTTCAAGTCGGGCGGCTCGCGCAAGACTGACCAGGCCAAAGACTAGGGCAAGACATTGCTTCATGCCGACTGTTCTGGTTCGGCAGAATAATGCCCATTCCTTTCCATTTCCCGCGTTTACCCTGATGCTAATCTTCGGCCTTCAGCAGGATTTTCAGTGCGCCCCTGGTTTTGGCGCGATTGACGGCCTCGACGCCATCTGCCAGCGCAAAGGTTTCATCAACCAGTACCGACGGGTTGATGTCACCGGCAGCCATCATGGCAATGGCTTTATCCATGGGACCGCAGCGGGAACCTACCAGGGTGATTTCGTTGACCACCAGTGGACCGGGATTGAATTGTATCGGGTCCTTGTAGGTGGATTTCAGCACCAGGGTTCCGCGTGGTGAGGTCAGGGTCAGCGCATCGGAAAATCCGGCCGGGCTGCCGGTGGCTTCACAGACCACGGCAAAACGGGAATCGGGCAGGGTGTCTGTGTAGGTTATTGTTTCCAGTCCCGGCAGTGTGCCGCGCTCGGGATGATGACCCACCAGGGTGACGGCGATGCCAGAATGGGCAAGGCTCAATGCGATCAGCAGACCCAGTTTGCCGTCACCGATAACAGCAGCTTCATGGTGGCCAGAAAAGTCCACCTGTTCCTGGATTTCCAGGGCCGCGGCCAGGGGCTCGGCAAACACGGCCTGCTCATCGGGCACGGCATCCGGAACCATGACCAGGTTGGTCGCCGGAGTCGTCAGGTACTCGGCAAAGGCGCCGTCCTTGTTCTTGATGCCCAGTGCCGTGCGGTTCAGGCAATGGTGAGGATGGCCGGCATGGCACATGGCGCAGTCATGGCAGCTGTTATTGATGTCGGCAACGATGCGCCGGCCCACCAGTGCTGAATCTTCGGCCTTTTCCACCACGCCGACAAACTCATGCCCCAGGGTGCCGGTAAAAGGGTAATAGCCGCGAATGATTTCCAGGTCCGTGTTACAGATGCCGGCCCTGGACAGGCGAACAAGTACCTCACCCGGTGCCGGTTCTGGAACAGGGACATCCCTGACGGCCAGGTGAGAGCCATCCCATTGCATGGCCTGCATTGATCCCATAGTATGCCCGCGAAATAAAATGATGTGTCCAATCGTAGTAAAGTCATCCTGATATTGATAGTCTGACTTTCCCTTGAGCGCCTTCCAAACTGATGAAAAAAGCCGACAGCCTGACGAAAAAAGTGACCACGCAGCTGGCAAAACCTGCCGCTGGCAATCCTGGCCGTGCTGCCTCTGGCAAACCGGCAAACGGTCATGATCACGTGGATGCGATCAACCAGGTCTTTGCTGAACTGGAACTGGCTTATCACAACCAGTACCACAAGGCTTATGGCCAGGAGGGCAGTGTCGGAATTGCGAAGAAATACTGGCTGGAATGCCTGGCACCATTTTCACCAGCATTGATTCTCAAGGCAGTGCGCAATGTGGTCAGGACGCAGCAGTACCTGCCGAGCGTGGCCACACTGGTACAGGCCTGTGAAGACGCCATGGGGGAATACGGATTGCCCGGCGCACATGATGCCTATGTCCAGGCATGCGTGGCGCCTCACCCCAAGGCGCAGCAGCAATGGTCTCATCCAGCGGTGTACCTGGCGGGCAAGGCCACCGGCTGGTTTGAACTGGGCAACAATAGCGAGTCGCAGGTGTATCCCTTGTTCGAGTCGCACTATCGCAAGTTGTGTCAGCGGGTGCTGGCCGGTGAAGAACTGGTCATTGAAATTCCGGAAGCGCTGCCGGAGCATAGTGCGAAGAAACTGTCCCTGGAAGAAAACAAGTCAAGAATGGCGGAGCTCAGGAAAAGTCTGAAAAAATAGGCTTTGCTATTTTGGGAAAAGGGAAAAGGGAAAA
>CAZROW010000003.1:36652-78131 GCA_964601805.1 uncultured Enterobacteriaceae bacterium
GGGAAAAGGGAAAAGGGAAAAAAGGAAAAAAGGAAAAAGGGACAGATTCTTTTAAGTCAGGTTTTACTCAAGAAGACAATTCTCTAAAAAAACCTGTCGCCTTTGTTGTGCTAGTTAAGCCAGTTTTTTGTACTTCATCCTTGTGGGTTCGGCTTCGCCCTTACGCTTTTTGAAATCCTCTTCGTAATCGGAATAGTTGCCTTCGTGGAACACCACTTCCGAATCACCTTCAAAGGCAAGGATGTGCGTGGCAATGCGGTCCAGGAACCAGCGGTCATGCGAGACCACGATCACGGTGCCCGGGAAAGCCAGCAAGCCTTCTTCCAGTGCCCGCAGTGTTTCAACGTCCAGGTCATTGGTGGGCTCGTCAAGGAGTAGTACATTGGCACCGCGTTTCAGCAACTTGGCCAGGTGGACGCGGTTGCGCTCACCACCTGACAAGTCCTTGACGAATTTCTGCTGGTCGCTGCCCTTGAAGTTGAAACGGCTGACGTAGGCGCGCGAAGGGATTTCGTAGTTGCCGATCTGCAGGTTGTCCTGGCCATCGGAGATTTCCTGCCAGACCGTGTTGCCGCCTTCCAGTGAATCGCGGCTCTGGTCCACATACGCCATGTCGACAGTTTCCCCCAGCCTGATTTCACCGCTATCGGGTTGTTCCTGGCCGACCAGCATGCGCAGGAAGGTGGTCTTGCCCGCGCCGTTGCCACCAATGATGCCGACAATACTGCCGCGGGGAATCGTAAAATTCAGATCGTTGATCAATGCCTGGCCATCAAAGCCCTTGGAGACATGGTCAACTTCGATGACCTTTTCACCCAGGCGCGGGCCGGGGGGAATATAAAGGTCGAGGGTTTCGTTGCGGGTCTGGAATTCCTTGGAACTTAATTCCTCGAAGCGGGCAAGGCGGGCCTTGCTCTTGGCCTGGCGGCCTTTCGGATTCTGGCGTACCCATTCCAGTTCGGACTTGATCGCCTTGTCCAGCGAGGCCTGCTGGCGCTGTTCCACTTCCAGGCGCTTTTCCTTGGCATCGAGCCAGTCGCTATAGTTGCCTTCATAGGGAATGCCGTGGCCGCGATCCAGCTCCAGGATCCAGCCGGCGGCATGATCCAGGAAGTAGCGGTCATGGGTAATGGCGACCACGGTGCCGGGATACTCCTGCAGGAAGCGCTCCAGCCAGGCAACACTCAGGGCATCAAGGTGGTTGGTGGGCTCATCAAGCAGCAACATGTCCGGTTTTGACAGGAGCAGACGGCACAGGGCCACACGGCGTTTTTCACCACCGGAGAGGTTCTTCACCTCGGCATCCCAGGGCGGCAGGCGCAGCGCATCGGCGGCAATTTCCAGCGTGCGGTCAACGTCCCAGCCACCGGTGGCATCAATCAGTCCCTGTAATTCCCCCTGGCGCTCCAGCAGGGCATTCATTTCGTCATCGCTCATCGGCTCGGCAAACTTGTCACTGATGGCATTGAACTCATCCACCAGGTCCTTGATTTCGCGAATACCGTCCTCGACGTTGCCGCGTACGTCCTTGCTTTCATCCAGTTCCGGTTCCTGGGGCAGGTAGCCGACTTTCAACTCGGGCTGGGGGCGGGCTTCACCAAGAAACTCGGTATCAACGCCGGCCATGATGCGCAGCAGGGTGGATTTTCCGGCGCCATTGAGACCGAGTACGCCAATCTTGGCGCCAGGGAAAAAGGACAATGAAATGTCCTTGAGGATTTCGCGTTTCGGTGGGACAACTTTTCCTACACGATTCATCGTGTAAACAAACTGGGCCATAGGATGTTTTACCTGGTATTGGTGAATGTATGCGGGGATTGCAACCTGGTGTCATTGTCCCCTTTATATAAAGGCTTTAATAGTCGCCCCGGCGGTTTTCCTTTTGCAGGCGCTAAACGCCTGGTTTTTAGGTAGAATAGCCAGCCCAAATTTTACTATAGCCACTTCTGAGGAAAAAGATGCTGGATGATCAAATGCAGTTGGCAGGATTTGATGATGAATTGTTTGCCGCCATACAGGGCGAATCAAGACGTCAGGAAGAACATATAGAACTGATTGCATCAGAAAACTACACCAGCCCGCGTGTGCTTGAAGCACAGGGCAGTATTCTCACCAACAAGTATGCCGAGGGCTATCCCGGCAAGCGTTACTACGGTGGTTGTGAATACGTCGATGTGGTGGAAAACCTGGCCATTGAAAGGGCAAAAGAGCTCTTTGGTGCCGGTTTTGCCAATGTCCAGCCCCACTCAGGTTCCCAGGCCAATGCCGCGGTTTACATGGCACTGATGAAGCCGGGTGATACGTTCATGGGCATGAGCCTGGCCGATGGTGGTCATCTCACCCATGGTGCTTCGGTAAGCTTTTCCGGACGCATCTACAACGCGGTCCAGTACGGCCTGAACGCCGAGACCGGCGAGATTGATTACGAACAGGTAGCCGAGCAGGCCAAACAACATAAACCGAAAGTGATCTGGGCCGGTTTTTCCGCTTACTCGCGGGTCGTCGACTGGGAGCGCATGCGAAGCATTGCCGACAGCGTCGGTGCCTACTTCGTGGTTGATATGGCCCATGTTGCCGGTCTCATCGCCGCCGGTGTGTATCCAAGCCCGGTCAATATCGCCCACGTCACCACCAGCACAACCCATAAAACCCTGCGTGGTCCACGCGGCGGTATTATTCTTACACCGGGTGATGATGAAGAACTGTGCAAGCGCCTGAATTTTGCGGTCTTTCCTGAAAGTCAGGGTGGACCATTAATGCATGTGATAGCCGGCAAGGCGGCCTGCTTCAAGGAAGCAATGTCTGAAGAGTTCGTGGCATACCAGGAGCAGACGTTGAAGAACTCGCGCACCATGGCGTCAGTTTTCATGGAGCGCGGCTTCCAGATTGTCTCCGGTGGCACTGATGATCACCTGTTCCTTTTAAGCCTGGTGGATAAGGAAGTGACCGGTAAGGAAGCCGACGAAGCGCTTGGCCGGGCCAATATCACCGTGAACAAGAATGCAGTGCCCAACGACCCCAGGCCACCTTTTGTTACCAGTGGTATTCGTGTCGGCAGCCCGGCAGTTACCACCCGTGGTTTCAGGGAAGAAGAGGTGACACAACTGGTTCACTGGATGTGTGATATTCTCGATGATATCAACAATGACAGCCTGATCGACGAGATCAAGGGGAAGGTCCTGGAACTTTGTGGACGTTTTCCTGTTTACAGGAAACTGTAAATCCTGCGCCGGGTAAAACACTATGCACTGTCCTTTCTGTGATGCTGACGATACCAAGGTAATCGACTCCCGACTGGTTGCCGAAGGCAACCAGGTGCGCCGGCGTCGTGAATGCATCACCTGCGAAGAACGCTTCACCACGTTTGAAACGGCCGAACTGGTCATGCCGCGCCTGATCAAGGGCAATGGCAATCGTGAACCGTTCAATGAAGACAAGTTGCGTGCCGGCATTCTCAAGGCTCTTGAAAAACGACCGGTCAGCATGGAGACGGTGGAAAATTCCATCAACCATATCAAACATGAACTGCGTGCCACCGGGGAGCGTGAACTGCCCAGCAAGCTGGTAGGTGAAAAAGTCATGAATGAACTTAAGAAGCTGGATGAAGTTGCCTACGTCCGGTTTGCCTCGGTCTATCGCAGTTTCAAGGACCTGAATGAATTCCGCGAAGAAATTGACCGTATTTCCAAGGAAGGCAAAGCCTTCGAATCCTGATACCTTCACGGCGCGAAACCGGAATACCAGCCGGTTGCAACTGAAACTGCTCGACTTTATTAATCAACATCCTTGAACCCTATGTCCCAGGCCGATATACATTTCATGCAAAGAGCACTTGGTCTTGCCGAAGCGGGGAGGTACACGGTGCGGCCGAACCCTGTCGTTGGTGCCGTCCTGGTACAGGGCAGTGACATCATTGCCGAGGGCTTTCATGAGAAAGCCGGACAGGATCACGCAGAAATCAAAGCGCTTAAAAAGGCCGGCAGCCGCGCGAAAGGGGCAACGTTGTATGTCACCCTGGAGCCATGTTTTCACACGGGCAGGACGGGGCCATGTGCCGATGCGATTATCAGTGCAGGTGTCAGCAGGGTGGTCTATGGCATGGTGGATCCCAATCCGCGGGTATCGGGTAAGGGGCTGGAAAAAATCAGGGCCGCCGGCATCAAGGTGGATGGGCCGCTGCTGGAAGCTGAAAGTGCCGCGCTGAACCCGGGTTTCATCAAGCGTATGCAATCCGGCCTGCCCTATGTGCGCTGCAAGTTGGCGATGAGCCTGGATGGCAGGACTGCCATGGCCAGCGGCGAAAGCAAGTGGATAACCGGTGAGGCTGCCAGGCACGATGTCCAGAAACTGCGCGCTCAAAGTGGCGCGATCCTGACGGGCATCGAAACTGTGTTGATGGATGATCCCGGCCTGGATGTGCGCGTGGAGTCATTGCACGCCCTGCAGCCGCTGCGCGTCATCGTGGATTCACGCCTGCGCCTGCCACCAACGGCAAAAACGTTACTGCAACCTGGCCAGGTGATGGTCGCTACTGCAGTGACCAGTGATGACCTGCTGGCGGATAAAACCCGCGATCTGGAAAATGACAATGTCACGCTTTTTTCCTGCGCCAATCCGGAAGGCAGGGTCGACCTGGAAAAGCTGATGCGTCACCTGGCGGTTGATAACCAGTGCAATGATGTCCTGCTGGAAAGCGGTGCCGAACTGGCCGGGGCCATGCTCAATGCCGGTCTTGTGGATGAGGTGATCACCTATATCGCCCCCAAGTTACTCGGTAGCGAGGCGCGGGCGCTGTTCAACCTGCGCGGTCTTACTAACATGTCTGACCAGGTCTCACTTGAAATCGCCGACGTGGCAATGATAGGAAAAGACTGTAGAATGCGCTCCCTCGTGAAAAAACAGGCTGATAACAGCTAGAAGAACATGTTTACCGGCATTATCGAAACCATGGGAAAAATCGCGAGCCTGGAGCAGGTTGGCGGTGACCTGCGTGCACAGATCCAGTCCGAAGACATGGATTTTGGTGATGTGCAAATCGGTGACAGCATCTGTGTCAGTGGCGTTTGCCTGACGGCCGTGACGGTTGCCGAAAACAGTTTTACCGTGGATATATCCAACGAGACGGTATCACTCACATCTTTTGCCACACTGAAGGCGGGCGACCAGGTCAACCTGGAAAAAGCCATGCAGCCAGCCAGCCGTTTTGGGGGTCATATTGTCAGCGGTCATGTTGATGGACTGGCAGAGCTGGTCAGCCGGACGGCAGACGGACGCAGTGAACGGCTTGAATTCGCTGTACCTGAACACCTGTCGAAATATATTGCGGCCAAGGGCTCGGTTTGTCTTGAAGGTATCAGCCTCACCGTCAATTCGGTCAGCGGCAATACATTCGGTATCAATATCATCCCCCATACTGCCGAAAAAACGACCATTGGTTCCCTGCAGCCGGGACAGCAGGTCAACCTGGAGGTAGATATCATCGCGCGTTATCTTGAACGCCTGATGAGTGGCGGGGATGACCAGGATAATCCTGCACTGACCGTTGACCAGCTGGTTCGCTGCGGTTTTGCCGATGAGCCGGCCAACGACAAGTAGCCACTTTTTTACAATACCTATTAGCGATCCATAACGGCAACTTTTATTAACGACGATGAAACTCAATAGCGTTGAAGAAATCATCGAGGATATCCGCCAGGGCAAAATGGTTGTCCTGATGGACGATGAGGACAGGGAGAACGAAGGCGACCTGATCATTGCCGCGGACAAGGTGCGCCCTGAAGATATCAACTTCATGGCCCGGTACGCACGTGGCCTGATCTGCCTGACACTGACCCGTGAACGCTGTCGCCAACTCAGGCTGCCACTGATGGTGGAGAGCAACTCATCGCCTTTTGGATGTAACTTCACGGTGTCCATTGAAGCGTCCACCGGGGTCACCACGGGTATTTCTGCCGCCGATCGCGCGCGCACCATCCAGGCCGCTGTGGCAGCCGAGGCAAAACCCGAAGACATTATTCAGCCCGGGCATATCTTTCCAGTCATGGCCAATGAAGGCGGCGTACTGCGTCGAGCTGGTCATACCGAGGCCGGTTGTGACCTGGCCAAGCTGGCAGGCCTGACTCCGGCTTCAGCCATTTGTGAAATCATGAATGAAGACGGCTCCATGGCGCGCAAGGATGACCTGGAGAAATTTGCCCGGGAACATGGTCTGAAAATCGGCACGATCATGGACCTGATTCATTACCGTATTGCCAATGAGCAGACTATCGAGCGCATCCAGCAATACATCCTGCCCACCGAGCATGGTGACTTTGATGTGTACTGCTACCGGGACCTGATCAAGGAAGGTGGTCCGGTTCACCTGGCGCTGGTGAAAGGCGATATCAGGCACGATGAGCCGACACTGGCGAGGGTGCTTGTTGCCGACACGGTACGCGACCTGTTGGGCATCGCCAATCCGGCGCTACCCAGTTGGTCTTTGCATCGTTCCCTGGCGCGCATCAATGAGGAAGGCAAGGGCGTTGTGGTAGTATTGGCCAGCGAAAAAGACAGTGAAGACGTGCTGTCGCGGCTTGCCACCATCGACAAGATGACTGACAAGGATGTACCCACACCTGCGCCCCATGGCATCTACCTGAATGTGGGCACCGGTTCGCAAATTCTGCGTGATGTGGGTGTGGGCAAGATGCGACTGCTGAGTTACCCCACGCGCTATGCCATTTCCGGTTTCGACCTGGAAGTGGTGGAATACATTCCCTGTGACGAACCACCACAGGCAGAGTAATGATTTCATGTAGGCCGGAAATGGCTGCAAGCCATCTCCGGCATTATCAGAATAGATGAGAGTGACAGGATAAGATTACTAGATTGTCGGAGATTGCTGCGCAATTTCCGACCTACGTTTCAGTTTTGTAAAGTATCAAAAGAGTATGAGTAAGGTGAAAACCATCACAGGTGAGTTTGCCGGGGCCGTTGCCAATTACGCGTTGGTGGCTTCCCGTTTCAACAGCTATATCGTCGACAGCCTGGAATCAGGCGCTATCGAAGCCTTGCAGAAACACGGTGTCGGTGATGCCAATATCACTGTCATCCGGGTGCCTGGCGCATTGGAAATTCCCCTGGCCGTTAAAACGGCGCTTGACTCGGGAGATTATGATGCCGTTATTGCTCTTGGTGCTGTCATTCGCGGCAGTACTTACCACTTTGAAATCGTGGCCAATGAAAGTGCTCGCTGTTTGTCCAACCTGGCCCTGGAAAGCAGTATGCCGGTCATTAATGGCGTGTTGACGGTAGATACCATTGAGCAGGCCATTGAACGCGCCGGTACCAAGGCCGGTAACAAGGGGGCCGATGCCGCAGTCGCGGCCATGGAAATGGTCAGCCTCATGCGCAAGCTTGATGTGCATGCCTGATTCACCGGAAAAAAACATGAGCTCATCGGCCGACGCGCCCGCGCAACCCAAAATTTCCCATCGCAAGAAGGCCCGCAGTCACCTGGTCCAGGCGCTTTACCAGTGGCAGATGTCCGATTATCCCGTGCATGACATTGAAGCCCAGTACCGGGCCGACAATACCGGAAAGGTCGATTGGGACTATTTCCATGAATTGTTCACCGGAATTGCAGATTCCACGGAAGCACTGGATGCCAGTTTTGCCGGCTACCTGGACCGGGATATCAGCAAGATCAATCCTATCGAACTGGCCATACTGCGCATGGGGGCCTTTGAGCTGTCAAAGCGACTCGATATCCCCTACCGCGTGGTGATCAACGAATGCATTGACCTGGCCAAGAAATACGGCGCCACCGACAGCCACAAATACGTCAACGGTGTTCTCGACAAGCTTGCCCGCCAACACCGCAGCGTGGAAATCAACGCGCGTAAACGCTAAACCCGGGCAAGCAACCATGCTTTCCGAATTCGACATCATCGCCTTCTGTTTCAACCAGCCGGGCCTGGCGGCCGAGCCAGGCGATATTGTGCGCCTGGGGATTGGCGACGATTGTGCATTGATGAGCATTCCCGCAGGAAAGGAACTCGCCGTGTCCATGGATACACTGGTTGAGGACGTGCACTTTCCTGCCGATGCTCCTGCGCATTTGCTGGGTTACCGGGCACTGGCAGTGAACCTCAGTGACCTGGCGGCCATGGGTGCACAACCGGCAGGATTTACCCTGGCCCTGACCATGCCCCGGGCAGATGCTGATTGGCTACAGGGTTTCAGCCAGGGCCTGAAAGAATGTGCGAATCAATTCGGCTGTTTCCTGATGGGCGGCAATACCGCGCGGGGTCCGCTTAACCTGACACTCCAGGTACATGGCCTGGTTACGTCCGGGCAGGCCATTACTCGCAGTGGTGCGGTACCTGGCGACAGTATCTATGTGTCCGGCAACCTGGGCAGGCCGGCACTGGCGATTCGCCAGTTATTGGACAGTGAGGCTGACCCGAAAGAAAAAGACCAATGGGAACTGGCGTTCTACAAGCCGGTACCCAGGCTGGCCCTGGGCAGTGGCGTATCGGGCATCGCCTCTGCCGGCCTGGACATATCAGATGGCTTGCTGGCCGACCTGGGGCATATTTGTGAAATGAGCAAAGTGGGTGCACAGGTCGACATGGCCAGTGTGCCGGTGGCGCCTGAGCTAGTGGCCAGGTTGCCCGTGGACGAGGCCCTTGCACTTGCCCTGACAGGCGGGGAAGATTATGAGCTGGTGTTGACGGTCAGCCCTGACCGCGAACAGGAACTGCTGGAACAAGCCGGGATGCTCGATGTGCCCCTGCACAGGATCGGTTCCATTACGGCGGGTGACGGGGTGATCTGTCTTGATGCCCAGGGTGACCCGGTAACATTTTCTTCTGAAGGCTGGCGCCATTTCGACTGATGAACAAGGCTTCCAAGGACATACTGAAAAATCCCGTGCACTTTCTGGCTTTCGGGTTTGGTGCAGGCCTGTCGCCCAAGGCCCCAGGCACAGTGGGAACCCTGGTGGCCATTCCCATCTACCTGTTGCTGGCCGGGCTGGCCTTACCCTGGTACCTGGCCGTGCTGGTGGTGTCTTTTGCGGCAGGCATCTGGCTTTGTGGACGAACTGCCCATGACCTGGGATTACATGACCACGGTGGCATTGTCTGGGATGAATTTGTGGGTTACTGGATTACCATGATCCTGGTGCCTGTGACCTGGTACTGGGTGCTGGCCGGTTTTATTGCCTTTCGTGTTTTCGATATTATCAAACCCTTTCCCATAGGCTGGCTGGATCGGAAAGTTGGCGGCGGTCTGGGGATCATGGTAGATGATGTCATTGCCGGCGTGTATGCGGCTTTCGTCATCCAGTTGCTGCTGGTGTTCACCAGTTTTTAACGCAGGCTGGCACAAAGAAGTGTCGCAGCGGGTATATAATGGGGATTAAGCACCCGAGGCCTGATGATTGCTGGATCGTGGGAGTAGGAAATGTCACCAGGCCCCGGGTGCTTAAAGCTTTAGTCGACGTCAATATCCACGTCGATGTCTATGTCCTCATCAATATCTGTGTCCCTGTCCCAGTTCCAGTAGCGGTTACGATAGTTGCCACGAGTGTCACGTGGTGCCGATGCCGCCTCAATGACTTCACCCTGCACATTTCTGACATTGAAACTGCCACCACCCCGGCGATAGACAATGACATCCTTGCCCACATCCGAGACATTGATGCCACCACCACCGTCGGTAAAGGAAATACTACCCTTGACTCGGCTGACAGTGATTTCTCCGCTGCCGTCATAAATTTCCCCGTCACTATCGATATCCCTGACGCGAATGCTGCCACCGCCATCGCGAATATCCAGGTGGCCGCCAACATTGGCCACTTCAATCGAGCCGCCACCATCATGGATGGTGAGTCGGCCGCCGACTTTTTCCACTTCCAGGCTGCCGCCGCCATCCCGGATTTCAACGTCGCCCGTCACCTCTGACACCGCTATTTCGCCCCCGCCATCCTGCAGGTCCAGGTCACCGTCAATATTCGAAATAAAGGCATCACCACCGCCGGTGCGCAGTTCGAGATCACCCCGGGTGCCGGAAATAATCACTTCTCCCCGGTAATCGTTGATCCGCAGGTCAATGCCTTCAGGCACTTTGACCTCCAGGTGGGAATAGGGGCGGTCCTTGCCCGAACGAAAGAAGTCGATAAGGCCCCAGGTAAAAAAGGAAACATCATCATTCTCGTCGTAGTCGCCGACCCAGGAATCCAGCTCGGCACGGCTGCCTCGTCGTTCCAGGTCCAATACCAGGCCTTCCGAGAGGGCCTGGCGAGCTTCATCATCGTCCCAGTCATTGTTGAACTCGATTAACACTTCCACTTCGATCCGGTCATTGTCGCTGCGGGAAATGGTCAGCGGGCCGCTGTAGGTGCGAATGACCAGGTCGCGGATGTTCCCGGCATCCAGGGACCGGTTTTCTACTGTGGTGTAGGCCAGCGCACTGTTACCAAGAAGTACCGCGGGCACCAGCAGGCATAGCCTGAAAAGTGGATTCATGAGTGAACCTTGCCAATTGTTATTATGCTTTTTATGGTTTTGACGCATTCTCTGTTCAGAAAGTTTGCTTCCTGCTCCTTTTGTCCTGTTCCATCAACCTGCCTGCGGGGGATTGACCTGCAGTCAGTTCTTTCCTGAATTTGTTCTGCCCAACTTCTGTCTTGCTTGGCACAAAGTATGATGCAAGAACTTATTGCGGAAACCTTGCAGAAACCGGGCCAACTTTTGCGGTTTTCTAAGCAACTGAAAATGAAGAACAATTTTTCAGGAGCGTAAACCCCACAATAGGGTCATGGTTAATACACCCAATTTTTGGTGAATCTCGCATGACCTGTTAGCGGCCAAACCGTGGCCTTGTCAGGCCGAGATGTTTATACTTGCAACCCCCGATTTTCAGGCCTGACCCGTTCAGCCCTTTTGGACGTATAAAAAAGGTCAGGTATGCATTGCCGGGTACTTCAGCCTCAAATATTAAGAGGCAGAGCTTAATTCTTGATGAATTCCAGGAGTGTTTTATTCATGCGTGATTACATGCAGTTTTATATCAACGGCGAATGGGTTGATCCGGTCACCCCGCGTTCTCTGGATGTGATTGATCCGTCCACAGAAGAGGTTGCAGGTCATATCAGCCTGGGTAGTGAAGAGGATGTCAACAAGGCCGTGGACGCTGCGGCTGCCGCTTTCCCGTCGTGGTCCGCCATGTCCAGGGAAGATCGCCTGGTCATCATGAACCGCATTGTCGAGGAATTTGAAAAGCGGGTGCCCGAGATTGGTGAAGCCATCACCCTGGAAATGGGTGCGCCCAAGTGGCTGGCCGACGGTACCCAGGCTGCTATTGGTGTGAACCATTTCAAGACAGCTATTGGCGTACTGGAAAAATTTGAATTTGAAGAAGACCGTGGCACCAGCCGCGTCACCCGCGAGCCCATTGGTGTTTGCGGTTTTATCACCCCCTGGAACTGGCCTATCCACCAGATCTGCGCCAAGGTGGCGCCGGCCCTGGCCGTAGGCTGTACCGTGGTCCTGAAGCCTTCCGAAATCGCGCCATTTTCGGCCAAGCTGTTTGCCGATGTCCTGGCCGCTGCAGGCGTTCCGGCTGGCGTGTTCAACCTGGTTAATGGCCTGGGTCCCGAAGTGGGGCAGGCTATCGCGGCACACCCGAAAGTGGACATGGTCTCTATCACCGGTTCCACCCGGGCCGGCATCCAGGTAGCCGAAGCGGCTGCCAAGACGGTCAAGCGTGTGCACCAGGAACTGGGTGGCAAGAGCCCCAACATCGTGCTGGAAGATGCCGACCTGGAGGCCGCGGTCACTGGTGGCATCAACGGCATCATGATGAATTCCGGGCAATCCTGTCGTGCGCCCACGCGCATGCTGGTGCCCAACAAGTTAATGGATGAAGTTTGCGCAATAGCAAAAGAGGCGGCCGAAAGCTGGGCGCCAGGAGATCCAAAGGCGGATAGCAAAATGGGGCCGGTCATTTCCGCGCCCCAGTGGGAAAAGATCCAGGGCCTGATTCACAGTGGTGTGGAGCAGGGTGCGGAACTCGTCACAGGAGGTGAAGGCAAGCCGGAAGGGCTGGAAAAGGGCTACTTTGTGAAGCCCACGGTATTCCGGAATGTGAAAAACGATATGGAAATAGCCAGGGAAGAGATTTTCGGCCCGGTACTCAGCATCATTGGTTATGACACCGAGGAAGAAGCGGTCGAGATTGCCAATGACACCGAGTATGGCCTGGGTGGATATGTCCACAGCAAGGATATTGATCATGCCAGGGCTGTGGCGGCGAAAATCCGTGCCGGCTACATCAGTATCAATAATGCAGGCCTGGACCTGAATGCCCCGTTTGGCGGATACAAGCACTCCGGCAATGGCAGGGAGTTCAGTGACCAGGCATTTGGTGAGTTTCTGGAGTATAAATCCCTGTTGGGTTATACGCCGGCAGCTTAGGTTTCCTGAAGGCAGAAATCACTGTTTTTCAGGAGTTCACTTGTCCTGTGACAAGTGTCTTAAACACGCGGGTAATGTGCCACTGTGCCAGGGCTTTTGAAGGCCCTGGCAGCATTGCAAAATCAGGCCTTAACATGTATCGTAGCGCCTTTTTTTTCGACCCCAAAAACTTAGAGGAAACCAACAACAATGAGCAAGAGCTTAGAAGACTTATTGCAAAGTGTTGACAGCCCGGTTGAGATGATGCGCAACTCAAAGATAGGCGCCTACGTCTATCCTGTTGTCGCTCCCGAATTCCACAACTGGCGCAGTGAACAAGAAGCATGGCGTGAATCAGCAGTACTGTTCGACCAGTCTCACCACATGGTAGACATCTACATCAAAGGTCCGGACGCTATCAAACTGCTGTCTGATACTGCCATCAACAGCTTTGAAAACTTCCCTGTCAACCGTGCCAAGCAGTACGTCCCTGTAAGCTACTCAGGTCACGTTATCGGTGACGGTATCCTGTTCCACCTGGCCCAGAACGAGCTGGTTTTTGTTGGTCGTGCACCTTCTGCCAACTGGATTCGCTTCCACGCTGAAACTGGCGGTTACGACGTTGAGATCATTCACGATGATCGTTCTCCTTCACGTCCGATGGGTAAGCCGGTTCACCGTATTTCCTACCGCTACCAGATCCAGGGCCCGAACGCCTGGCCGATCATTGAAAAACTCAATGGTGGTCCGGTTGAGCAGCTGAAGTTCTTCCACATGGCTGACATGAACATTGACGGCACCCGCGTACGCACACTGCGTCACGGTATGGCCGGTGCGCCTGGTCTGGAAATCTGGGGTCCATATGAAGAAGGCGAGCGCATCAAGAACGCCATTCTGGAAGCCGGTGAAGAATTCGGCATCGTGCCTGTAGGTTCTAACGCCTACGCGTCCAACACCCTGGAGTCCGGCTGGATTCCATCTCCGCTGCCTGCTGTCTACTCCGATGACCGCATGAAGGCCTATCGCGAGTGGCTGCCAGCTGCCAGCTACGAAGGTACCGCTGCTATCGCCGGTTCCTACGTGTCTGACAACATCGAAGATTACTACACTACTCCTTACGAGCTGGGCTACGGTCCGTTCATCAAGTTTGACCATGACTTCATCGGCCGCGACGCCCTGGAAGCCATGCAGAATGATGATCATCGCAAGAAAGTGACATTCGCCTGGAACAGCGAAGACGTGGTCAAGGCTTACGCTTCCCTGTTTGAGAAAGGTGAGCACGCCAAGTACATCAACATTCCTATTGCCAACTACGGCAACTCCTCTTTCGACACCATTCTGGGTGGCGACAAGGTGGTAGGTCTGTCCATGTTCTCTGGCTACAGCTACAACGAGCGCAGCTGTCTGTCCCTGGGTACTGTGGATTCTGACATCGAGATCGGTACCGAAGTGGTCCTGGTCTGGGGTGAGAAGCCTGCTACCGAGAAGACTACTGTTGAAGCGAAGAGTACTTCCATCGAGATCCGTGCACGTGTCAGCCCGGTTCCCTATGCTGAAGTTGTTCGTGATTCCTACGTCGAAGGTTCATGGCGTAAGAAATAAGAGATTTTCTCTTGTAAAAAAAGCCCGGCAATCGCCGGGCTTTTTTTTGCTTGAATATTACTTGCATTGCCGGAGATTGCTGCGCAATTTCCGGCCTACAACGTGCCCCCTTCGTAGGCCGGAAATGGCCGTAAGGCCATCTCCGGCGAATGATTGGTTAATCCTGGATGGGCAACAGTGGGGTGCGGCCTTCCGGCAAATGCTGGTCGATGGCGGTGAGCACCATGCCGACCATCACGTAGTCCCCCATGATGGTGACCAGTTCCACCACGCCCTGTCTGCCAAACATGTCCACGGCTTCGGCAAACAGTGCCGAATCCAGGTGATGTTCGCGCATGAGTTGTCGGCCGAGTTCAATAATCAGGTTTTCCGCTGCCGGCAGGCCCATGGGTTCCCGGTTGTGTTTGACGGTATCAACGGCTGCCTGTGATATGCCAAATTCCAGTGCGGCCGGTTCGTGGCCCGAGTACTCATACTGTTGCTGGATTTCAGATGCGGCAACCAGCACAGCCAGTTCAAAATACTTGCGTTCGATAACGCCGTCATTGCGCAGGTAATTGTTCAGCTCACTCCAGAGTTCGGCAATTTTCGGGCTGTAGAGGGAAACAGACACGGGGCCGGTGGTGGGTGTCGGTCGATTACCGACTACCTCGTCATAGGCCGCCTTGCCCTCTGCGCTCAGGTCTTCGCGCGAGAGCTGTGGCAGACGGGTCAGAGTCGTTGCATTGACGTCGTCAGGAAGGTTACGGGTTTGCGCCTGGGTTCCCGACATACCGAAAACCTGGGTACAGAGTAAAATCATTACTAGCCATTTCTTGGTCATTATTTTTTCCCTTTTTTAATCATTCAACAATCATTTCACTACATTAACAGTAAACAAGTGTTACAGCGACTGGACGAAAGCACAGTCACAAGGCGCCGTGCATCACTCGAAATCAAAAATATTGGTTTCCACTTCCGGACGCTGCATGCCGTCCTCAAAATACTCTTCCCAGATTTTTGCCCAGGGCCGGTCATACCAGTCGGGAATTTTGTAGTCAATAACCGTACCGGGATTTACCGGCTGCAGGCGGCCTTCTATATTAAACAGGGTTTGTTGGCACTCTTTCCACTGGTAGCGCTGGTCCGAGTCCATCCCGGCGCGCCAGGTGTATTTCACATCCAGTTTCAGGGGGGCGACAAAAGCGGTGTCATCGTACATGGTGACAGTAAGCAGCAGGTTGTTGTCCTCATCGCGGGTGTAGATCTCGATGGCTTCAAAATCGCTGCTGTATTCGGGCAGGGCGTGGGACATCCACCAGCCCTGCACGTTCTTCGTCCAGGCGATCAGGGTTTCTCCGTCCCAGAAGCCGATGCTTTCACCGTACCACTGTGAAATGAGCGTGGCGTGCTCCTTGCCAATCAGTATCTGGCGCATGAAATTCAGGGCGGTGCCGGAAACCAGTTGTACCTGGTAGGGCGTCAGGGTGACCTGGATATCGCGAATGCCCTGGGCCCACCAGCGCACCATACCTTCCGGGTAGCAGGTGGCCGACATCCATTGCGGGGAATTGCTGACACCAACATGGTACAGCGCCTGGGCGAAGCGCTGCTGGTATTCCGGAGTCAATGCCCGCATCAGGGTGCCCGACTGGATGTTGTTGCCAAAGGTCCACTGCTGTTGCTGCAGGGTGCGTGAATCGTAATACCCTTCCCAGGCCGGTGGCAGGTTTTCGCGATCATAGACTGTGGGTCCGCCATGGGCCTTTGCCTGTGCCATCAGGGCAGCATAGTGTTCTTCGGCAGAGGTATAGGGCAGGGGGCTGATGAGTTCATCAAACGAGAGTCCGTAGTCGCAGTCTCCCCACTGGCCAACGATGTTATCAATCCACAAATCGCCCACCTGCCTTGGTGAATGACACCGGGTATAGCGGGGGTCTTCCCAGTACCGGGCATCGAGATAGAAGTCAGTGGTGGTGAACAGGTCTACCGGCAGAGCTTCAATGCCCGGTGGTGGTTCATAGGCGTTGATTTCTGCCTGCAACTGAGGGGTAACCTGGGCCATGGCAGCAGATGAGAGCAACAACGTTGCTCTCACTGCGACCTTAACGGCTTTGGCCAGGATACCCGTGATGCTGGTTGTCATCTTTGCTGCAATACCAGGTCGGTTCTCAGGTACCACCAACCGGTGAGGAGTCTTTACCGGAAGCTGCGGCACCCCATACCACGAACCCGGCAGTCACAAGCAGGGCGCACCAGGAGAACAAATCGTTAACCGACTCGTTGAAGCTGGTGCCGGCCACCGATTCGCTGAAACTGAAATAGCCGAGCCAGATGTCGAAATACATCAGCATCATCATCACGGGAATAAACAGCCACCAGGGGTGCTGTCCCATGTCGCGAAAGCGCCGGATGAGCAGGGTAAATAGCGGGTACAGGAGGACAAACATGGAGAAGATGCCGGACCCTCCAGGAACGTAGTAGGAATAGAAAGCGATGCTGACCAGCACGGTGGCCATGGCCGGAATATAGTCGTCCTTGCTGGTTGTGCCATCGTTATTGACCATCAATGCATCGTAATTGGCCGTCCCGGGTTCTTCGCCAACGGCAAAGGAATAGCGTTGCAGGACATCCCTGTAGTACGGCAGGTAGGCCAGCATCAACAAGCCATTGAGGCCGAATACCACCAGCGCACCAAGGGACGACACCAGGGACTGGTCAAGGAACAGTCCCCAGAACAGGGCATTGGCGCTGATCATCATCTGTACGCACAGGGCCGCCGGTACCATGATATTGGCCAGCAGCAGCACGCCGGCGACCAGTTGCACCACGAGAGCGACATGCAGCAACCTGGAATTGGTCAGCGAGGTCATCAGCATCTCGGACAATGGCTGTGATCCTGCGGGGGGTGAGGACAGAAACAGGACGTAGACTGAATACAGCACCACCAGTGCACCCAGGACAAGCCGGGCACCCATGACCAGTTGTTTACGCTCGTTCACTTCGGTTTTCACGGTGAACATGGGCAGGTAGTACTTGTAGTAGGCCAGGCACAACAGGGAGTTGCACAGCAGCGTTGCATAGCCGAAGGTTGACGCGCCCGAAGTCCAGCCTTCCAGCGGTGCATCCCAGTAGAACACGCCAAAGGATACCGGCAGGCAAATCAGCAGCGCCAGCGGCGTAAAGAAACCGAACAGTGCGCCGATGCCGGCGATCAGCTCCACCCCCTTGACGATGTCGAACAGCCGACTGTCCAGCAGGGCAACAATCAGTTCCATGCTCAGGGGTTGTGATCCCATGGGCTGTGGAAACAAGGGAAGAAAATGATTAAGGCCGGCAGGAATCATCCAGGCCGCGAAGATCAAACGAACAAACCAGACTGCATATTTCATGGAGCCCCCCGTACGTTAAAACGTACTTATAGTTGTAATAGTTTTTATTGGCGACCACATTGCATGGCCTTTTGTGTTGAAAGAAGCTTAACACCTGTTCCGGGTTTTGTAACTGACTGCCAGGATTCCTTGTAGCGTTCATGCCGGAGATGGCCCTTGGGGCCATTTCCGGCCTACAAATGCCCGACTTAATTATGTAGGCCGGAAATTGCGCAGCAATCTCCGGCAAAAAATCCATTCCAGGTACTCAAGGCCTATAACGGCAACACAATTCGCATTGCCTCTGCCGAACAAACATAATCTCTCTGGACGGGCCTGCATGAGCGGTTTATTCTGCTAGCCGGCCATCTATAAAAACAACAAGGCAAACTGCAAGGGGACTCCAGATGAATACCACCATCGCAACAACACCGGGTGTATCAGCCACCTTCAGGCCTTCTTTCTATTTTTACATGACCCTGCTGATGGCTTTCTTTGTCTTCGGTGGCTTCAGTATGACTTACTGGTATCCCATGGCTGCCGGCACCTTTCCGCCGGCGCCGCCGGTCGTGCACTTTCATGGCCTGGTCTACTCCAGCTGGATGATCCTGCTGGTGGTGCAGGCGTTGCTGGTCAATGTGCGCAATGTCGCATTGCATCGCAGCCTGGGCACCTTTGGCATCGCGTTGGCTACCCTGGTCATTGTGATGGGGTCCCTGATAACCATCCTGGGCGCCCGCGGTGTGGCTCGTGTGCCTAACGACGGCATCTTCCTCGGTATTTTTGCGGTGACCGGTTTTGGTTTGTTGTTTACGTTGGCGATACGCAACGTGCGCAAGCCGGAAGTACATAAACGCCTTATCCTTCTGGCTATGCTACCCATCCTGCCGCCGGGCATTCACCGCCTCTACATGGTGCCGCTGGGGTTGAACGGCTTTCCGGTCGTGGCCATGTACATCACGCTTAACCTGATGGCGCTGGCCATCCTCTTTCAGGAGTGGCGCCAGCACAAAACCATCAATACATACACCTGGATTGGTGTCGGCTGGATCGTGTTCCAGCAGATCATGCATGCGACCTTCATCAATACGGAAATGTATTTCGATATCCAGGCCTGGGTAGGCAGTCTCGCGGTATACCGCTAGACCGGTGGCTGGCCTCAGTCCAGCCGCTTCCTGAACTTCAGGGTGGCAATCAATAACCCGATCACCGTAAAGCCCAGCAGGAACAGGGCATCCTCCTGCACATTTTCCACACTGGCACCGCGTAACACCACGCCACGAATGATGCGCAGAAAATGCGTGGCCGGCAGTACCTCGGCTATCCACTGTGCCAGTTCCGGCATGCCCTCGTAGGGAAACATGAAGCCAGATAACAGGATGGAGGGCAGCAGGATGAAGACCGTCATCTGCATGGCCTGCAACTGGGTTTTGGCGATGGTTGAAATGATGAGGCCCAGGGTCAGGCTGGCGGCGATGAAGAGCAGGGTGGCGATGACAATCTGGCTGATGGCACCGTTGATCGGGACACGGAAGACAAGGTGGCCCAGGCCCAGGATGATGCTCATCTGCACCAGCCCGATGAGGATGTAGGGAATGATCTTGCCCAGCATCAGCTCCAGCGAATGCACAGGGGTGGTGATCAGCAGTTCCAGGTTGCCGCGTTCGCGTTCGCGGACGATGGCCGTGGAGGTGAACAGGATCATGGTCATGGTCAGGATGATGGCCAGCAATCCCGGGACGATATTCACCGCGGTGCGCTGTTCCGGGTTGAAGTACTGCACCACTTCAAAAGTAGGCGCCGGCGGCAGGGCAGTACCTCGCGCCAGGTCTGTCAGCGGCATGGAGCGCAGGCTGCGAATGCTGGAGGCAACAATGGTGTCGGAGCCATCCACCAGCCATTGCCCCAGGGGGCGCGGATCCATATCCCCTGCGGAGCTGCCGCCACCGGCTGCCTGCTGGCTTTGTACCATGCGCTGGTCGAGATCCCGCGGCAACACCAGCACGGCGCGCACATCGCCATCGGTAATGCCCTGTTCAGCAGCCTGCACGGAATCGTAAACGGCCGTGAACTCCACAACCTGTGTCGCCAGCACGGCGGCACTGATACTGCGCGAGGCATAGCTTTGTGCCTCGTCAAGCAGGCCGGCGGGAATGTGGCGCACGTTGGTATTGATGGCATAGCCGAACAGCAGCAGCTGGATCAGTGGAATCATCACGACCATGCCGAAAGTCAGCCTGTCACGCGAGAGTTGCCTGAACTCCTTGAAGGTGATGGCACTGATGCGCAGCAGTGAGTTCACAGTATTTCCTCATCCGTTGAGGTGACAAAGACGTCCTCCAGCGAGGGGCGCACCACGCGCAGTTCAAAATCGCCGCTGCTGATCGCAGATTGCTGCTGCATCCATGCCAGGGCTCACTGACCCCATCATCTACCAGTACGCGCAGGCGGATGCCCTGCTGGGCAGCGGAAATGATTTCGGGCAGCTCAACCAGGTCCTTTTTGAGTTGCCTGAGTCCACTGCCGCCGATCTCCACGACATTGGCACCCATCTCGTCCATCAACTCCTGGGGGCTGCCATCAGCGCGCTTCTTGCCATTGGCCAGGATGGCCAGGCCGTGGCAGCGCTCGGCTTCGTCCATGTAGTGGGAGGACACCAGGATGGTGGTGCCGGCATCGCTCAGGTCGAAGAGTTTTTCCCAGAACTCGCGGCGGTTTTCCGGGTCTACCGCCGAGGTTGGTTCATCGAGAAACAGCAATTCGGGTTCGTGGATGGTGGCGGCTGCCAGGCCAAGGCGCTGTTTCTGGCCGCCGCTCATGGTATCGGCCAGTTGTCGCTTCTGGTCATTTAATTCGTAAAGCTCCAGGAGGGAGGCCACACGCTGTTTTTCATCGCGGCCATGCACGCCATAGATTTTCGCCATGAAACGCAGGTTTTCCTCCACGGTGAGATCACCATAGAGGGAAAATTTCTGGGTCATGTAACCAATGCGCCGGCGCAGGGCTTCGGCCTGGGCCGGCAACTTCAGGCCCAATACATTGATCTCGCCGCTATCCGGGTTAAGCAGGCCGGTGAGCAGGCGAATACTCGTGGACTTGCCGGAGCCGTTGGGACCGAGAAAGCCATAGATACAACCTTTGGGAATTTGCAAATCGAGACTGTCGACGGCTTTCAGGTCGCCGAAACTGCGTGTCAGCCCCGTTGCTTCTATGGCCATCTCCGTCATGGCAAGCCCTCAGGGCAGGATGACTTGTGCCGGCAAACCGGATGGCAGTCCAGCGGCATCATCACCAAGCTGCACTTCGGCCAGGTACATCAGGCGGGAGCGCTCTTCCCGGTTGAGCGCGTAGTAGGGGGTGAAGGCCGGTTCCACCGAAACCCAGCGCACGGTACCGGAAAGGGCTTGCTCGATACCATCGACCCTGACCTGAAGTGTGTCACCGACACTGACCTGGGCGCGCACCGGCTCGGGAATATAGGCACGGGCAAAAGGCGGGCCTTCAGCCAGCACCACGGCCAGGGGAGCACCCACGTAAACCCGTTCTCCTTCGTTCCAGGGCAGGTTGTCCAGGATGCCATCACGGGTGGCATGGACGGTGAGGTTGTCCAGGTTCTGGCGCTCGCGATTCAGTTGGGAAATAGCGGCGTTGAGCTGGGCCTCGGCCAGGCGGATGTCTTCCGGGCGCGTGCCGGCGTTAAGCAGGCGTAACTGGTCTTCGGCTTCGTTCAGGGCGGCCTGTCGGGCGTCGCGACGACTGTTTGCGGTTTCCAGTTCGGCAGCCGGTGCCAGTTGCTGGTTGACCAGCCTTTCGGTACGACGAATGTCCTGCGTGATTTCCTGCAGGGTGGCGCGTGCTGCTTCCACACGGGCTTCTGCGGCCATGATCTCTTCTTCCCGGGCGCCGTTGCGCAGCTTTTCCAGGTTGGCCTCATACTGCTGGACATCGGCTTCCGCCCTGGCGACGACGGCCTGTTGCAGGCTGTCATCCAGTTGCACCAGCAGGTCGCCACGTGATACGGTGCTGCCTTCCCGAATTGGCAGGGCAGTGATGACTTCTGCGGCCGTGGCAGATAGGGTGATGCGGTCGCGTTCCAGTGTGCCCAGGGCCACGGTGGACTCGTTTGACTCACCGCAGGCACAGAGCAACAACAGCAATGCGGTGTTAACCAGAATCCTGTTGTGTTGACCTGTCATGGGGTCCTCCCATACTTGCGCAGATTACAGGTAAAAAAAAGCGGCCTGTCGGCCGCTTTAATAGTAACTGATTATTGCTCCATTAATCCTGCCCGCAGCGAGAGCAGCCAGTTTTTCACGGCCTCTACATCCTCCTCGCTGACAATATGTCCCAGGTTGGGCATGCCGCGACCGGCATAGGCGCCTTCGCGAACGATGTTCTGGATGATGTCGTAGGTTGCCGGTGCGGCATAACGCAGGTCGGCCAGGGAGCCGCCACTGGCGCCACCGGCACCATGGCACAGCATGCAGTGAGCGGTGTAGATGTCCTCTCCATGGGCCAGGACTTCCGGATCATCGTTGTAATCGATGGCGGTCAGCTCCGGCAAAGGCTGGCTTTCGGCTGGCACAATCTCGTCGCCATTGAGGCGAAATGCCCAGAGCCTGCCTTCCGGTTTGTAGGCGCCGCTGGAGTTCGGCCCGATGAGGCCGCCGGAACCGCCCCAGCCGGCCAGCACGGCCACGTACTGGACGCCATCAAGCTCGTAGGTCATTGGCGCGGCCATGATGCCGCTGCCCAGGTAGACCTGCCATACCAGCTCGCCAAAGTCGGCGGTGTAGGCCCGCATATAGCCGTCAGCGCCGCCCTGGAATACCAGGTTGCCGGCGGTAGTCAGGGTGCCGCCGTTGATGTTGAAATCGTATTCACGGGTCCAGCGCGGCTCGCGGGCGACCGGATCCCAGGCCAGCAATACGCCCGGTGAGTCATAGACCGGGCCGGTGCCTTCAGCGTAGGCATCGTCCGGGCGTACAGGACGCTCTGTCTGCGTGCCCAGACCGATACCCAGGTTCCAGCCGGCATCTTCATAGTCCCAGTTCTCGTCGATAGAGTAGGGGAAGGAACCGCCCTGATTGGTGGGGATATACATCAACCCGGTATTCGGGTTGTAGGACATGGGATGCCAGTTATGTGCCCCGCCAGGTCCTGGTGTGAGAAAGCTGATCGCGTTGTCATAGCGCGCCTGCGGGGTTTCATTGGGCCTGCCGGTTTCCAGGTCGATACCTGTTGCCCAGGTCACACGGGCATAGGCGTCGGCGTAGATCAGGTCTCCGGTTTCGGCATCCAGCACATAGAAGAAGCCGTTCTTCGGCGCTTGCATGACCACCTTGCGGGGCAGGCCGTTGATGACAATTTCCGTCAGCATCAGCGGTTGTACGGCAGTGTAGTCAAAGTTGTCCGCCGGCGTGGTCTGGTAATACCACTCCACGCTGCCGTCATCCACATCCAGGGCGACGATTGACGACAGGTACAGGTTATCGCCAATGCCTTCGCTGCGGTATTCATGGCTCCAGGGTGAGCCGTTGCCGGTACCCACGTATACCAGGCGCAGTTCAGGATCGTAAATTATCGAATCCCAGGGATTGCCGCCGCCACCGACTTCCCACCAGTTGCCGGCCCAGGTGCCGGCCGCAAATTCCACGTCTTCGTTTTCAAAGCCATCGGCCGGGTTGCCGGGCACGACCCAGAAACGCCATTCGATTTCGCCGTTATCCGGGTTATAGGCCGTCAGGTAACCGCGGGTGCCCAGTTCGGCGCCGCCATTACCGATCAATACCTTGCCGTCGGCGACCCGGGGTGCACCGGTGATGGTGTAGGGTTTGTCCTGGTCAACCGTGACCACGCTCCATTCCACTTCCCCGGTATTGGCATTCAGTGCCACCAGGCGGCCATCGATGATGCCCGCAAAGACCTTGTCTCCGTAAATGGCCACACCGCGGTTGACCACGTCACAACAGGCTTTCCAGCCCAGGGAACGATCCACCTGGGGGTCATAGCGCCAGAGCTCTTCACCGGTACGGGCATCCACGGCAAACACGATGGACCACGAAGCGGTGGCATACATGATGCCGTCCCTGACAATGGGTGTGGCTTCCAGGCCGCGGTAAGTGCCGGTGTCATAGGTCCAGGCAGTGCCCAGTTCGGCGACATTGGAAAAGGTGATCTGGTCCAGCGGACTGTAACGGGTTTCACCGTAATCACGGCCGTAGGACAGCCAGTCCTCGGTATTGCCCTGGGCATTGACCAGTTCCGCATCGGTAACCGGCTCGATGCCGGTGTCTTCAACCGGTGCCGGCATAGTGGCAGCTGACTCCTGGGACTCCGGTTCCTGTGAGCAACCGGCAAGGCCCAGCAGGGCAGCCAGGGTAAGGACAGTAATAAGTGAGCGAGATGCTTTCATGCAACATTCCCCCTTGAATGTTTGACAACTTGTGCAGGCGGCAAAGTCTATCACACAGATCATGGAAAAGAGGAAAGAGACAAGAGGCAAGGGGCAAGGAACGACACGTCGGGCTTTACCGAATACCCGGGACATCGTAGGTCGGGATAGGCGCAAAGCGCCGTTTCCCGACGTGAGCATTTGCCTCATGTGAAAATTCGATGTCGGCAAACGCTTCGCTTATGCCGACCTACACTTATCGCCGAAACACTCGCAACCACCGCCAGAAATTCAACAATCCGGACAACGAACTGGCCACATAGGTCAGCGCACAGGCTGTCAGGATTTTGCGGGCGGCGCGGTAATCGGTGTTGTTGATGTACTGGCCTTCCTTGAGGATGGGCAGGGCGCGGCCAAAGCTGGCGTCGAATTCCACGGGCAGGGTCACCAGGTGCACGATGGTGTTCACCAGCATGCTCAGGATCACCACGATCATCAATGGCAGGGCCAGGCGTGCCCCGGCCGGGGCAAAGGCAATAAAGGGCATGACCAGCAGGGCCACACCACCAATGCGCTCGAGCTTCTGGGCGGACTTCACCATGCGCGTGCGGGTGGTCAGGGGTTTGTACTGCTTGTAATCCTGCAGGGCATGCCCGAACTCGTGGGCCGCTACCGTGATGGCCGTGAGCGAACGTGCATCCAGGTTGTCCTTGGACAGGCGCACCACCTTGTCCGTGGGGTCATAATGATCACCCTGCTCGGTACCTTCCACGTTCAGGTAACCCATGTCGAACTTCTTGCGCAGGTGCTTGACCAGTTCAGCCCCGGTGCCGGGAATATCCTCGCGATGGCCGCTGTACTTCTGCAGCACATGCTTGGCCCAGTATCCGGGACCAAGAATGACAACAAACAGGAGGATGCCGAGAATCAGGTAAATCATGGTGGGCAGTGTAAGGAATAAGGGTGCAGGAAGTCATGTTATTTGCAAACATGAAAAATTGTGTCACTTTTATCCATATCGTCTTCTTGGTGGGATAGCGAACTACTTCTTTCCAGGCTGCTCCCTGAAGAAAAAGAATCACTACAACAAATAACAAAAGGAAGCATTATGACCGTTTTCTCATCATTGCCCCCCGAAGCCCATCTGCTCCATGTCCTCAAACGATTTCCAAAAATGGTACCGTCGCTTCTGGAGATGCACGACGCCATTTTACGTAGTGAGTCAGGTCTCAGTGTGGGTGAGCGTGAGCTGATAGCCGCCTATGTATCGCTCAATAATGCCTGTGAATTCTGTCATGGTGCTCACCATGCCGTGGCAAAAATGTTTGGTATCGATGATCACCTGCTTGCCCAGTTGCATGGCGACCTTGAAACTGCTGATATTCCGGAGAAGCTCAAGCCGATCCTGGCTTATGCCAGGAAGCTCACGCTGTCACCATCAAAAATTGTGCAGGCGGATGCCGATGCTGTCTATGCTGCTGGCTGGTCTGAAGATGACCTGTTTGATGCCATTTCAACCTGTGCCCTGTTCAATTTCATGAATCGCATTGTCGACGGTTCGGATATCAGTGTACCCTCGGATATCTCTCGACCAGACTCTGAACGACCGAAGCTGGATTCCTATGTGGCGTTGAATCATGTCATTGATAGTTTATAAAGTCTTATGCAGTTGATTCCCACTCTTCACGCCGACCCCCAGGCCCTCGCTCCTGGCTACCAGGCCGCTGATCCCTTTCCTCACATCGTCATCGACAACCTGTTTGACGATGCCGCACTGAAGCAGGTGCTGGAGGTGTTTCCGACACCGGATGACATGCCCTGGCGTGCTTTCAACAGTGACACGGAAAAGAAGCTGGGTTACTGGCACACCAACACGGTGGCGCCACCCATCTGGGATTTCCTGCAGGCAATGAATGCACCGCCCATGCTCGACTTCCTGGAAAAGCTGACTGGCATCGATGGCCTGATTCCCGATCCCTATTTTGGCGGGGCCGGATTGCACCAGATTTTGCCCGGCGGGTTTTTGAAGGTGCACGTGGATTTCAATATGCATCCCAAGCTGAAGCTGGACCGGCGTTTGAACATGCTTATTTATCTGAACGAGGACTGGCAGGAGGAGTGGGGTGGTCACCTGGAGTTGTGGGACCGGGACATCAGCCGTTGCCATCACAAGATCGCGCCGCTGTTCAACCGCGCCGTGGTATTCAGCACCACGGACTGGTCCTATCACGGGCATCCGCATCCACTGGCGTGTCCGGAGGGGAATAGTCGGAAGTCCCTGTCTTTTTATTACTACACCAATGGCCGGCCCGAAGCGGAACGTTCACCGGATCACGATACGATATTCCGGATAACACCGGACGAGACGTAATTGTGTTGTCGGAGATAGTCCTTTGGGCCATTTCCGAACTAAAGTCGTCTGATGGGCTTGATCCTGATCATCCAGAGTTTTTTTAAGTCCTTTTAGACTTCTCATTGCGGTGACAAAACTGTACAGTGCCATGAAAAATATCGATACGAATAATATTGTCATCGCCTGCCAGTGAAGTATGTGCCGCCGGTGCAGTTTCAGGCTCGCTGATGACAGCAATCTTTAGTGGATAGCTATTAACCGGTTTCCAAAAACGGACAGGGCTGTCCCGGCAAGAAAAGCAATATTTGATGCACCAATTCGACCGCCTTAGTTATTTCTTTGCATTCCTCCTGATTGGCACCACCGGGTTCTTCCTCATCTGGGGAATGAACTATACCAATTACGCCAACGTCGTTATTTTCACGCTTGCGACCTTCTTCGGCATATTCATGGCCTTCAATATTGGCGGCAATGATGTGGCCAATTCCTTTGGTACCAGTGTCGGTGCGGGGACGCTTACCATGAAGCAGGCCCTGGCCGTGGCCGCGGTGTTCGAGGTCAGTGGTGCGGTGATTGCCGGCGGTGAAGTGACCAATACCATTCGCGGCAATATCGTGGATCTGTCGGAAATCGCCCTGGATCCCATGGATTTCATCTACATCATGATGTCGGCCCTGCTGGCCGCCGCCCTGTGGCTGCTGTTTGCCTCCCGGCGCGGTTTCCCGGTCTCCACGACCCACTCCATAATTGGTGGCATTATTGGCAGCTCCATCGTCCTGGGCATGTTGCTGGATGGGGCAGACACGGCCTTTTCCCTGGTCCAGTGGGAGCGTGTGGCCACCATCGCCTCGTCCTGGGTGATCTCCCCGGTGCTGGGTGGTTTTGTGTCCTGGGCCCTGTTCTCCCTGATCCGGAACCACGTCATTCTGCATGATGAAGAGTCCGAGCGTCGACTGCTGGAAGTCAAGGCGGAAATCCTGCAGAACAAGGAAGAGCCGCGACCGGCCTATGAACGCCTGGAAGAAATCCAGCAGATCTCCTTTGCCAGTGTGACGGCGAAGGAGGCCGACTTTTTCAAGGAAGGTGATCCCAACCAGCTGGAATTCGGCTCCTTCCACGAGCAGCACCTGAACGAGGAGAGGATGCACAGTGCGGATGCCCGGCGTGCCCTGGAAACCTGGGTACCGCTGGTTGCGGCACTGGGCGCTGTGGTGATTGCTGCCATGATGGTCTTCAAGGGCCTGAAAAACCTCGAGTTCGAATTAAGTACCCTGAGCAACCTGCTGATCATGGCCATGGTGGGCGCTGCCGTGTGGATGGGTACCCTGATTTTTGCCCGGTCACTGAAAAATGAACCGCTGAGCAAATCTACCTTCATCCTGTTCAGCTGGATGCAGGTGTTCACTGCCTGCGGGTTTGCCTTTTCCCATGGCTCCAATGATATCGCCAATGCCATCGGCCCCTTTGTTGCCATCCTCGATGTGCTGCGCACCGGGACGATAATTGCCTCGGCCTCCATTCCGCCCCTGGCCATGATTACCTTCGGCATTGGCCTAGTGGCAGGGTTATGGTTTATTGGCCGTGAAGTGATCATGACGGTGGGACATCACCTGACCGAAATGCACCCGGCATCGGGCTTTACCGCCGAGCTGGCCGCGGCCGTGGTGGTCCTGATGGCCTCCCTGCTGGGTATTCCGGTCTCCAGCACCCACATCCTGATCGGTGCCGTGCTCGGCATCGGCATCGTCAATGCCCAGACCAACTGGAAGCTCATGAAACCCATCGGGTTGGCGTGGGTGATAACCCTGCCAGCAGCGGCGCTGCTCAGCGGCCTGCTGTTTGTGCTCTTGAGAAATATTTTCTGAGCCACTGGCTGCAAGTCCACCCGGTTCGAGTATCCTGTCGGCAATGAATACCACACCACAACACGGGAAAGGGGCTGTTGCCCGAGTCCTGTACCTGCCCCATGGCGGCGGTCCCATGCCGCTGCTGGGTGACCCCGGCCATGCCCGGCTCATCAGTTTCCTGGAAAGCATTCCCCAAAGACTGGGTACACCAGAGGCGATCCTGGTGATCAGTGCCCACTGGGAAATGCCCGTGGCCCATGTGACCGCGAGCGAGGCACCGGGCCTGATCTATGACTACGGCGGCTTTTCCCCGGAGTCCTACGAGATTACTTACCCGGCACCGGGCAGCCCGGCCCTGGCAAAGGAAATCGTTGGCCTGCTGACAGCCGCCGACATACCCAGTGTTGCCGAGGGGCATCGGGGCTTTGATCATGGCATGTTCGTGCCTCTAAAGCTGATGTACCCGAATGCCGACGTGCCGGTAATCCAGCTTTCCCTGCTGGCCAGCCTGGATGCCGGTGAACACATTGCCCTGGGCAGGGCGCTGGCTCCCTTGCTGATGAAAAATATCCTGGTGGTGGGCTCCGGTATGTCCTTCCATAACCTGGGTGCCTTTTTTACCCCCGGCATGGGGAATGACGCGAACAAGGCTTTTGAACGTTGGCTGCAGGACACCTGCACTGCCGGGATACCCGAAGCAGACCGGGAAAGCCTGCTTGCCCACTGGCACCAGGCACCGGCGGCATTGCAATGTCATCCACGACCTGAACACCTGTTACCACTGCACGTGTGTTACGGGCTTGCCCGATCAAAGGGGGAAGTTGTGTTCAGTGAGTCGGTGATGGACAAGCAGGTGACCGGGTTGCTCTGGGAATGAAGGACGAAGGAGCAAGGGACAAGGTACAAGGAACATCTCGTCGGGCTTGTCCGAGTCGTAGGTCGGGATAGGCGCGAAGCGCCGTTTCCCGACGATCAATTACTCACGATGTTAAAAAATTAAATATCGGTCAGGCTTCCGCCGCTTGCTCCTGCATCGGTATGGCTGACACATCTTTTTCTGCATCCATGAGTTTCATCAGCATGCGCCGGGCGCGGACAGAGTTCTCGTCACTGTGTTTCATGACTTCACGCGCCGGGGTACATCCGCTTTGCAGCAGTTGTTCGATGGCCTGTGAGGCGTCGATATCTTCCTGCACCACTTTCTCAAGGTAACCACGCATGTTTTCTATTTGCTGGACATCCACCGATGCCAGGCCGAAATGGTAGTAGCAGGAATGCCTGGTCGCCGGCGTGATGGCATGAAAGATATACATGGCGCGCATGGGCTCACCGGCACGGGCATGGTCATCCGGAAAGGTCATCTCTACCGAGCCGGCATGCAGCCCGGGGTAGTAGAAATTCATGGCGCTGACCTGGTTGATCTTGCCTTCGTAATCATGGAATTCCTTGACCACGGGCGGCGCAGGGCAATCACGGATGGTGCGGGAGCTGTATAGCACTCCGGGGCCTTCGGAGAGGTCTTCCGGGACCTCGGCATTACCGCTGGAACCGATGCTGTCGCCATGCAGGAAAGCCAGGTGTGAAAGGTCGGTCAGGTTGTCAGTGAGAAGCTGGTAACGGGCCTGTACTTCATAGAAATACAGCGGACTGGCAGTGAGGTTGTCACCGTTATGGCCGATGGCCTCCAGGTCCGGCAGCAGGGCAGTATCTGCCTGCGCGGGATCACCAGGCCAGACCCAGACCCACATGCCGTGCTCCACCACCGGGTATTTCTTTAGCTTGCAGCTGGCAGGGATGGTGTCCTGGCCGGGGATGCGTGTGCATTGGCCATCGGTATCAAAGGAAATGCCGTGGTAGCCGCACGTGATGACATCATCTGCCAGGTGACTGTCGGCCAGGGGGTAAAAGCGATGTGGGCACAGGCCACTGAGACAGGTGATCTCACCGTCTTGTTTGCGAAACAGCACCACCGGCTGGTTCAGTACCTGGCGTGACAACAATGCACTGGTGACATCCTGGCAGAATGCCACGACATACCAGCCGTTGTGGACGGCGTAATAACCCTCTTTGAACGGATACATGAATCCCCCTCAAAACCTGTTTCCGGTTTCGGAAAGCATAACAGAATGAAAGGGGGCTATGGACAACACGTGGGGCTTGAACGATTGTAGGTCGGGATAGGCGCAAAGCGCCGTTTCCCGACGTTGGGCTTCAACAAATGCTGCGGAGTCGATGTCGGCAAACGCCCCTTTGGGGCTATGCCGACCTACGAAACTGGTTTTTTTTGGCCATAAAAAAGGGCGCCAGAGGCGCCCTTTTCAAGCTTGGTTTCTTTCTTATTATTAGTATTTGTAGTGCTCTGGCTTGTATGGGCCTTCGACTTTCACACCAATGTACTTGGCCTGGTCGTCGGTCATGCGGGTGATAACACCGTCAAAGCCCTTGACCATGCAGGCAGCCACTTCTTCGTCCAGTTTCTTCGGCAGTACTTCAACCTTGATGTTGCTTTCCTTGAACTCAGGATCCAGGTCGGCGAACTTGCGTTCCCAGAGATACATCTGGGCCAGTACCTGGTTGGAGAAGGAACCGTCCATGATGCGTGAAGGATGGCCGGTAGCGTTGCCCAGGTTGATCAGGCGACCTTCGGAGAGCAGGATCAGGAAGTCTTCCTTGCCGTCCTCCAATTTGCCGCGCACGATCTTGTGAACCTGCGGCTTCACTTCTTCCCACTTCCAGTTCTTGCGCATGTAGGCAGTGTCGATTTCGTTGTCGAAGTGACCAATGTTACAGACGACGGCAGCAGGTTTGAGTTTCTGCAGCATGTTGGCGTCACAGACATTGATGTTACCGGTGGTGGTCACGATCAGGTCGGTGGAGCCCAGCAGTTCCTCGTCGATGCAGTCGATTTTGCCGGTGTTGATGCCGTCCTTGTAGGGAGATACGACTTCGAAGCCGTCCATGCAGGCCTGCATGGCACAGATCGGGTCGACTTCAGAGATCTTCACAATCATGCCTTCCTGGCGCAGGCTGGCAGCAGAGCCTTTGCCCACGTCACCGTAACCTATAACCAGGGCTTTACGGCCGGACAGCAGCATGTCAGTACCGCGCTTGATGCCGTCGTTCAGTGAGTGGCGGCAGCCGTACTTGTTGTCGTTCTTGGACTTGGTCACCGAGTCGTTGACGTTCACGGCCGGTACTTTCAGCTCGCCGGCTTCCATCATTTCGTACAGACGATGTACGCCGGTTGTGGTTTCCTCGGTGATGCCGTGAATGTTGTCCAGCATCTCGGGGTATTTCTCATGAACCATGGCAGTCAGGTCACCACCGTCGTCCAGCAGCATGTTGGCATCCCAGGGCTTGCCGTCCTTGAGGATAGTCTGTTCGATACACCACTCGGCTTCTTCCTCGGTCTGGCCTTTCCAGGCATAAACCGCAACACCGGAAGCGGCCATGGCGGCAGCAGCGTGGTCCTGCGTGGAGAAAATGTTACAGGAGGACCAGCGTACTTCGGCACCCAGTGCTTTCAGGGTTTCAATCAGTACGGCAGTCTGGATGGTCATGTGGATACAGCCAATGATCTTGGCGCCCTGCAGGGGCTTTTCTTCACCGTACTTTTCGCGCAATACCATCAGGGAAGGCATTTCAGACTCGGCAAGGATGATTTCCTTGCGGCCGAAGTCTGCCAATCCAATATCCGCGACTTTGTAATCTTCTTTACTCATTTTAGTTTCCTGTTTCCTTTTAGTTATTCGGATAAAACAGGGACAGAGCACGCTTTGCGTGGTCTGTCCCCTGGCTGGTTGTACCAGCCTGC
This sequence comes from uncultured Enterobacteriaceae bacterium, assembly GCA_964601805.1. GTDB lineage: Bacteria > Pseudomonadota > Gammaproteobacteria > Pseudomonadales > Pseudohongiellaceae > Eutrophocola. Next base: position 68,453 of record CAZROW010000003.1, read on the forward strand.
TTCTATCTGACTGGGCGTCTAACTATCAGATACCGGCGTCTGCTTTCAGTGCATCTGCCTTGTCGGTTTTTTCCCAACTGAACTCATCACGTCCGAAATGCCCATAGGCGGCAGTGGGACGGTAAATCGGGTTCAGCAGGTCCAGCATCTTGATGAGGCCGGCAGGCTTGCAGTCAAAGTTTTCCCTGACCAGCTTGGTGATTTTCGCATCATCAATCTTGCCAGTGCCGAAAGTGTCAACCAGGATGGAGGTAGGCTCGGCTACACCAATGGCATAGGAGAGCTGTACTTCACATCGGCTGGCAATACCGGCAGCCACGATGTTCTTGGCAATATAACGTGCCAGGTAGGCCGCTGAACGGTCAACCTTGGAGGGGTCCTTGCCTGAGAATGCGCCACCACCGTGACGGGCCATGCCGCCGTAGGTATCAACGATGATTTTGCGTCCGGTCAGGCCGCAGTCGCCGTGTGGGCCACCGACAATGAACTGGCCGGTTGGGTTGATGTGGTACTTGGTGTCGCCATCGAGCATGGAGGCTGGCAGTACCGGTTTGATGATTTCTTCCATGACTGCTTCACGCAGGTCTTCCTGGCTGATGTCGGCAGTATGCTGGGTTGACAGTACTACAGCGTCAATGGACTGCGGTTTGCCGTCAACGTAACGGTAAGTCAGCTGGCTCTTGGCGTCTGGCAGCAGGAAAGGCAGTTTGCCGGCCTTGCGCACCTCAGACTGCTTTTTCACCAGCAGGTGTGAGTAGGTAATCGGGGCCGGCATCAATACGTCTGTTTCATCACAGGCGTAACCGAACATAAGGCCCTGGTCTCCCGCACCCTGTTCCTTGTGCAGGCCTTCGCCTTCTGTCACACCCATGGAAATATCGGGTGACTGTTTACCGATGGCGTTGAGAACAGCACAGTTGTGTCCGTCAAAACCTTCTGATCCGCCGTCGTAGCCGATATCCAGGATGACACCACGCACGATACTTTCCACGTCGATAACGGCGGTAGTGGTAACTTCGCCGGCGACCAGTGCAAGGCCAGTATTTACCAGGGTTTCGACGGCGACACGGGATTTCGGATCTTGTTCCAGTAATGCATCAAGAATGGCATCTGATATCTGGTCCGATACTTTGTCAGGATGGCCTTCAGATACAGATTCCGATGTAAACAATACTGCTTCAGTCATACTGTTTTCCTTCTGTTTAGTGCAAATGTCAGTGCCGGAATTTTTGCGGCGACTGTTTGCCATGATGTCTTGACTTGCAATGCTGACCCACACGGATACGCTGAGTCTTTCTCAAGTCTCTTTATGTAATTGGTCTGTGATAGTTATATAAGTAGAGTCAAAGAAATCGTCTAACTACCTTGAACCAAGGCTACCTCCTGAACTGATTTCTTCCCCCGGGATTTGCCCGTAAGTAAATGCTTCAAGTTTGTATCCCGTGTCCGCCCAATCTGCTCTGTTAGCTCACGCCAATCCTTGGGGGGATGTTTGTCTATTTAACCTAGGATATCTTGAATACTTGTAATTTTTATAATCAGACAGGAATTGCAGGGCCACGAATGTATCACCCTCCAAGGGTTTTCGCAAATCCCCGGAAATAACGGGTTTTTCATTCAACTGGGGGCTGATACGGGCTTTTTTGGCCTATTCTGTATGGCAAATTGACACTGGCTGGGAGACAATAGAGCCCCCCAGAAAAAGTGAACCAAAAAAAACAATTCGGGATGCTGGTTGCGCCGATACACGGGGCAACCGACTACTACAGATAATCATATTTACCCCCGTTCGGGACAGGAGAAGCAGTATGCCGGCTGAGAAATCCAGCACTTCCGGTATCAACGAGTCAGAAGCAAGCAGCATCAGCAGGAAAGCCTCCCGTAAAGACTGTGCCAATGCCATCCGTGTACTGGCCATGGATGCTGTCCAGCAAGCCAATTCCGGCCATCCGGGCGCACCCATGGGCATGGCCGATATCGCCGAAGTGCTCTGGAATGACTTCCTGCGCCACAATCCCACCAACCCGAACTGGATCAACCGCGACCGTTTTGTCCTGTCCAACGGCCACGGCTCGATGCTGATCTATGCCCTGCTGCACCTGACCGGCTATGACCTGCCCATTGAGGAGCTGAAGAATTTCCGCCAGTTGGGCTCCAAAACCCCGGGTCACCCTGAATACGGCTATACCCCGGGTGTGGAAACCACCACGGGTCCCCTGGGCCAGGGCCTGGCCAATGCGGTAGGCATGGCCATTGCCGAGCGTACCCTGGGCGCCCAGTTCAACCGTGACGGTTTTCCGCCGGTTATTGATCACTACACCTATGTCTTTGCCGGTGACGGCTGCCTCATGGAAGGCATTTCCCATGAAGTGTGCTCCCTGGCCGGTTCGCTGAACCTGGGCAAACTGATCGTGTTCTACGATGACAACGGCATCTCCATTGATGGTGAAGTCGCGGAATGGTTCGGGGACGACACCGACCAGCGTTTCCAGGCCTATCACTGGCAGACACTGACCATCGATGGCCACAATCCTGATGAAATCAGCGAAGCCATCAAGGCGGCCCGGGCCAACAAGGACCAGCCCACCCTGATTATCTGCAAGACCCAGATCGGTTATGGCTCGCCCAACAAGGCCGGCACCTCAGCTACCCACGGTGCACCGCTGGGCGAGGACGAAGTCCAGGCCACCCGCGAGGCCCTGGGCTGGAATTATCCTCCGTTCGAGATTCCTGATGAGATCTACCAGACCTGGGAAGCCCGCGAGAAAGGCTATGCCTTTGAAACTTCCTGGAAAGAGCTGTTTACCCAGTTTGAAGAGGAGTACCCGGTCCACGCCATGGAGCTCATCCGTCGTATTCGCGGCGGGCTGTGTGCAGATTTTGAAGAGGTGGCCAACCAGTATATTTCGCAGTGCAACGAGGACGCGGCTGACATGGCCACGCGCAAGGCTTCCCAGCAGGCCATCGGCGCGTTTGGCACCGTGTTGCCCGAGCTGATCGGCGGCTCTGCCGATTTGACCGGCTCCAATCTCACCGCCTGGGACGGTAGCCTGGCCATCACCCGGAACCCCAAGGGCAACTATATCTACTATGGTGTCCGCGAGTTCGGCATGGCCGCCATCAACAATGGGATAGCCCTGCACGGCGGCTTTATCCCCTATGGCGGTACCTTCCTGATTTTCATGGAGTATGCCCGCAACGCCGTGCGCATGGCAGCCTTGATGAAGCAGCGCAATATTTTTGTCTTCACCCATGACTCCATCGGTCAGGGAGAAGACGGCCCGACCCACCAGGCTATCGAACAGCTTTGTGCCCTGCGCGTGACACCGAACATGTCGGTCTGGCGTCCTGCTGACAACGTGGAAACTGCCGTGTCCTGGAAGGCGGCATTGCAGAACGGGGAAGGCCCTACCTCCCTGGTACTGACCCGGCAGGGCGTTCCTCACCTGGAACGCAGCCAGGAGCAGATCGAAGGGATTGCCCGTGGCGCTTATATCCTGGCCGATTGTGAGGGTGAGCCGGAAGCGGTGGTACTGGCCACAGGCTCCGAAGTCTCGGTCTCGCTGGAAGCGGTCAAATCCCTGCAGGCTGAAGGCAAGGCAGTACGCCTGGTCTCCATGCCGTCAACGGATGTGTTCGATGCCCAGGAGGCAGACTATCGCGAATCGGTACTGCCGGCCGCCGTGCGCAAGCGCGTAGCCGTGGAAGCGGCCCAGGTCGACTACTGGTACAAGTACGTGGGACTGGACGGCAAGGTGATCGGCATGACCACGTTTGGTGAATCTGCGCCGGGCAAGGTGGTCATGGAGCACTTTGGCTTCACGGCGGACAAGATCAAGGCCCAGATCAGCGAACTGCTGTAGGCCGGAAATGGCCCGCAGGGCCATCTCCGGCATTTGTATCTCGTTTTAAATCGGGATTGCCGGAGATTGCTGCGCAATTTCCGGCCTACAAGGTGACGAGGTTGATCGAAGCTGCCAGCACCACCGCATCAGGTCCTGTTCAGGCGTATACCGGCAGTGTCCTCAACCGGGGCATAACCCAGGTTCTCCATGAACACTTTCACCATATCATCGGCGTCATAGTCGAGGATGCGCACTTCATCAAATACCGCAGCCAGCAGGGCCTTCTTGCGCTCGTAATCAAACAGCCAGGAATCGGCTTCCAGGTAGCGGTAGGAACCCGGATCATCACTCAGGGGTAGCTCCAGTGACTCGAGCTGTTTCTGGTAAGACTGGCGGTAGGATTCCTTGTCCCGAAAACAGCACAGCGTCACCACTTCATCGCTGTACAGGGAAAACAGCTGTTTCAGGCGGGCGTATTCGGTTTCAGAATCCAGCAGGTAGAGCCCTTCATTGGTCCACAGTACTTCCTCGCAGCCAGCGGCCTGCGCTTTTTCGTAGTGCCTGGCCACTTCCGTTGCCAGCCGGCGCTCCAGCGTATTGAAAAACTCCTCATCGAGAAATTCCTGCAGCCGCAGCTTGGCCGTGGAATCCCGGTTTTCGTCCAGGGCATAGACATTGAGCAGGAAATGGGAGGGATTATCGAAGCCCAGCAGGGTATCGGGCACATAGAGCCCGGCTGACATCAGGGTTTCCCGGTGTGTCTGCAGGTAGTGCTGGATGGACGTGGTGCCGGTCTTGTGCTGACCGATGTGGACGTAGGTTCTCACTTTTTCGTGTAGCTGTTGAATCGTTTACAAACCAGGGGTGACTGTATCGTGTTATCTCGTATTTTCCTTGTATTTGGCGGCCCGGATGTGCAGAAAAGTTTTCTGCAATCGGGTATGATTTGCCTTCCTAGCAACCGGCCAACCTCTTCGACATAGCAGTTACCATGACCATTCGCAGTATTCATGATTACCCCCTGAAAGACCAGCGTGTATTAATCCGGGAAGACCTCAATGTGCCCGTCAAGGACGGCAAGGTGGTCAATGACACCCGCATCATGGCAGCACTGCCTACCATTCGCCTGGCCCTGGAGGCTGGCGCGAAGGTCATCATCATGTCCCACCTGGGGCGGCCGGAAGAAGGCGTGCCCATCAGCGAGCAGGCCCCGTTTTCCATGGCGCCGGTAGCAGATTACCTGGGCCAGTTACTGGATGCCGAGGTGGCCATCATGTCACCGGACTTTTCCGCAGAGGATTCGCAGCAGCTGGCATCCGGCAGTTGTGTGCTGCTGGAAAACGTGCGCACCAATGTCGGTGAAAAATCCGATGCTGAGGACCTGGCCCGTTATTACGCCAGTTTGTGCGATATTTTTGTGATGGATGCCTTTGGTACCGCCCACCGGGCCCAGGCCAGTACCCATGGTGTGGCCAAGTTTGCGCCCAAGGCCTGCGCCGGTCCGCTGCTGAAGGCGGAACTGGATGCCCTGGAGAAGGCGCTGAGCAATCCGGAGCGCCCGATGCTGGCCGTAGTCGGTGGCGCCAAGGTCTCCAGCAAGCTGAGTGTACTTGAAGCTTTGGCAGGCAAGGTTGAGCAGCTGATCGTGGGCGGCGGAATTGCCAATACCTTCCTGGCAGCGGCGGGCAAGCCCGTGGGCAAGTCCCTGGTCGAGGCAGACATGATTCCGGTGGCCAAAAAACTGATGGAAAGTGCCGATATTCCCCTGCCGGTGGATGTACTGGTAGCAACAGAGTTTTCCGAGACGGCGCCGGCGACCCTCAAGGGCGTCGATGACGTGGGCGACGATGATATGATTCTTGATGTCGGCCCGGAAACCAGCAAGCAGTTTGCTGCGCTTATTGGTGGCATGAAGACCATACTCTGGAATGGCCCTGTAGGTGTTTTTGAGTTTGATAATTTTGCCCACGGCACAGAGTCACTGGCAAAGGCCATTGCTGAGAATGACGGATTCTCCATTGCCGGTGGCGGGGAAACCATTACCGCTATCGACAAGTACGGCATCAGTGACAGGATTTCCTATATCTCTACCGGCGGAGGCGCCTTCCTGGAATTCGTCGAAGGCAAGACATTACCGGCCGTGGCGGTGTTGGAAGAGCGTGGGAGCTAGGAACAAGGAACAAGGAACAAGGGACGACACGTAAGGCTATAACGGGATCTCGTAGGTCGGGATTACCCTAAAGGGCATAAAAGGCGCGAAGCGCCGTTTCCCGACGATGAAGTCCTGGAAAATGAAATGGCATCTATGTCTGCAAACGCTCCGCTTTATGCCGACCTACGAAATGGTGAGGTTTTTGTAGGTCGGATAAGGTCCGAAGGACCGCCATCCGACATCAGTTAAAAAGTTAATAGACAAAAGATCAATTTAAAGAACAGAGCGAAAAGGAACACGACAATGGCATTAATGAGCTTGAGACAGTTGCTGGACCATGCGGCGGAAAATGATTACGGCGTCCCCGCGTTCAACGTCAATAACCTGGAGCAGGTCAGGGCGATCATGATGGGTGCCGATGAGGTGAACAGCCCGGTCATCCTGCAGGCCTCGGCCGGTGCACGTAAATATGCCGGCTCCAACTTTCTCAAGCACTTGATCCAGGGCGCTATCGAGGAATTTCCGCATATCCCCATTGTCATGCACCAGGACCACGGGGTGTCGCCGGCAGTTTGCCAGCGCTCCATCCAGCTGGGTTTTTCCTCCGTCATGATGGACGGTTCCCTGGGCGAGGACGGCAAGACGCCGATGGATTTTGATTACAATGTTGATGTCACCCAACGTGCCGTGTACATGGCCCATGCCTGCGGCGTGTCCGTGGAAGGTGAGCTGGGCTGCCTGGGTTCCCTGGAGTCCGGCATGGCCGGCGAAGAGGATGGTCATGGCGCCGAAGGCAAACTCACCATGGACCAGTTGCTCACCGATCCGGAAGAAGCGGCCCAGTTTGTCGAGGCCACCCAGGTCGATGCCCTGGCCATTGCCTGCGGCACCAGTCACGGCGCCTACAAGTTCAGCCGCCCGCCGACGGGCGATATCCTGGCCATGGAACGTATCCGTGAAATACACCAGCGTATTCCCAATACCCACCTGGTCATGCACGGTTCTTCCTCTGTCCCCCAGGAATGGTTGGCCGTGATTAATGAATTTGGTGGCGAGATACCGGAGACCTACGGTGTCCCGGTTGAAGAAATCCAGGAAGGTATTCGCAATGGTGTGCGCAAGGTCAATATCGATACCGACCTGCGCCTGGCCTCCACCGGGGCCGTGCGCCGTTTCCTGGCGGAAAACAAATCCGAATTTGATCCGCGCAAGTTCCTGACACCGACCATCAATGCCATGAAAGACATCGTGGTGGCCAGGCTGACAGCCTTCGGGACTGCCGGGCAGGTTTCAAAAATCGGCAAGATTTATAACCTGGAAGAAATGTCTGAACGTTACAGTGCCGGTGAATACAAGGCACACGTAAACTGATTCGACAGCAGTCCCGTTAAACACTCGAAGCACACCCAGGCAATCTGTTCATAACGGACAGGCGGCCTGTACTGACTGGCGATTATCGCCCGATAAAAGAACAACAAGCACAGCTCTGGCAGGAACCCGCATTGCAACCAGATTCCGAAGATTTCGCCAAGATCAATAATTTCTATCGCTGGATCAGGGATTACCTGGCAGACCTCTCACAGGCTGAAGATGGCGAACTCAGTCATGCCATCAACTTTGGCTACTGGGAAGACGATTGCAGCAACCTGTTTGAAGCGCAGATGGCTTTTTTCAGGCTGGTCTGCTCCATGCTGGCGCCCCTGACGGCTGACGATCATGGCGTTGAAATTGGCTGCGGCATCGGCGGCTATGCCATGCGCCTGCTCCAGCAATATCCGGTTGAGCTGACCTGTTACGACCTGCTGGAAGAGCATCTTGACCTGACACGGCAGTATGCTGACGCCCATGGGGTGGCAGACCGGCTCAACACTATCCAGGGAAATTCCATGCACATGGCAGATTTTGCCGATGATGCCCTGGACTTCATGTACTGCGTGGAGTCGTCATTTCACTATGATGAAAAGCAGAAGTTTTTCAATGAAGTGCACCGCGTACTCAAACCTGGTGCCACGTTTGTTTATGCCGATATCAGCTGTGAAGATGTCTCAAGGATCACGTTCAAATCCGGCAACCACTTTTCCGCCAGGGCAGAACTTGATGCCTATATCACCAATGCCGGCCTGAAGATTGCGCAGCACCGGGATATTGGTCCGCAGGTCTATGTCCCCCTGCAACGCTATACCGAGTATTTCAATGATGAATTGCTGCAGGCACCAGCCGGCTCTGACAAGGCTAAGGTCGGCAAGTACTGGGATCTTGTGCTGAATAATTACACCAAGCTGCTCAAGCAGGGCTTGATGGGGTACCAGGTTTATCAGGTTCGCAAGGAAGGGTGAAAAGGGACAAGGAGCAAGGAGCAAGGAACAAGGAACGACACGTTGGATCGTAACCAAATCCCGTAGGTCGGGATAGGCTCGAAGAGCCGTTTCCCGACGTGAGCGTTTATACTAACCTGGAATGTTCGGTGTCGAATAACTGATTAAGGTTGAACTGATGGGGATGCTTGCCGCAATCCGTTTCAAACTCATGTTTGCCTGGGTTGCCTTCCTACGGCGTTTTCTTTCCTATGCTTCAGGCAACAGTGTTGCATCACGCACGGTTTATTTCTTGCATCCTGCAATAGCCCGCCAGAAAGCTGCTTTTGTCGATGGTCTCAATGCTGTCCTGAACGATGCAGGTATTGCAGATTCTGCCTGGAGACGTCATAAGAACCTGGTCGGTGTCACCCGCTTGCAAGGCAGTTACTACTCGCAGTCCGATACTACCTGGATCAGGCAATGTGAAGTGGAAATAGACGGAGCCGAACATGTGCATGCGGCCCACGCCCAGAGTAAAGGCGTGCTGACCATGACCTATCACCACCATTTCAACATGCTTTTCTGTAACCTGCTTGGCCGGCTCAATCTGCCGATCACGATCATTGCCATGGATGCCAGGGACAATGCCCGCTACCAGAAATTTGGTCACCGCATAGACCGCATCTATTCCCATGCAGAAAAGCTGCTCAATGGCGGCACGATTATCCTGGTCAAACCGAACAGCCCGGTACGTCCCATCCTGCGCGCGTTTGAAAACAATCACCTGGTTATCACGGCAAACGACTTTCCCGAAGTCTTCGACGACAAGAATCGCAAGGATTTTCCCTTCCTTGGTAAATCCCTGTCCTGCCCTACGGGGACAGTAAAACTGGCTGTCAAAAAACAGATCCCAATCGTGGCCGGCTACCTGACCTGGCTGGGCGGCAAACGTTTTCGCCTGGTCATCCGCCCGGTCAGCGACGGCTCACCAGAGATGAAAGTAAAGACCGCCATGGCCAACTATCTCGGTATTCTGGAAGAGATGGTTAAGAACGAACCCGGGTTGTGGGAGGGGTGGAAGTGGATGCAGCGGAAAGATTAAGTGGATCGGTTGGAAGGGGGTAGCGATCAGGTGTGGGTGTGCTTGAAGGTTTTCGATAAAGGGATAAAGGGATAAAAGGATAAAGGGCAAGCGGTTCAGGTTGGCGTTTTTTGCAAGTAGATGCTTTGCCATTCAAAAGGCTGAATTTCTTACAATAAACGGTTAATGAATTTTTTTCGTGAAAATAAAATTAAACCTGAATAAATTATCTGAATCCTCAGGAATCGCTGTACCGTAGGCCCTTTATCCCTTTATCCCTTTATCCCTTTATCCCTTTATCCCT